>JAHDDE010000090.1 GCA_020629515.1 Saprospiraceae bacterium | reverse complement strand
ATAAACTTAAACTAAAGAAGGAAGAGAGTTTTATTGAATTGTTTAAGGCTTTGAGGCAGTAATCCTGAGGAGTAGTATTATAAAAGTATAATCCAGCGAACAGAAGGTTAACACAAAAGATCAATATCAGTTATGATATTAATCTTTTGTGTTAATAGTTTTTTAAGTCAAGCCTAGAAGCTAAAACAAGATTCTAATTTGCATCTTTAAGCGAACCAATTCCACTAATTTCTACATTGATATCTGGATTGCCTTTATATAGGATATTTCCAATACCACTTAGTTCACCTGATAGTTTATCAATACAATAAATCTCTGTATTCCCGATTCCATTTTGTTCGATTTGGCAATTGTTTGTGATCAAATCAAAGCCATTAAAAGATCCTACACCTGATTTTTCTATATAAAGGTTTTCTACCTTGCCATCCATAAATAATGATGCTACTCCAAAGTGATTTACTTCTAGTTCTTTTAAGTCATTGAAACCAGAAACAGTTGTATTGCCCACTCCTCTTTTAGTTACTTCTTTTAAATTTGGACAAGTAATATTTATATCGATATCTATGTCTCGGAAGCTCTTGGATTCCATTGTTATTTCTAATCTGTCTCCATTAACTTTAGTATTGATATACTCTAAAATATTGTCATTGGCAAAAACATTTACTTCGAATATTTCTCCATAGGTAATATATGTATCAGCGATTCCTTCTACAATAATTCTATTAAAATCAGATACATCTCTGACGTCAGTAATAAATGTATCCGAGCCAAATATTTCTTCATCTTTTGTACAGCTAGTTAAAAATATAGAAGATGCGAAAAGTGCTATTGTTATTAATTTAATATTTTTCATTTTAAAAGTTTTATTTATTGAGTAATTTTATGTTTATAATTAGAATTCTATTCTATAATTAATAAATGGAATTAATCCATTTTGTTTATTTGTTACTATTTCGTTACTAACAGGATCATAGAAACTTCCTGCATCATTAAATCGATTTGTTATATTCTGGATATCTGCACTTATGCTGTGTGTTGTTTTTTTAGCATTGATTTTATACAATACTCCTAAATCGAATCTATAATATGCAGGTCGCTTAATGTCATTAAATCGGAGTTCATCAAAAACAGTTACACCAAATATTTGAGACTCTTCAATTAAAATCGGTGTAGTCCGTAAACCATCAACAAAGTTGAATTTTCCATTTAGTCCTATGATGTTTTTTTTTCGTTTTCCGACTGTCCATTCTTTACCACCTAAAATATTTCCTACAAAATTTGTAGCAAACCTTGTATTAAATGCTCGCTTGTCGGCAGTAGTAAATTTTGATTCGAAAACAGAACCTGTTGCCATAAAATAATATCCTTCAGTAAATGACTTTTCTAGCGTAAGGTCTATACCATAATTTTTTCCTGTACCTTCAGAAAGCAATGTTGCACCACTGAGGTCGTTAAAAAATATCAAACTAAAAATGTCGCTTGCATTTAAAGTAGAGAAATAACTATTGGGTTTGCTACCTACTGGAATATTATATAAGTATTGATAATATGCTTCTGCCTTTAACCTTATACTACTACTAAAATTAATGTCATATGCTGCCACTAAATGATATGCTTTCAACATTGGTAAATCTTTGTTTGGGCTTTCTAAGTCACCGCTTTGATTTCTACGCTCTATAAAATATGTCGAAACATGTTCTGGTTTAGAGTATATTCCTGTAGAAAGACTAACACTTTGTTTTGGTTTAAATTGATATTTTATTCCTACTCTTGGATCTACCCCACTGGTGCCATTTAAAGTCAGGTAGGATACATTCAATCCAGTATTCAGTTCCCATTTTTCACCAATTTTATATTTAGATTGGATATATGCATCCATTAATTGTGAACTACCATTGTTCTGTAAGAAAGACAAAAATTCTTCTGATTCTGCAACAGACTTAAAGTCATAGTTAAATGATTTATGTCTCATAGAATATCCAGTCCTAACAGAATGTCTTGCACTAACTTTTCTATTATATAGTATATTAAATGTGGTTTCATATTCTTTAAAATCCGTAACATCTATCACTTCTGGAATAAATCCTTCTGCAGAGTTCAGTTGAGTTGTTTCATCATCAAAAAACCAAAGTGAACTTGCTAAGGATGTTCTTAAGTAACTATCTTTATTTATAACATATTTATGGGTAACTCCTACTACTCCCATACTTTGGTTTTGGCTGAATTCTTGTAACTGCCAATCGAACATAAAGTTGGTTGTATCAGCTTGCATTTCTTCATTTGTATTATTTATTCCTCCAAGTCCAAATATGGAAAACACACCACATTTTTTTGTTGGAATATTAATCTTAAACGATAGATCTTGAAACGCAGTAACGCCTCCTTCTACTGTTGGTAATAGTTTATCTATTAAAGCAATTGTTGAGTATCTGTAATTTACCAAATAAGATGCAGCAGAACCTTTTTTGATGTATCCCTCAGAAGATGCTTCTATACCAAGCGTTCCTATTTGAAAACTATGTTCTCTCTTATCATTATTACCTTTTCTCATTTTTAAATCAAAAACTCCACTTAGGGCGTTTCCAAATTCAGCAGGAAATGCGCCTGTGTAAAAATCAGAATTTGTAAGCGTACTAGAACTAAGCATACTAATACTTCCACCCCCACTTCCAAGACTACTAAAGTGATTGGGATTGGGAATCTCTATACCTTCTAGTCTCCATAGTAATCCCTTTGATGAGTTTCCTCTTACAATAATTTCATTTGCAAGGTCATCTCCACTTCCTGTTACACCTGCAAAAGACAATGCCATTCTAGCAGGATCAGAAACTGCTGCTGCATATCGACTTGCTTCTTCTACCGAAAATGATCTTGCACTTGTAGTTGCCATATCATTCAAAGGTTTAGAGATATCATCCTTTGCGACGATTACTATCTCATCCATCTGCAACGTAGATTCCTTCATATTAATATTCAAAAACACTTCTTTTCCTGTTGTTACTAATACTTGGTTTACAACTCTTTTATCATAACCGATATACTCAATTACTAAATCATACCTACCAACCTTAAGGTTATCAAATCTAAAATTGCCATCATAATCCGTACTTGTACCTATCATCGGGTCAGATCCTTTTACTATTATATTAGCACCAATCAAAGGAAAGTGGCTATCTAAATCTTTAACTAATCCCTTTACTGCTTGACCAAAGGGAATGTCTTCTTTCAATACAAGTTGACTGCCGATCTCTTTATACAATAAACCTTGCTTTGTTAATAATAGATCTATGGCTTCTTGTAGATTTCCGCTATAGTTAAAATCTACTTGCTTCTTTAAATCCAAGCTACCATATGAAAAACTCAATCCATAAGATTTCTGAATATCATTTAAGATTTCTTGAATAGATACTTTATTGTAATTAAATTCTACTGTTTCATTTGGAATAGACTGAGCTATCGCAAGGCTGGTTATTAGCCAACCCATTATTATGAGTATAAATTTTTTCATTGTTATTTTTTTGGTAGTACTCCTTTCCTAATTTTCGGATCTATTATGATCAGTGTATTTCATACTACAGACTATTTACATTTTAAGATTGTCAACTTATCTGAATTTTTGCTAGCTTCAAAATTCATATCATAAGTGTACTCTAGTACTTCTATTACTTCTTCAAAATTTGGATTCTTAAAGGTACTTGTGAAATGGCATGTACCATCTTTAAGGATCAGTTCAATGTTTTTATCAAAGTATGTTTCTACAGTTTTTATTACTGAAGTTATTTCTGTGTTTTCAAATTTTAGTGTTTTAGTTTTCCATGCGATTTTGTTGGAAAAGTCTGTAGATGTCAAGCTCAAATTATAATTCTCAATATTATAAGTAATTAACTCACCAGGTTTTAATATTTGTTTCTCATTTCCTTTGGACTCAAAAGATACTTTACCTTCATATAAAGACACCTCTACACCATCGTTTGCATTTACATTAAATCTAGTTCCTAAAACTACTGTTTTGGTCTCATTCGCTTCTACACTAAATGGTCTTTGCTTATCATGGAACACATCAAAGTATGCTTCTCCTTCTAGTTTTACCTGTCTAGTATTCTCTCGTTCTAAGTATGACAATTGAGAGTTTTCATTTATACTTACGTTTGTTCCATCCGGCAAAACTATTTCTAATGTTTCATTATTACTTGTTGCATATAATGTCGGTTCGTTATCTACACCATTAAAGAATAAATAAGAAAAACCCAATATCAATAAAAATGAAGCTGCAATTGAGGCAATTCGCCAAAGCGAAATGGTTTTAGAAGTAGTTTTGGAATTACTTTCGTTTAAGTCTATACTTTTCGTCGGTTCTTTGACTCGAGTAGTAATACTTTTCCAAGCTTGATCTTCATCTATTGAAATATCTGCTTTATATATATCTGCATTAAGCCATGCTAAACTTACTTTTTCCGCAGCTTCTTTATTTTCATCACTCAAGCTAATCCATGCATCAAGCTTACTCTTATCATCAGATGAAATCTCGCCTGACAGGTTTTGAATGATAAGTGATATATAACTTTCTTGATTCATTTAATATGCTTGTCTACTATTATTACGAATAAAAAGGAGGTTACCCCTAAGGCTTTAATAAAAAAAGTAAAATTAATTTAAAACTGAAAGATGCGCTCAATACTTTAAGTGCTCTAGATATCTGATTTTCTACAGTTTTGGGAGATATTGATAAGGTCCGAGCTATTTCTTTATAACTCATCTTTTCAAATCGGCTCAGAACAAAAATTTCTCTACATCGATTTGGCAAACCATCGATTATCGAGTTTATTTTTTGTTTTAATTCGTTTAACTCTAAGTTCGAATGATCGGTAAATGCTAGGTTCGCATCTTCGGGAGTTACCGTTTCTGGTTGTTTATTTCTTAGGATATCTATACACCTATTGCGAACCATCCTAAAAAAGTATCCAGTAATTGTACTTTCTATTAATTCTTCTCTTTTATCCCAAAGCTTAATTAAACAGTCTTGGACGACATCTTCTGCTACAGGTTGATTATTAAGTAACCTATTAGCAGAAACTACCGCTTTCTTATAATTTGTATCAAAAAATGCTTTTAAGTCGAGTTCTGTTTTAAATTTCACCTTACTTGAGGATATTAATAATTCAATGGTTAGAATAAAGTACTGCTAATTAAAACACTCTAATTAAAATAAGAATACAAATAATC
>JAHDDE010000041.1:21605-30715 GCA_020629515.1 Saprospiraceae bacterium | reverse complement strand
TTAATTTATTAGCTTCATGCATCCGCATGAAGCTTTTTTTATGCATACTTTTAGGTATTCTCTTAAATAGCTGATGTTATGAAGATGGAATTTATATCAAAATTGGAATTGTTTGATAATAGGTTATTCTATCAGCATATTAAAGTACCTGATAAAATATATGAGCTTTATTCAGAAATGAATGTAGTACGATTTATTTGTCAAATAAATAATGGAAAAGTTTTCCCATGTGCGATTTTATCAGCGGGTATTGATGGTAAGTATATCATTGTCAGTAATAAATTGAAAAAGGAACACAAAATTGAGGTAGGTGATAAAGTTAGTGTTGTATTAGAACCTGATACGAGTAAATATGGTATGCCAATGCCAAAAGAATTAGAGGAGTTGTTAATTCAAGAGCCACAATTTGAATTATATTTTGAAAGATTAACACCAGGAAGACAAAGAGCTTTAATTCATTTAGTGGCAAAATTAAAAAGCACTACTAAGAGAATCGAAAAAGCATTGATTATTTCGAATCATCTGATTGAAGAACAAGGTACTTTAGATTTCAAAAAATTGAATGATTCTTTCAAAAAGGGACTAAATAATATTTTTTGAATTTACTTGTTTCTATTATCAGGTTTTTTATTCCATGTAATGTTTTCAATTATATCTAATAGGTCTTGCTCTATAGCTTTTACTATAAGTGGAGCCAAAGATTTATGATAAGAAATGTTTTGTTTTTTGGTACGAATTACGGTAGATGGCAAATCTGATATATTTGGTATCAGATAGTTATCATTTAGTTCTTTTGAATTAAGATTTTCTATTTTGTCACGTAGCTGTGTTAATTGCTCGTCTTGTAATTTACCAATATAAGTACCCATCAATTCTACATGTTTTACTCCTTTATATTCGGCATATCCACTTTCGTAAATGTTAAGCAAAAATACTGGACACTCACCATAGCATGGTGACTTCTTGATACTTGTAAGAAATATTCGCGGTGACAAATTTCTGTGTTCCCCATGATTATTAGAGTGTTGAGAAACACAGGACTCAAGAAATAAAAAAAGAATAATACTTAATACTTTCTTCATTTTTAAAATAGGGAGCTGTAGCTCCCTAAATTCATATTAATTATTTAAGATAAGAGGCAGGCCTTCATCGCCGCCACCTACTATTACTACTTTACTATTGGGAGATTGTGCTAATTCTAAAGTGGCTTCAATTCCTTTATCTCGCAAAATTTTATCAGATAAAGAAGCATTCAATATTTTATTTGCATCTGCTTTTGCTTGTGCTTCAATAATTTTTCTTTCAGCCTCCTTACGTTCTCTTTCTAATTTGAAATCAAATTGGAAAGCTAATTGCTCTTCTTCCAATTTTTGCTCTATCGCAGCTTTTAGTTTATCGGGAAGTTGTACTGATCTAATTAAAATAGCGTCAAGATTGATATACTTGGTTTTTATAGCGTCTTGTGTTTGTGTAAAGATTTCATCTTGAATGGCTTCACGCTTTGTACTATATAGTTCTTCTGGAAGATACTTGCCTATAACTTCTCTCGTAGCCGAGCGTATTTCAGGCTTAATGATTCTATTCGAATAATCAGGACCTATTTCATCATGCAGGTAGCCAATTTTCTGTGCTTCAGGCATATATCGATAGGATAATTCGACAGCAATAGATAGCCCGTTTTTAGATAGCACATCCATGGTCTCGAATGACTCATTAGTTCTAACGTCGTACACAATCATATTGTCCCAAGGCATGACTACATGAAATCCTTGATCATAAATAACATCTTTTTTTATACCTCCAGCGAATCTTTTAAATTTCACTCCTTTAGCACCAGGGGGAATAGTTATAAAGGTGGTATTAGAGAGTAAAGAGATAAGCATTATTGCTAAGAATCCGAAAACGATATACTTAGTGAAATTTTTCCCTTCAAATGGGTTCTTATTTTGATTAATATTAATAGTTGCCATGTTGTTAATTTAGACTGTTAATGTAAGAACATTTATTTACTGAACTTAGTTCTTGAAGAAAAGAGCTTATCTATATGTGCAATTATTTCTTCTGTAGAGACATCGTTGAGACATTTCATGTGCTTTTTAGGACAACTCTCTCTCCCATATTTACTACAAGGTCTGCATTTTAATTTCTTTTGAATATGGATAGATTTATCTTCTTTATCACCGTAGTAAGGGTAGAAGCCAAAATCATCTGATGTGCTGCCCCAAATCAAAATAATAGGTTTGTCCAAGGCCGTAGCAATATGCATTATTCCAGTATCACCTGTGATTACCAACGTACTTAATTTAATAGCATTGATTGTAGCCGTTAGATTTCTATTGGCGATAGAATTTATAGAATTGTTATTCAGGATTATTTTATCTCTAATATTGCGAACATCCTCCCCCCCAATAACATCAAATGGATATTCGGTCATATCATTCAATTCGTTGACTATTCTCAGTGGAATTCTTTTTGTGGCAGAACTTCCTCCCACATTTAAGATAATCATCTTTTTTTGTACTGTAGTTGGTGCGCGATTTTTGATGAAAATGTCCATGCCTAATCCGTCGTTTAGCACACCCAGTTGCTCAATACATTGAAAATGACGATCAATCACGTGGGATTTATTTAAGAGATTGAGTTTGAGTCCTAACATGATCCATTTTCTTATCGGCATTTTGTCAGTTTGGATCAAAGGACTATTCAAACGCTTGCTTAAAGCTCTGGATTGGATGGTATTATGAAGGTCAATGGTTAAATCGAAAGATTCTTTTTGCAAAACAGATATTATGTAATCTTTCTTTGAGAAGAAATGAATTTTAGTTAGGTGAATATTGAACTGTATTAATGGAAGGTATTCTTGTTTGGTTAAAAAGTGTAATTCACAATTCAACTGTGTTTTTAGACAACGTATTATAGGAGAAGTCATCACTATATCGCCCATAGAACTTAGTCGAATTATTAATATCTTCATTCTAAATTTCCGCCGCTTGAATGGTGAAAATAGTTTTTAATTCTCAAGTTTAAACATTACAGCAGAAAAGCCTGATGAATTCACCCATTACAAACAAGACTAAAAAGGAAAAGGCCGCAGAGTACTATCGAGGAGAAAGAATAAGTAATGCGCTCATACTGTTTGTAGGATTAGGCGCTTTGACATGGGTGGTGCTGCTCTATTTGATTAGGAGAGGTATGTTATCTTCTGGGCTTCTTATTAGCACAGTACCATTTGCCATTTTCTGTATTGTTAGTGGATTTTATAGATTTAGAAGATCAATTGGGAGATTTTCGCTTATAAAGGATGAAGATTTAGGGGATGATTATCTAAATCGAGAAGAGGTTCTACATCTTTTGGGTCGGAGTGAACGTTTTAAAAGGAAGAGAAAAGTAGACAGTGTAGGATTAATATTTGGTTTTGTTTTATTAGTAGTTTCTGTATTTTTTGGTTTGAACCACATCTTGATAGGAACGTCCATAAGTATACTAATTTTTTCGAGTCTACTTTTAGTTTTCGACCTTTTCGGGCAATATAGAACGGATGAATTTTTAAGGCAATTGCAAAAATAAAAGAGCAAGTTGTTACAACTTGCTCTCTCTCAACTACTAAAACCTAAATAAAAAAGCAGTGATTATTTTATAGGACATTTGCTGTGACAAATTAATCACATTGTTGTTTAGGAAATAAGAGAGTAAACCCTATAAATCTTAAATCCAATCCATACCATGATCAGAAAATGGAAAACATTGAACTCAAAACTGATATTTAATAAACCTCCATGGCTACGTATTAGAGAGGATAATTTACTCATGCCAAAAGGCAAAGTGTTAGAATCCTATTACGTGTTAGAGTACCCAGATTGGGTTAGCATTATAGCAATAGATAAAGATGAAAAATTCGTTGTAGTGGAGCAATATAGACATGGTATTGGAGAAGTAAATATAGAATTGAGTGCAGGAGTGGTGGACCCCAGCGACGAATCTCCTTTGTATTCAGCAAAGCGAGAATTATTAGAGGAGACTGGATATGCTGGGGGGCACTGGACCTTATGGATAACTAATTCGGCTAACCCAGGTACACATACGAATTTGACATATTGTTTTTTGGCAGAGGGAGTTGAGAGAGTTGCGGATCAAAAATTGGATGATACAGAGGATATGTCCATTCATCTGTATAGCCGAGCAGAAATGCTTGAGTTATTGCAAACAAAAAAGATGAGACAAGCTTTACACGCCTCAGCGCTATGGAAGTATATGGCCCTTAAATAAAAAGAGGATGTAGCTGCTAATACTACATCCTCATGGTCAAAAAATCATTACTAACTCTAACTAACTATAGACTTGGAATAATGACTTTTTCTAATACGTGTATAACTCCATTGGTCGCTTGTACGTCTGTCAAAACGATAGTGGCACTTGCTCCCGTTTGATCAATTAATTCAACCCCGTCATCTAAACTTACTGTAAAATCTTGTCCGCTCACGGTTGTTACTGCCATGTTGTTGCTAAGATCTGATGACATTACATTAGCTCCTCCTACTACATGATAAGTAAGTACCGTCGTTAACTGTTCTGGTGTCAATGTGGCTACGACATCTGACACGGCATCAAATGCACTATTTAGTGGTGCAAAAACTGTAAACGGGCCTTCACTTGACAATACATCGACAAGCTCACCAGGAGCACTACTCAAGGCCCCAACTAAACTGGTGAAATTTGAATTAGCTACCGCATGCCCAACAATATCCAAAGGAAGTAACACCCTGTCAATAACGTGAATCACTCCATTGTTAGCTGAAATATCGGCCGAGGTTACATTAGTACTTCCATTGAGCTCTACTCCGTTAGATGCTTCAATTAATAATGACAGTTGATTACCACTTACTCCTCCAGTGGAGGCTGTAGTGGCGTATGTCTGACCAGCCACTAAATCTGTTGACTTAATATCCGCCCCTGCAATAACATGATATAATAATATATCTGTCAATTCTTGATCGGATATTGTGGCCAAATCAACCCCTAAATCTTGAAAGGCCTGGTTGGTTGGTGCAAATACAGTAAAAGGACCTTCCCCCTCTAAAGTGCTTACAAGATTCGTTCTTTGTAGAGCGGCCACCAAAGTAGAAAACTGAGAGTCTCCAACAGCTATGTCCACAATAGTTTGTGTTTCTGTGGTAGTATCATCGTCATCACTACATGATACGAACAAAGATGTGGCGATAAATAAGAGTAAAATAGAAAACTGTTTCATTATTATTAGTTTGATTACAATATGAAACCGAAATCAATTAATATTGTTTAATATATAATGTATAAAAATTAAACAAAAAAGATATTATCAGTCTAATAGGAGTGGTTTGGCAGCATTTTACTGATTTCAGATTTTAAAATAGACAGGAATAAATCAATAGTTTGTAAATGAGTTCTGAAGCTAACAATAGCCGCTCTCAGCCAAAATTTGTCATCTATGGTAGTACTTGAAATAAATATTCGTCCGTCCTTTTGAATATTGAGTAGCAATTCTTGATTAAAAGAATTAGGATTTTGATTTTTGATAGGATAGCGATATATGCAAACCGTGAGTTGAGGTTTAGGACCTACTACAAATCCCATTATTTTTAGCTTTTCATGCAAATATTGGGTAAGGAGTATTTTTTCATCAAGTGAGGCCCTAAACGCTGCTACACCATGGAGTTTGAGCGGTAGCCAAATTCTTAATCCTCTAAAATGTTTAGTTAGTTCTGGCGAGAGATCTGCTGGAGAGTTTTGTAACATATCCCCATTTGCATCCTGAAGATAGTTTGCCGTATAATTAAAGGAATCGAATAAATGTTTCCCATTTCTGATTAACACAATTCCTGTTCCATATGGTAAAAAAAGACTTTTGTGCGGATCCAATACTACGGAATCAGCTTGATTGATGCCCTTGAAAAGCTCATTGCCATAGCTGGTGAGCATAAAAAATCCACCATATGCGGCATCAATATGATACCATATGTCCAAATCCTTAATAGTTTCATAGAGCATGTCGAATTGATCGACCGCACCTGTATCTGTTGAACCACATGAAGCTGCGAGAAAAAATGGGATTAAACCTTCTGATTGGTCTTGGTCGATCTGTTTAGATAACTTAGTGGCATCCATTCTGTACATGTGATCCAGATCTATTTGGCGAAAGACACATTGTTCTAAACCTGCGATTTTGGCTGCCTTGTTAACACAATGATGCGTTTGCTGCGAATAATATATTACTGCTTTTTTAATTTTTGCTCCAACAATCTGATGATGATCTCTGGCTGTACAAAGGGCGATCAAATTGGCTATTGAACCACCAGAAGTAATATTACCTAAAGCAGTAATAGGGTATCCTATTAAATCAGCACACCATCTAATAATTTTATTTTCTAATGTTACTGCCCCAGGAGAGGCATAATAAAGACCTGCATATTTGTTAAATACAGATGCCATGTAGTCTCCAAGACTCGAGCTATACAATCCGCCACCAGGAATGTATCCCAAATGACCAGGAGATGCTGGATTAATACCAATATTATGAATGGATTTATCGATTAGTTCTATTACCGGCTCTATTTGTTCTGTATTGGTTACTTCATTTAGCTTTAAGTCTATTAGTGAATTATCTTTTATTTGATATGCTGGGAGAGACTCAATGTCATTGAGAAATTCATCAGAATACTGAGCAACCACTTGAAGTAAGTGGTCTCTCTTATTTTTATTTGGTTCTAAACTTGTCGAAGCATTTTGATAGAAGAGTATCCTTTCTCTAATGCACATATTATTGAAGATGTTAAAAAAGTAATAATAAGAATGACGAGGTAATTTAAGTCTTTTTAAGATCGTTACTAATGTCCATTTAATTATAATGATGAAGAGAAAAAAAATTAAAACATTGATTATTGCACTTCTTTCATTTTATGCAATAATAGAGGTGGCTAAAGCTTTGGAAGATCAAAAAGTTAAGGTTCAGCACATTGAATATGCTGAAAAATTATATTCTGATCACAATATAAATGGTGACATAAAGTATGTCTAAATCCATTATAATTGCTATTAAAATATAGCAATATAAAGAATTAGCGTTTTAAAGTTTTATTGGTGTAAATGGTTTGATTATTTTAACGTGATCAAACCAAATCAATAAATATTACTATGAAAAACGTTATACTTTTCTTTTTTGCCTTCATCTTCCTTATTGCTTGTTCCAAAGAAGTTGAGCCTGAAAAAGCCGAGGCACAGATTGTTCAGCACGATAAGGGTGATATCGACGCCTTTATTAACAAATCTATTCAATCCGGACAAATATTTGATTGGTCGACAGCATCGTTACCCATATTACACAGTGCAGTCCTTTTGAGTGACAGTATAGTTGCCATTGGATATCAAATAGAGAATGTTGAAAATATATCAGAATCAATTGGAATATCTGATAGACTTGAGGACCGTTGGTTGGAAGTCAGGGATGATATTTTGAATTTGGTATTAGATGGGGAGCGTCGAGTGCGAGGTTCTGATCAATTAGAACTAAAAGACTTATTGCCATTTGAATTAGATGACGTGATCCCAACTTTAGCGGTACAGATCACAAATATAGAAACCCTCGAAATGCTGAAAAATAGGGGAGATATCAGATACGTTGAGCCAATGGGATACGAGCTAAAAAGAGAAGATCTATTAAAAAGCTCGTCAGGATGTGATGGATCTCCGGATTATGGTATTAATAGCGCAGATTATACTAATACTAACTCTTACAATGCTAAAATTCCTTGGAATTTTTATAATCATAATATTCCTTCGGCTTGGAATATCTCTACAGGTGATAATATAGGTATTTGTATTATTGATTCTGGAGCCTCAGATAGTCAGGATAATCTGGGCTCTCAGTTTAGCTCTGGAAATTCTCCTTCGCGAACAATAAGAAAGTATAGTACTCATTATAGTGGTTCTTGGTGGTGGAAATCACTTGATAGTCCGCATGATCAGTGTGGACATGGGACCTCGATGGCTGGATTAGCGGGAGCTCCTTGGAGTACAGATGGCAATGCTGTAGGAGTCGCTTATAGGTCTAATCTTATTACGGTAAGAGCTGTAGCCGATGTGATCATAAGCAGCTCAAATGAGAAAAATGGTGTAAAAAATGCACTCAAGTTAGCTGGTAACCGGTCTGATGTAAAGATTGTAAGTATGTCTATTGGCAATGTCATTTCTTCTGGCACTGTAAAAGATGGGATATATTATGCTTACAATAGAGGAAAATTATTGTTGGCAGCAGCAGGAACTTCAACGACCTTTACTAATTGGGCTGGTGTGATTTTTCCTGCCAGCATGAATGAAACTGTGGCCGTAACTGGGGTGAAAGCTCAAGGTTCATATAGTCGGTGCAATACTTGTCATTCTGGGAGCAAAGTGGATTTTACTATTCAAATGCAAAGGAGCTATGATTCAGGAAGAAATTCATTAGGCTTAGCGACTTATAGTAATCAACCTAAGTATATAAGTGGTTCATCATGTGCTACTGCTACTACTGCAGGTATAGCAGCATTAGTTTGGGCTACTAATCCTGGAATGTCGAGATCTACAGTCATCAATCGATTAAAAGTAGCTTCTGATTTATATCCTAATCGAAGTAGCAACTATGGCTGGGGTAATATTAATGCTGAAGCAGCTGTATTGGGTACGAGTTATTAAGAATATTTAACTATCTGATTTTAAAAGGTCACATCATTTTATGTTGTGGCCTTTTTTTTAGTAAATACATCTATTATCGTTACCCATATATTCAGTCCAATGTTTTTTGAGGCTTTTCTGAAAATCAGGTTTGAGCCTTGAGATTTGTATCCCATAATATGAGTAAATATCATTAGAATTAGCTTGAAGACTAAGTATTATGTCCAGCTCATCGTTTTTATCCAAATCTCCTAACCATGGAGTTGATGCGATATTTTTGACTTTTATAGGCTCAATGATCTCAATATGTTTTTCATTTTGGTAGTCATATGCCCATAAACTGTACTCATTGTTTGCTAAGTATATACCGCTACAGTCATAATCATTGATGCTATAGATGAATTCATCATATCCATCATTGTTGATGT
>JAHDDE010000041.1:17974-21505 GCA_020629515.1 Saprospiraceae bacterium | reverse complement strand
GTATATTTACTTGCCAAAGGACCTTATCATTGTAAAGGTCATAAGCCATCATTTCACCTCCGTGCCAATTACTGACAATTTCGAAATGTCCATCTTGGTTGAGATCGGATAATGTTACTGGAGCTATAAATCCGTGTGTATTTTTAGCGCATATCACTTTTGATTCTGAAATATTGTTCTCTAACAAATCAGATACTGTGGTGATATACAGATGACCTCCTTGTGTTTCGCCACCACTACCGTATACAATTTTTGACTTGAGAGAAAAATTTTCATCATATAGCACTGGCGACATATAAGTCTCTTGGCCGTCGGGCATAGTGTCTGCTGCTATTATTGTACCATTGGCACCATCTATTATGCCCAATACACCTGGATACCTGTCTTCTCCATTTTTTTTGTAGGCAGCTATATTTCCACCATTGCTTACCAGCAAGTCGTTTATGCCATCTTTGTTGACATCACCTAATATCTGAGGATTGTAAAAGTTGAATCGCATCAATCCAAAAGGATCAAAATCGTTATGAGCAATTTTGAATTCCCATAATAATTTGCCAGAAGTTCCATTTATTGCTTTTAATTGTGCAGCTCTTCCATTTATGACTACATCTGGCTGTCCATCATTGTTGAGATCCGAAAAATTTGCCGAACCGAACATTTGATCTGTTCCTTTGACCGTCCATAATAACTGACCATTGCGACCATCAATCGCCATAACTGCTGAATCTGATTGTTCAAATTCATTTTTACCAGCTCCTATGATTATGTCTAGTACATTATCATTGTTGAGATCTATACATTTTGGTGAAGAGTAGGTTCCTAATCCTTCAAAATAACTTGACCATATTGACTGATAAGCAGGTGGATCAGATAAATTACATGATAAGAGAAGTATAAATACAAATCGAATCATGTAAGAAAATTTCTTCGTCATATATCAAATATGACTATTTTTTTAGAATAAAAAAGAATGTAAATTATTGAAAATCAATACTTTAAATAAATATAAACGGATATAACAGTATATAAACGTAAATATACGGATAAATACCGAATAGATCTTTCATGTAGTGAGTCCTTTGTGTTGTAATCGTATGAGAATTATAAGTCTCATTCAAAATTTTGTTTCACTCGTCCGTACAGGTTATTCCTCGGATACAAATATTTAAACATGAATACTTTAAGAAATCAAGTTCAACTTATCGGAAATTTAGGTCAAGAATTAGAACTTAAGTCTTTTGAAAACGGATCAACTTTAGTCAGATGTCCCCTTGCTACCAATGAATATTATATTAATAACAAGGGCGAAAAAATACAAGAGACTCAATGGCATACTATCGTAAGTTGGGGTAAAGTCGCCCTTAATATGAACACTCATTTGTCTAAAGGAGATGAGGTAGCCATTAAGGGTAAATTAGTTCATAGAAAATATGAAGATGCTCAAGGGAGTGTAAAATACTTTTCTGAAGTTTTGGTAAATGAATTCATAAAACTCAATTCTAAGAGATAAAGAATATATCAAGAAGTAGGTCTCATACGAGGATTGTGGGATCTACTTTTTTAGAATTATATCATCCTTGGTTTTATAATCAAATGCTCCATGAAATGAGCAATTGGGATCATTAACAATGCCATGAGTCCATAGGCGATAATGCCATAATTCATCTCAAAGGCAAAGTCTATCTGAGTTAAGTTAATATAGTTGCTGATATCCAAATTAGGGTAAGGCAAGCTACTTTCAGAAGAAATCGGTGTAAACCAATAGAAAACCAATGGGATGAAAATAATGCTGGTTAAAAAATACCAGAAAGGTCTTGTACTGATAGAATTAATATTGGATAGATCTATTTCAGTTTCTTTGGAAATTTTAGCAATGGTTTGATCAATTAATCCGACAGGTGCGCTGATCAAATGATTTTCACTTAGCTGTTTATTCAGGATTTTAGCTTTTTCAAATTCTTCAGCGAATTCGTCATTTTTAAGAGCAGAAATAAAAATTTCTTTTTCTTCTTCTGAGATATTTCCGTCTATATATTTCCATATTAGTTCTAACTGTCTCATATCTATCTTATATACTCTTGTAAGTGGTACTCATTATTATTTTCTATTAATTCTTTCAGTTTTTTTCTCGCTCTGAAAAGCTTGATCTTTATGTTAGAAACAGACTGTTCCGTTATTTGATTAATCTCTTTGATGGACAATTCTTCAAGATAGAATAATCTTAGAATTAGCCCTTCGTCCTTTTTTAATTTTTTAATGAGCTTTTGTACTGATTTTCTCAGATCATTGTTTTCTAGATGTTTGCTCACCTCAGCACTATCAGACCCTAATTCTCTATAACTCATGTCCTCAATATTAACATAATTCCTTCTTTTTTTGAGGTAGTCTAAACCCGTACGATAAGCTATTTTATATATCCAAGTGCTCAATTTGGCATTTTTCTCGAATTGATCGATCTTTCCATATACTTTTAAAAAAGTGTCTTGACTGGCTTCCATGGCCTCATCTTTTGTTAGCATGGCAGACAATATGGTATATACATAATCTTGGTACTGTAACATCAGATCCCTGAGGGCCAATTTATCTTTGCTTATAAGTCGCTCTATGATTATATGATCTTCTGACATATGTTGATGACCCTTTGACGACCCGATTCGATTTTAGGTTACAATAAAAATCGTTTGAACAATTCAAAACCTCTCAGGTTAAGATAAATATTTCCATAGACATACAACAGCAAACCTTTGCTATATCAAAATAGAATATAATTATTGAACTCTTTTCCTAACATACTAATAATAGAAGCCCTTAGAGCAATTACTTTAGTATAATTCCATTCACATTTTTATTTTTTAATCAATACATATACAGCCCTGCAAGTTTGATCTAATCTAAGTTCGTTACTACTTTGCAATCTATTATTAACCAAAGTGTAAGGGCCATTACAGAATGGCCCCTCGGAACAATATTCTAACTCATCGTTATTTATTGTCCAAGTGATCTCCACATCTTCACTTCCACCTACTACAGACCAAAAAAATGTGCCCTCTCCATTGGGCCTAAATTCGACATTGTTACATCTTTTTGCATTTCCCAAAATTTCTTCAGGAACTGCACATCCAACTTCATCTGCTGGATATACTAATGGTACATCAGGTCCAAAAATTGCTTGACAATCAGGACCCTCAATACGTATCATTTCTAATTGCCATTTCCCTATGATTACCTCTTGAAAATCTGGCCCAGAATCTGAATCATCATCACCAGAACAAGCAAAAAATATCGATGTAATTGCCAGAAATAAAAGTTTCCAAAGTTTCATATATAATTTAGTTTATACGAGTCGAAAATATATTAATCATATTAATACCAACGACTCTATGTATAACTGCAAATATTGAATCTATAAATGAAGTGATTAAAGTAACAATCGTAACCAAACTACAAGATAGAGACTAGTTAAATTCAATCCTTTCTTTTCTTGACTTACCATATTTTCTGTTGAATTATTTGATAAGAATTTTGTGATAA
>JAHDDE010000041.1:0-17874 GCA_020629515.1 Saprospiraceae bacterium | reverse complement strand
ATGAGCTAGTAGGTTGAATTTCGAAGGTTAATAGGGATACATGATTAAAGGACTTCAAATATTATCAACATAGCCGTTTGTTAATCTTTTTTGCACGAAAAGGACCTTCTGACATATGTTGATGACCCTTTGACAACTCAGTCAAATATAGGTTCCCCAAAAAATAGTTTGAAAATTTTGTAACCTCTCAATCGACAGCGATGTCATATGGTCATCTTTAACTAATAAATTAATTGTCATGCACGCAGAACCAGTAATTGCCATGATTTCTTTTTTTGGATTTTCGGCATTCTTAACTTATATGTACTATAATACTCGACATAGAGAAAGAATGGCATTGATTGAATCAGGAAAGGACGCCGGTATATTTAAGAGCTTACCTAAGGGATTATCTTCACTAAAGTGGGGATTAGTACTCACTATGATCGGTCTTGCATTAGGCATTGGGATATTTACAGATTACACTTTAGGGCACGACGGTCCATTGGTGACTTTTCCATTAGTCTTTTTGTTTTCTGGTATTGGCTTTATAATTTTCTACAAGATCATCAAAGATCAGGAGGAAACAGAGGTATAGATTACTATACAGGGTATAATTTAGTTTTTTATAACAGATAATTGTAAGCGGAGAAGACCATATAGAGTGTTTTGCTTTATGTAAATTCTCCGCTGGCATTCCTTTCTTTTATCAATTAATTTTTGGGTCTGTAGGATCACCACTATTTATTTCTTTACTTAAGAGAGTATTTAATAATTCAGTTAAGCGATATTCCTAATTAAGAAGTATATGATATTTATCTTAAAGTGAAGATTAATACTACATCTTAAAGGCTTTCTTTAACTTTTAACTTCCACAATCTCTAAATCTTTGTTTATAAAAGCTCTTAAGTTCTTATAATAAATCCAACAAGATGCTATTAATGAACATTATCACTGGTACACAATTAATAGTATGATGCTTAAAAAAATAGAAATTGGAGGTAGTGGGCCTAAACTACAATTAGTACATGCTAATGCTTATACTCCAGAATGCTATTTTCAATTTGCTCAATATTTTGAGGATTCATATCATGTGCATTTTCTTCGTCAGCGTCCTCTATGGGCAAATCAGTCACCAGGACAATTAAGGCATTGGGAGTTATTCGCCGATGATTTAATTGACATGATGGAAGAGCATGGGGATACCCAAGTTATAGGTTTAGGACATAGTCTCGGAGCTGTAGCCACATGTATGGCTTCTATCAAACGACCAGACTTATTTAAGCAAGTGGTTCTTATCGATCCTGTCTTTATCAATAGGGGTAGGATAGACCCCCTTAGATTGATGCCTATAGTATTGAGAGATCGATTATTTCCTCTTATTAAGATAGCGGCGAATAGAAGAAATATGTGGGCAGATCGTACAGAAGCTCGAGAGCATTTAGGGAGCAAAAAGGTCTTTCAAAGATTTGATCCAAAGGTGTTTGATGACTTTTTGAATTATGCTTTGGTTGATTGTGCTGATGGAGTCACTTTGGCTTATCCCAGATCATGGGAGGCAAGAGTTTATGAGACGGCTCCTTATGTGTGGTCGTTGATTAAAAAAATATCCGTTCCTACCTTAATCATTAAGGCAGAATATTCTGATGTCATATCACAGCAAGGCTGGCAAAGAATTAAAAAGTTAGCAACAAATTCGAGCTTTCATGAATTTAAAGGGGCTGGTCATTTAGTCCCCTTTGAAAATCCAGAGGAACTTGCTAAGTTGATATTGTCTCACATATAAGCTTGGGCTTCACTCATTATTTGATCTGTTGATTTTGACGATTCTGGTGGGTAGCTTTTTGGCTAAGAGCTTTTTAAGTTTTTTATAGTCTATCTTCTCTTTTACTATTACTTCACGATAGGTTTTATCACCTTTTTTCGGTGTGGGATTTGGATCGATATTATTATATTTTTCCAATAGTCTATTGTATTCAACGATGTTGCGATTATATTTTTTTCTTAGCTTTTTGTATTTGATTTTACTTTGGTCAAGTTCTTTCTTGAGCTGTTTACTTTTGCTATTCTTTTTATGTTCTTCAGCCTTTGCTTTTGCTAAAGATAGCTCATCTTTTAGAAAGCTATTTTCATCTTTCAAAATCGCCAAGCGTTCAATTAACCTTTCTGATGTTTCATTTTTAGGGCTTTCGTTCCACTCGTCTGTTACGATAGCCGAAACATTTTTCTGACTTTGATTTTTTCTTAAATCAATATTTTTTCCTCTTAATATTCGGATTTCATCCTCTAAGTGAAAAATTCTTTCTTTTTGTGCATCTCGTTCATTACTGATTTTTTGTGCCATCAGATTGATGTCACCATTAAGTCTTAATATTTGATCATTATTATTTTTTAGTTCATCAGATATAAAGTAAGTCTTTAAGAGCCAACCTATCCAACCGGATCCAAGTGCGACAAGGGTAAACAGTATTCCTATGTTTTCGCTGATATCCATGTTTATTTGATTTTTATGATCTAATATTTTTTTGATCATAATAGCTGCATATCATGACCATGATTTGAATTTGTTCTACGTATTAATAATACTTCCAATAGCTAACGGCTACAGCTGCGTTTTTTTGCATGTCCAATTTCTATATCAACCCCAAACGACATTAGTAAACATCAATAGTTCAAGATTGAGAAGCTTAAAAAGAACTCATCTTAAAAACCAAGCAATTACGAATAACTTTAACCTGCATGTCATAAATGATTTTATATTGATATTAACAAAGTTCAAATCTTATTTAATTGTAATTATACTTAAGACGTTTAAAAATGAATTAGTACCATTATCAAGCGAGAAAAACCATCTTTTAAGTTTCTTGTTCAATTATAAAATTCTATAATTTATTCTTTAGCTGTAATTTTCCACCATGGCAGAAACAACGTTTTGGACAGGATCAGATAAATATTTGTGCGACAGAGAATTGGCCCAAGCCTTTCATATGTCAAGAGTTTTAGGAATGCCCTTGTTGATAGAAGGAGAGCCAGGTACGGGTAAAACAGAATTACCTCTCCAATATTCGAAAGATCTTAATCTAGATCTTCATGTTTATCCAGTGGGTTCAAAAAGCACGGTAGATCAATTTGTTGCCAAATTTGATCATGTGAAATATTTGAGAGATAGCCAGATTGAAGTTTTAAATGCTCAAAGAGAAGAAAAAGGTCTCGAGACAAAATTAAGTACTGGAGGGAGAAGCACCGAAATTTTAGACGATTATGTCATGTTAGGTCCTGCATCAAAGGCTTACAGTAGTAAAAACTCTGTTTTGTTAATCGATGAGATAGATAAAGCTCCGAGAGAATTCCCAAATGATCTATTGTATGCCCTAAGTCATAGGAAGTTTGTTATGCCCGAATCAGGTAAGGTCATAGAAGTGTCAGAAGAGGATATGCCAGCCATAGTCATCACGAGTAATCGAGAACAAGAATTGCCAACCGCATTTAAGGGAAGATGTATATATCATTACATAACTTTTCCAAGTTCTGATGTGATGAGACAGATTGTAGATAAACATTACCCTAACACCGATGATGAAGTTGTACAGAGGTCGATTGATATTTTTTATCAACTGAGGCAGTTAGGCCTTGAGCGTGCACCATCGACCAGAGAATTATTGAACTGGTTGAAATACCTTAAAACATTTTCGAAAAAAGAAACGATTAAAAAGATCGAAGAATTGGATGGACTAGGAGCCTTAGTCAAAACCCAAGATGATGTAAAAAGAGTTAAGCGAAATATGGATACCCAATCGGGGGGAAGTGGTGGCAATAAAAGATTTTATCAATAAGACATATGTTTGAAAGCTTTCCAGAAGTTTGTAGAAGTTTTGGTATCGATGCTGATGTTCGGTCCCTACTACTGATGCGCAGGGCTATGGACAAACAATTAGTTAATACTGTTGGAGATATGTATGCCCTTTTTAAAGGGTCATTAGTAAAAGATCCAACACATGTTGGCCCTTTTACTCAAGCATTTTATCATTATTTCATTGGAGTGGATGTTCAGCCGGGTGAAAGATTAAGTGATGCCATCCAACGTTCACAGACTTTTCAGGATTGGCTTGATGACTTCATCAAAGCGGATGAAGAACGTGTCAATATGAATATGGATGATGTCATTGAGAAGTTTCTTGATGAGGTCCATACCACAACTTATGATATCAAGAAGGTCCTCGATGGCGAGAAAATATTAGCCGAAGACGATCCAGAGATGAAAGACCGAGGGGCTGGAGATGCGAATGCACAACAGGCTAATGCAGATCGATTATTGGATAAGGCCGCTGATTATAGGTTTGTAGATTTAGAGGAGTTGAGAAGAAGGATGGAAAAAGTGATGGAACAACAATCAGAAAAACACTCGGGAGGTTCTCATTGGATCGGTACAGGGGGCACGTCGCCCTATGGACATGGAGGAGCGGCGTTAGGTGGGATAAGAGTGGGAGGATCAGGTGGAGGCAAAATGGCCAGACAAGTTTTTGATGATCCGCAATACTATCCTGTCGATGTGGATGCTAATATCAATGACGATAATATTGATGCCACATTGGCAAGCTTAAAAGGCGTGTTGGAAGAAACTAATGATATGTTTCTTGATATTCCTTTGACGGTCAAAACTGGTGTGAAGCAGGGAGGTCTTTTCTTGCCTATAGAATTAGAAAAAACAAATGATAAGCTGCAGGTCATTCTTTTGATAGATAATGGAGGGTACTCTATGGACTATTTTATTAGACCTGTGCAAGCACTTTTTAAGAAAATGAAAACCAGATATGCACACGATTTAGAGACGTATTATTTTCATAATACAATCTATAAGTATGTATATGATGATGAGCGAAGAACGAATCCTATTCCTATAGAAAGGATATTGAATAAAGATCCAAATTATAGAGTGTTTATCATCGGAGATGCCTCTATGGCCCCTTATGAACTTCACGAAGGAAGCGTAATTGCTTGGGGCAGATTTTCTGAAAAGTTCAAAAAAATATGTTGGTTAAACCCCGTAGCAGAAAAGCATTGGGCAATTACTTTCACGACCACCATATTGAAGAGAATCATACCCATGTATTCTATGACTCCACGAGGGATAGAAAAGGCAATAAGAGAGATGAATCAAAAGAAGAATAAAATTTAGGCCGAGACTATATTAATCTTAAGAATGTTGACACTTATTGTGAGTAATAATATAATAAGTATTAATGTAGCCCATTCTCCTATTGTAGGTATATCCAATTGGATTGGTTTTAAATTATGTGCTTGATATCCAAAATCTTGAAGCATTCCGATACTACACCCTGGATCATGTATAGCTTCTCCATTCATGAGAAATGGAGTCATAAGAGAGTTGACATCCTCTTTGACATAAGTATCTTCATCTAAGTGCGAATAGCTTGATTCAGGAAGGAAGTTTAAGGGCGCATATAACTTAAGACGGTCACCAAAACACTGTCTTGTGTTCGGACCATTGTAATATAAATCATCTCCGGTGAACATTGTAGTTAAAGTGCTCCAACAGAAATTAGGGTCAAAAGAAGTTACCTTTTGTCCCATACCATTTTCCACAAAATGATCAAATATGATTGGAATGAAAATCGGGAAACCTAATGGGTCATTTTCTCCAGAGTCATATCCATAGCAGCCAAGATTTCCATCAAAGGGCCCAAAATTTAAGATCTCAGGAGAACTAAAAATTCCTAAGCCATGTGCCACTTCATGCATTGCTACCGTAACAAAGTCGTATTCAATTGGCCCAGGACACCCATCCAAACCAAAATACCAATTGTTAAAATTGATGTTGAAGTCTGCTTCTATATCTATTCCAACATTATCCAGACCATTAAGTTGGTCGGCCAAGGCAGCGGGGTAGTAAGTGTTGGGGAAACTTTCGTTCTCAATGTCACGTAAAATATATGTAGGACCTGCAGATCCCAATATGTCTGGTCCCAATGAAGAGAAGCTCGCATTGATTTTAATCGGGACTGATGTTGTAATAAGTCTTGACCATATTTTGATCGCATGATCAAAGGCTTCTTGAGCTTCTAAAGAAAATCCTGAGTAGTTCACTATAAATTCTCCAGTAACCTCGAAATTTTCCAGGGTTGAAGGGCTCAAGATTCGAGTACCACAATTGCCAGTTTCAAATGATTTAGATTCGTCAATTTTTGTGATACCTGCTTTGACTTTTATCTTTTGACTATCGGATATTTGAATCATTCTATCTCCTATGGCATGTTGAAGATCTTGATTACGTCTTTGACTTTGCTGAGAATACGAATAAGAAATAAAGAGAAGAATAAAGGAGCAAAGTAGAGGTATTCTCACTATGGATGGGGTCTTTTGCATTTAACAATAGCTAAAAATATCAATTTGGTGCTTATTCTCAATAGTGCGGATCAATAATTGTCAGATAGCTGATTGGGTTAATTGACCGTTAATATGCAAATGATCATATCTTATCAACTTAAAACGTTTTATTCTTGTGTCATGAAAGTAATCTTGAGTTTGCTTTGTTTTATTTTCTTCAGTACTTCAGCTATGGGTCAATGGGAGCAATATTTTGCTAAATATGATGGTGCAACTGGTTCTGTACTTGTTGACATGAGTTATGCAGAGACGGCTCCTGTAAAAGGGTATGAATATGTGCTGACAACAGGTATTGAGTTTAAACCTTGTAGTGAAGATGGGATGCCTGATTCCATCACATATGAAGGGTTATCATTAATGTCTGATAAATTAGAGCAATATCTCTCTATTCAGTTGAGCTCTACCTTAGTAGGGACTTTCACACATCAATGTAAAAGAGTAGACTTTTACTACGTTAAGGATACTATAGGATTAAGAGCTTTTTTAGTGAATTTTTATGATAAAAATAGTCAAGGATATAGGGCTATCTCTTCGATGCATCATGATCCAGAATGGACAACGTACTTTGATTTTTTATATCCTGACATGTATATTATAGAGTACATGATGAATAGTAAAATCATCAGAGAATTATTTAACCAAGGAGATCAATTGAAAAAAATACGACGCATTGATCATTGGGCCTATTTTAGTGAAGAACCTGCACGTGATAAATTTCGACTTTTGGTCCTGGAAAGAGGTTTTAAAGTTGAATCAATGGGAAAGCATAGAGGAGAACAGATGCCATATTTTATTCATTTTTCGAGAAGAGATAAACCTGATATTGATTATATGACAGAATTGACTCAAATCTTGCAATCAAAAGCAAATGAATTAGGAGGTGCTTATGATGGATGGGAGAGTGAAATTGTTAAACAATAGTTTTTTAATTGTTGAGGATTATACTATCGTTGATGATTCGAGCGATTTCTTTTTTGGATAAATCTATATCAATGATATGATCTGACTTCTCATAAAATGACGTTCTTTTGTTGAGCTTTTGTTGGATCAAGTCTTTGAGTTCTCCATCCGAAAGTTCCTTTATTAATGGCCGTTTATCTTTTTTAGCTTTTAAATTTTCGAAAAGGTAATCTGAGCTTCTTTTTAGATAAATAGAGTTGGTTTTTTTAAGCATTTTCCAATTTCTACTCGTACACGGCGTTCCTCCTCCCAGGGCTAATATCATAGCCTTATTAGATTTAACAAGTTGTCGGAGATAATGAGTCTCTAATAATCTGAAGAAATCCTCACCATGCTGTTCAAAAATTTCATTAATGGAACGTTCTTCTTTTAACTCTATGTACTGATCTAAATCAACAAAAGGAATTTTGCTTAATTTAGAAAGCCTCCGACCTATTGAAGTCTTTCCGCTACCCATGAATCCCATGAGCGTAGTAATATTCTTTTTAATCTTATGACCGATTGCAAAGTTGTAGGCATGTGTTATGATACTCTTGGCAACTTTCAATTCTTTTTTGTCTCTTGGGGCATATACTAAGGCCACACCCACTTTTCCGTCAAGGCCAGCAATTCCTTCGCTCATTGGGTGATATACTCCCCATTTTTTAGCAATTATTATATCTAAATCAGAAGTAGGCAGCTTAACATGAAAACTTCCTATGCCAGGTTCTGTGTTAATATGAGAAAATTCTCGTTCAGCTTTTTTATTAATCGTTATATCCGGATCTATGTAAAGACCGATAGCACTTGATACAGTGGTTCGACTTTTAATTTTACTAACATAAGGCAGCGTATCTATCCACTTCAGTAACGATTGATATATTTTTTTGGGAGAATGTTGATCTAATTGTTGGTGAGGAACATATCCTCCAACTTCTGGTTTTTTACCTTTCCTTTTTTTTAGCTGCAAACCCATATTTATAGTTAGTATTCTACTACAAAAATAGGATTATTTGGTGCAATTCATCATCCAGGTGATGACATCCTTTTAGCTCCTTTTATAGGTTTAGCACTATCCCAAGGAGACCGTTTTACTTTAGGACAATTAACGCCTCTTCCTTTTTTGCCGCCATATTTAAATGGGTTGATTTTGAGGGCTGCATATACACTTGACCCATATAAGTCTCTTTTGCCAAAAAGACTCAAAAGATTATCTGAACCTATGGTTAAAAATCCTAATCTTGCAGCGATTCCGACTTTTAGATTCTTATAATTGTTGATAATTATCGGACTGGTGATAGTCATCCATCTTGTTTCGTATCTCGGACTAAAAGCTACCGTGTTTTGTGATTTTATGGCATTGTCAGATGTAGATAAGTTTTGTACAAGAGAGGCGTTGATATAAAAATTTTGTGCAAAGCGATAATCGTAATTGATCATAAACCTTACAGGAGTTTTTATGTCAAAATTATCAGCGATAATGGTAGAATCTGTTTGAAGGTTATCTCCTATTAATCCGATGAGTCCTGAGAATGAATTTTGACTATTTATGTCATTGTTTACGAGAATGAGAGTGTCGTTCACAACTACTTGGTGCAGCTCGCTATTATTGTCAAAAGATATTTTACCAAGATCGAGTAGAGATACGGCGATTCGTGATCGCTCAAATGTTTGGCTATAACCCAGATCTATTGCCCATCCTGTTCCCTTTTTGGTGCTATTTATCTGAGAAAAATCACCTATGCCAGAAGTAAACCCTAAAGAAGCAACAGCATTGTTGATCAATAATTGGTTATCACTTGTCTTGGAAAAATTTAGTGTATTAGGAGTCGATAGGAAGTACCCCTCATGACCAACTAAATATTTGATATTGATTCCTGCGCTGAGGTCCTTAGACCAAAATGCATTGGAAGATATATTTATTCCATATTCTGACCATATAGCACCTGCAGATTGTATGGATTCTAATGATTGAAATTCGTCGAGATTTAGATTTTGATATTGATTATAGCCTATTGTTGCGGGAATTTTTGCAATTCCCATATCTGATCTTAACCTTGTAAATAGGCCAAAACTAACAGGATGGAGCTCAATCCATGCAGAAGGGCCCACTACATCCATATGAGCATAACCATATTTGTCGGAGTTTTCTGGATTAAAACTTATACCAAATTCTTCAGGATTAACCACCTGTTCATTTTCACCTAATATAGTGAGACTATCTCGCCTTTGGATAAAGTGAAAGAAGTTGCTATTAGCAGCATATGCATAGTCATTATCCAGGTTGAAATTGAGTGAGCCTAAATTAATATCCCAACCCAAATTACCATGTTGACCAAAAGCAGGATTTTTGAGTACTCCATGTATGCCAGAATAATTTTCTAAATATAATCCAGGTGCTTGCTGGCAAGCTCCACGTTTCGAGACGAATAGTAGTGTTAAGCTAATGACTAATGTCCTTAGAACAAATTGAGGTAAATTCACAAATCTTTCTTTTATATGAAAAATGAAAAAGCAATTGGTAATTCTATGATGTTACTTCTATTGCTATATCAAGTAGACATTCTTCAGACAAAATGATTTGTGAATGATCCAATGAGGATAATTCGAGTGATAAACAAAATAAAAAGTCGGGATATAGACGATTATAAATGTCAATATATTATAACAGCTATACTATTTTAGGGTTAACCCGAAGAGCAATATCAGGGTTTTGATGGTCCAACTAATGGTTCTAACCCAGTTAGTATGTACTAAACGATCTATTAAATTTAAATTCTTTCGATCTCCAAGACGTTGGTGTATTGGGACTTGTACAAAAAACGTCGATATCCAAATGATTACCAAAAGAAAAAGACTAAATGTATGCCAAAAGTTAGGTAGTCTATAGACTATCATAATGGTCAATGATAGTTCGATTAGCATAACTGGTGCTACTATTGGAGATATCATAAGAGTATGGTGACTATGAAAAGTAGTCCATTCTTTTTTACTAATCCATTTAAAACTTGGATAGTGGACTATTTGAATAATCCATATGACACCCAACATTATTGCGCTGACTAATAAGTTAAGTATGTCGATATATTCCATTAATTATGAGTAGTATGCACTGTTAAAGACAATTTTTTTGGAGTGAAGTTCATTAGAGATTCTATAAATCCTAAGTAGACAGATATGAATTCGATCAAAGGACAGGTAATAGATATCTTGAATCGCACAATTTATCCTGCAGAAGTAGTGATCAATAAACAATCGATAGAGGCAATAAATCCCACCCTGTCAGCGCCAATGAAATATATTTTACCAGGATTTATAGATGCACATATTCATATCGAGAGTTCTATGCTCGTGCCATATGAATTTGCCAAAATAGCGCTCAGGCACGGAACAGTAGCAACTATCTCTGATCCACACGAAATAGCCAATGTCCTCGGAGTTGAAGGGGTAGATTATATGATAGAAAATGCCAAAGATGCCCATCTGAAATTTCACTTTGGTGCTCCCAGCTGTGTGCCTGCCACAAGTTTTGAGACAGCTGGAGCTGAAATAGATAGCGAGGCAGTTCATAAATTGCTTCAGCGTAAAGATATTTATTATCTATCGGAAATGATGAACTATCCGGGAGTACTCAATAGGGATGCAGAGGTTATCAATAAACTACAATTAGCTAAACTACATCAAAAACCTATCGATGGCCATGCTCCAGGTCTGGTGGGAGATTTGGCCCAGTCTTATATATCTCAAGGGATTACAACTGATCATGAGTGCTTCACTCATAGTGAGGCATTGGACAAATTGAGCAGAGGAATGAAAATCTTGATAAGAGAGGGTAGTGCAGCTAAAAATTATCAAGCATTACATCCATTGATCAGTTCTCATGTTGATCAAGTCATGTTCTGTAGCGATGATAAGCATCCAGATGATCTGCAGGAAGGACATATCAATTTGTTGGTCAAAAGGGCTCTACAGGACGGCCACGACTTGTTTAATATTTTAAAAGTGGCGTGTATCAATCCCTATTTTCATTACAAGATGAGATCAGGACTATTGCGAGTTGGTGATCCTGCTGATTTTATTGTAATTGATGATTTGAGAAATTTTAAGGTAAAAGAAACTTACATTTCAGGCCGATGCGTGATGAGTTCTGATAATTCAACATTAACTCAAAAAAAGCATAAAATTGTCAATCAGTTTAATGCCCAGAAAGTAGAAGCTGAAGATTTCATCATTTCTCAAAAGGATTACAATGGTTTACCGATCATCGAAGCTATAGATGGAGAATTAATAACCAATAAGTTGAAGATATCCTTGGATAGTGACGCCAATGGAAACATGCAAGTTGACTTAAAACAGGATATTCTTAAGATCGTCGTGGTTAATAGATATCAGAATGCACCACCTGCGGTAGCTTTTATAAAGAATTTTGGTTTGAAATATGGTGCAATTGGAAGTACTGTTGCTCATGACTCACATAACATTGTGGTAGTTGGTACAAATGATGTTGATATCGCAGCGGCTGTTAATGTTCTTATCGATTCGAAAGGTGGCCTTTGTGCTTTAAATAATGGAGAAGTTGAAATCCTTCCGTTGCCAATAGCTGGTCTAATGAGTGATCAAGATGGACAATCTGTATCAGATAAATATAAAGAGTTGAATAATAAGGTTAAGTTAATGGGCAGTCCCTTAAATTCTCCATTTATGACGCTTTCATTTATGGCCCTATTAGTCATTCCTAAGATTAAATTGAGTGATAAAGGACTCTTTGATGCAGATTCATTCAAATTCTACCGATAACAATTATTGCGCTTCTTTACTAATTTGTTGCAGGACTACAATCGCACCTAATATCGCAGGGATAAAGACTAAAAAGCTGCGATGAAGCAAGGTAATGGATGGCGCTAATTCATTACCTATTATAGGTACTAACAATGCTGTTATACCGACTTCCGCAATCCCACTTCCGCCAGGACTTGGAGCGAAATACAAAAGTAGATAACTCACCGCCATCACTGCAATAATACTCCAGAAATCGGGAGTCATGCCAAAGGCATAAACGAATAGATATGCCAACGCATATTTATTTAGATATAATAAGATAGTCAGCAGAAAGCTATATATCATTAAGTGAGGCTTGCGCTGTATCAGGCCTAAGTATGTAGTTCTATATTCTTTTAATTTTTCTATTCCATTTTTTCCGATTGTGCGAAGTTTTGTTCCCCAATCGGATTTAACTAATCCAATTAGGTGCGCCAATCCGTCAATTATGCCACCAATTATTTTAGGTGCGAATAGCCCTAATAATATAACTATAAGAAGTGTTGTGAAAACAGAAAATCCGAATCGTGTTAGGTGCATGGTGAAACCATCTGGAATACTATCTTTTAAAATATAGATCGCTAAGGCTCCAGAAATTGGAAAAAAGATCAGAGTAGATATCCAATTGTAAAAGCTTACACCAACTATATCGGCTAATTTGGCTCCATTTCTTAAAAAAATGTACCATTGGGCGGGTCCACCTCCACTTTGAGATGGTGTCACAGCTCCCATAAATATATTAGCAAGGTTGGCTTTTATACTTACCATTTGGGATATACCAGGCACAAATTCTTTGATGAAAATATGGTTACGTAGTCCTCCAATATATAAATCGATAAAGATGAATATTAACCCAATTATCAAATAGCTCGGTTGGAGTTGAGACCACAGACTTATATTTTCTAAACCATCATTATATAAAAAGGCAGCTATAAATCCTATGAGGGTTATGACAATAAAAGCCACAATACCTTTCTTGATAACACTTTTATTAAAAACTTTAGATTGTTCTAAATTTTCGCTCATTGGTCGATCCAGTTTTTAATAATAGGATGTATCTCTGTGGTTCTTTTTGGTTCTGAGATGTGATTTTTTTGATTAGTTAAAAGAGGTACATGCATATGTTCCCAATGAAGCGAACCATGAGACCCCTTATGTTCAGGTATTTCCCAAAAGTCTCTTAAGTCGTAACCATTTGCGGCACTTATAGCTACATCACCAGCACGTGGACTTTGCATCAATTGATGACATTGCCAAAGTGCATCAGGATATTCAGTTTCTAAGGTTTGATCAAAGCATTCTTGAAAGTTTAGATTTTCCTTTTCTCCTATACCTAAAACATCAGCTGTAATCGGATGATAGCTCAATTTTTGATTATTAGCTCTTATCAAGGATTCTCCTTCATTATTGAGTAAGAAATACTCATTTTGTGCCCCTCTTACAACTACGAAATCTATCGCCTCTTGTTGTATTAAGTCATTCATGCTTTCTCCATGATTTGACAATAAATCTGATTTAGTGTAATCTTCTTTTTTGTCGAGGAAGCTTAAACTTGCAAAACTGTTGCCCGATATAAATACCGTCATATTGGGTCGTAAGGTGAGAATGGTTGGGTATTCTAATACCCGATATTTATGTTTTTTAAAGAATTTGCCTAAATCCAAATGACTGTGCGTAGAACTCAAGCCATGATCTGAGGCCATTATGATAAGCGTGTTATCGTATTCATTTTTTCTTTTTAACGCTTGAACCAGTTCGCCGAGACTTTCATCAACTATTTTATATGCCTGATGGGTGGTTTTAGGGTCGTCATAATGATAGGTATGCGCATCCCAATCTATCGAGGGAAAAACAGCATAAGTAAATCTACTATCTCTATCGAGTGACTCCATTAATTTTTTGTGTCCTGCCCGGTCAACTTCGTGATGGCGGTGCTTGAAATGAGCGTTGAAGTATAATCCTGTCTTTCCTTCTTTGGTTACATCATTTTCCTCTTTTACACCTTTAGTCACCATATTATATAGGTTGATGCCATCATCATATTCTTCGAATAGCGAAGGATACTTAGGATTCATGTCATCATTGAAGTATTTGGCCTCATAGCCACAATAACTGCGCATGGAGTTGCGAGCCCAACGGCCATCTTTTAAAAATGCTCTCTTATCAAACCAACGAATACCAGTTATATTATGATCACCTGGAAATGTACCAGTTAAGTATGGTAGATAGGCAGGTCCTGTGGTCGAAGGGAAGCAGGTTGTACCTTTTGTAAAGGATCCTTCTTCGATCAAGTGTTGCTTGATGTGTGGGAGATCACCCTTATCAGCCAGTTTAGTAAGAATGTCTGGTCTGGCTCCATCAATCAGATAAAAAATAACCTTGTTCTTGCCCATTTTCTATTAAATTGGATGCAAATGTATGATTATAGTATTGATATTATAAAGTACATTCTGATTATAGATAGTTAATATGAGAATTCTATTTTGTTCACACCTCTTATTTCTATGTGGGCATGCCGTCATTCGGACTGGAGAGATTATAGTTCATTTTATGATCGGGCACGTCAATTTATGTGATGAAGATTGCCATAGTTTATTAGATAATATATTAAAGGAGTTCGAATTAATTTCTGAAGGGGGTGAAAATGATTAATCCACTAAATAGTTATGAAAATTAATTACCACCAGAGAAAATTTAGGTCTGTCAGTAACACCGAATCAGGTGAAGTTTCTGAGTCAACTGTCTTTCTGTATTTTCAAGAGGGTGATGTATTGTGGGCCACTTATCAAGGTGGATCTATTCTAAAAGGCACCATGACTGGAATAGTGAATGAAGATGGGATAATTAATTTTGCATATCAACATGTCAATGTAGAAGGAAAAATCATGACTGGTCGATGTAAATCTGTACCAAAACAATTGGACGATGGTAGAATAAGATTAAATGAAACTTGGCAATGGACATGTGGGGACTATAGTAAAGGTCGTTCGATCGTTGAAGAATTGAGTTATTAGCCTTTCCAACGATATTGAGCCCATGCTTTCCTTTGTTTTTGCGTGAGATAAGACCAACAGAGAATACGACTCTTTTTTTGCCCATGTTGCATTTCAATCACCTTAATTTCCTGCGCACCACAATTTTCTATTTCATTATCCAGAGAAGGTAAAATCTCTTCTTTGGATACTAAACTTGTATACCAAAGAATTTGCTTGTTGAGTGTTTTAGATTCATGGATATAATTTTTCAAGAATTGAAGTTCACCGCCTTCACACCATAGCTCTTCATCTATTCCGCCAAAGTTATTTCCCTTTTGATCTTTATTTAATTGTGCCCATTTACGCTTATTAGCTTGTCGCGCTTCGTCCTGATTGCTATAAAATGGCGGATTACATACGCTTACGTCATAGTATTCTTTTTGGCAGATTACATTGTTAAAAATTTGTCCTGCAATGGGTTGCGCTTTAAGTATAATAGATTGATCCAACCCATTAGAGTTGATAATTTGTTGGGCATTCTCTAGGGCTATAGTGTTGATATCAGATCCTAAAATCTGCCATTTATAACACTGGTGGGCGAGTAGAGAATAGATTGCATTAGCACCAACTCCTATATCTATCATATGGACCCTATGACCTCGGGGTATACGCCTAAGGTTATCTACGGCCAATAAGTCTGCTATGTGATGGATATAATCTACCCGTCCTGGAATCGCAGGCACCAGAAATCCTTTAGGGACCGACCAATCTTTTATAGAGTAATGCAGTAGCAATAATCCAGTATTCAGAGCATTGATCGCTTCGGGGCTAGTGAAATCAATGGTATCAGGTCGACCTTCCATTTTAATGATATGTTGATTCAGTTTTGGATAGGTATGAGATAACCGCTCAAAATCGTAGCCCTGACGGTGCAGGTTTCTTTCGTGCAAATATTCTTTGTCTATTTTCTTATTCACTCAAGCAAGGTATGCTTAACAGATATATTGATACACATGAGTGATGATATTTTTATTATTTCAGTCATCTATTCATATGAAGTCTCTACTTTTGTCTTCACTAATTCATAAAATGTACAAAATGCGTATCGTTGTATTAATTCTATTAATATTCAGTGTTTTTTCTTGTCATAACACAGCAGATAGAGTAGTGCCTGATACTTCAGGGTATGCTTATATTGCTATGGATACCGTACAATTATCAATGGCAAGAGTTATTAATGAGACTTCTGGGTTAGCGAGAATAAGGAACACCTATTGGACACATAACGATAGTGGAGGGCAACCATCTGTATATCAATTTGATCCTATATCTGGAGAAATAATTCGGGCTGTTAGAGTTAGAGGAGCGATCAATAATGATTGGGAGGAATTAACACAAGATTCTACTTTTATCTATATAGGTGATTTTGGCAATAATCGAGGGAATAGAAAGAATTTAACTATCTACAAATCTCGTATATCTGAATTGTTAGAGGAGGAGGTGGTTGATGCTGAAAAAATCACTTTTAATTATCCTGATCAGGAAAGTTTTTTTAATGGTTATAATCATAATCATGACTTGGAGGCTATGATCACCTATGGTGATAGTATATATTTATTCAGTAAGAACTGGCAGAATATGAGATGCAAATTATATTCTTTACCCAAAGAGCCAGGGGATTATACAGCTCATTTGATTTCTTCTTTTGATTCTCGAGGTACTATCACCGCAGCGGCCATTTCGGACGATTTAAAAAGCCTCTATTTGCTCGGATACAATCCTGGTGAGGGGTTTGATCCCTTTATTTGGTTTATTAGTGATTGGAGAGATAATGACTTTCTAAGTGGTGAAAAAACAAGATACAACATATCTATTCGTCAGCAGATGGAGGCGATTATTCCTGCTAATGATAGTACACTAATTATCTCATCAGAAGACGAAGGCGATGGACATCCTTCTTTATTTAGTATAACCATGTAGATTTTAATTATTAGGCGTTATCAATGGATGACAACTACTTTTGTCCTAATGCGTTGATATTATATGGTAGAAGTTAAACCGGCAGCTACGACTTGTGTATTACGTGAGACATCCATGGGCTCGTTGGAAGTACTGTTGTTAAAACGAAATAAACAATTGAAGTTCGCACCAGGATTTTGGGTTTTTCCTGGTGGTCGTGTAGAGCCATCTGAGTTAGCGCAAACCGCAAGTTTAAAAGAGGCCTCTATCATAGCTGCACAGCGTGAGACACTTGAAGAAACAGGTCTCGAAGTACTAATTGACGGAAACACACATTATTACCACTGGACGACCCCTTCGGGCAATGTTAGAAGATTTGGGACGTGGTTTTATCATTCGAAAATTGAAAATCCAGAAGAGAAAATTGTAATAGATAGAAGTGAGATCGTGGATTATGCTTGGATGAGTATCAATGAAATCTTCGAAGTACAAAAGGAGGGCAAATTTCGGATGTTACCGCCCACCTTCATCACTTTGCAAAGGCTCAAAGATTGTGAGAGATACGATCATGTGATTGCAGAATTCGATCGCACCGGCCCTATAGAGGTTAATCCTAAAGTAGGTATTGTTGATGGCGTCTTTCATAGTATGTATCCAGGAGATGCTGGATATGATAAGCATAATGCAGAAATAACAGGGATTCGACATCGCTTATTAGGAGATCTTAGAAAAGGTACTTACAGTTTTCAATATAGTACGGAGTGTGAGGTGCCTTCAATAACTGGGGGGATTATGTTTT
>JAHDDE010000040.1:28049-31428 GCA_020629515.1 Saprospiraceae bacterium | reverse complement strand
AAATCAAAGATTAAAATTCAGGCTGATAGGATTAAATCTACTGAGGAGCATTTTACTGCTTTATTTGAGTTTTATACCGATATCGGATTCTAAATCATGTACCTCTGTTAGATCACTCTATGGGATAAATTAATCAGCATATTTCATATCTTTCCATGAAACTGAGATTATGCGTTTTCTTTTTTTAGCATTAATAGGTGCTATGATGATTTATAATTCTTGTGGTAACACTACTAATTACATCAATGTAAATGATAGCGAGATGACTAAAGATCAAGCCTTACTAAGACATGTGGTCCTGTTTAATTTTAAAGACAGTGCAGATGAAAACAAGGTGGCTGAAATAGAATCTGCCTTTGCCTCTTTGGCATCTTCTATAGATGAAATTAAAGACTTCGAGTGGGGAACTAATAATAGTCCTGAAGGACTCGATAAAGGATTAACTCATTGTTTTTTTGTTACATTTCATTCTGAAGAAGATAGGGATGCCTATCTGCCACATCCAGAACATCAAAAATTTGTAGAATTAGTAGGCCCTTATGTGGAAGACGTCACGGTATTAGACTATTGGGTGAAATGAATTTTTTCTCACCGTGTTAATGGAGTCTTATCTCTTGCCACTAATAATAATATAGTCTTCACTTCCAATACATAATGTCTTAACCTTGGTCATATATTTTGTGGATTAATATATGATCAAATGAAAGAATACTTTAGTCCTCAAATACCACATTCGCCAGCATTAGAATACTTGTTAAACAAAATAGGAATTAGTATAGGTGAAAAAAGAATAGTATTAACACCTTATTTGCCAGTTGATTATAGTCATTTCGCGCTCCAAATAATTGAAAGAATAGACAATGCTGTACTTGTAGTTTTTGGGAATATTCCTGAGCCATATTCAATCAAAGAACAGGTATTGGGTTTTATCAAACCTTCTCATAGTTTTACTGGTATAGCTACACCTGACTATGATAGAAATGTGCGGCATCTCTCTCAGCTTTCAGCAAGGGAGTTAGACCTGCTAATCGAGATTTCAGATATTATAGCCATTCCAGAGGTACACATAGATATTCAATATCAGAAAGACTTTTTGCTGAAATGCCTGTTACAGGCTAAAGTGATTTTAGCCGCATCCCCATCAGCTCATTATTGCGAATTATTAGGAGATCAACGGAGCATCCTCATCAACAAGACAGATAAAGACAACTGGATTAACTATATTAAGGAGTTATTGACTTTTCGGGAAGATACTCATGATTTAGGAGCAATGGCAAAGTCTAAAACATTGGACTACTTGGAGCGGCAACAACTGAAAACTGTCTATCCTCAAACGAATTTAGCTCTGGCGGAGGTCACCTTTTGAGCATCACATGTATTAATGATAAAACCAAAAAATGAAAGTCATATTTGTTGTTCAAGGTGAGGGAAGGGGACACATGACTCAAGCTATCTCACTAAAAGAAATTTTGGATAAAGCGGGTCACGAAGTAATGTGCTGTTTGATAGGTCAATTAAAGGGAGAGGAGAATAATTACAACTTGTTGAAAGAACAGCTGTCATGTCCTGTTAAAACTTTTGCCAGTCCCAATATATACTATAGTAAGAAGACTGGTCATATGTCTTTGGTTCGAACCATCACGAATGGGATCTTACATTTTGGAAGATTTTTTAGCAATCTGAGGGTGATTAAGGATACGGTGGATCAATATGAAGCTGATGTGGTAATCAACTTTTATGATTTATTAGGAGGATTTTATAATATGTTTTTGAATCACTCAAAAGTGCCCTTTATCGCTGTCGCGCATCAATACTTTTTGAGTCATAAGAGTTTTGATTATCCTGTTAATCAAAGGTTTAATAAAATGTTCCTAATGCTCAACAGCGCAATTACATCCTTTATGGCAGATAAGGTATTGGCACTCTCATTTAAAGAGGAGCAAGTGAGAAACTATGGTAATAAAGTGGTCATGCCACCCTTGATTAGAGAACGGATAAAACAGGTTCAGGCTCAGACTAAAGAAGACTATATATTAGCATACTGCTCTCAGCCTTATATGGTAGAGGATTTAATGGGTTGGAGTAAAGATGATGACAGAATAAAGTGTTACACATCTTCTCAATTAAAATCGACCACTCTACTTGAAAGACATAATATCGAGCTTAAGAAGATACACCCAGAGACATTTTTGATGGATATGCTGTATTGTGATCAAGTGTTCACAACTTCTGGATTTGAATCGATTTGTGAAGCTGGATACTTGGGCAAAAAGATAACTATTGTACCTATGAGAAATCACTACGAGCAACTGTGTAATGCTCATGATGCTGAACGTGTGGGTATCGCATTTAGAATGTCTAAAGATGCAGAGCAAAATATGGATATCGAATGTTTTAGAAATTGGGTGGACAAATCTCCATCGGAATTTTTGAGAGAGATTAAAAGTACCATTGTAGATAAACGTCGTCCTAATGCAATAAAAAAACTGGCCACTAATGGTACTAAAAGTATTTCATTGGCGATTTTAAATATTTTAAAACCTTTTTATCCAAGTTGTAGACCTACTTTATAGGGCATTTTTAAGATGTGGTCCTATCTCCTTATTGAATTTATCCTTAGACATTTTTCCTAAGATTGCTATGATCACAGCTTCTTCTTCACTTCCTAAAGAAAGTACTATTTCTTTGATCGAATCATTATCCTGCAACGCATATAGTTCTATGGCTTCTTCTCCACTTTTAGTGTAAAAAAATTTGTCATAACCATATGCCGTCGAATAGACTGAAAACTTATCAGAGATATTTTCTTCCTCATTATATATAAACCGAATTCTTTTCATTCCCTTCGAAAGAGATTTCACCACTTCTCTTTCTTCCTCATTAATGAATGGAATAGCGATCCATTTTGGGAAGCTTAAAGCAAGGTTCGCTTCATTTTTATGATCGTTATAAAAATTTTGAAAACCTTTATTCGACGAACATGAAGACATTAAAATTATAGGTAAAAGAAGGAATAGTGTTCTCATAGTGAATAATTGACGCTAATTTTTATCTACTTGTTACAGTTTGTATCTGATATGACTCATTGACAATCCTCAATGATAGCTTCAAATGTGGCGCCCGCGTTTACACAGAATTGAGGATTTAAAAGAATGTGGTCTCCAGCCTTAAAGACTGCAGCAGAATTGATACTTACTGGGCCATTATCATTACTATATACTTGACTCTGCGCTTGAAAGGTGCCAGAAGCGGGATTAGAAGTAACTTCAACTATATCAGAACAATTATTCTGTATCTGAGAAAAAGAAAACGAGTATAAACCACGACCATGTGTTGCCGCAATAACTGTTGAGTCACTTTCTCTCCATTTAAGCATGTC
>JAHDDE010000040.1:3969-27949 GCA_020629515.1 Saprospiraceae bacterium | reverse complement strand
TTTGATCTATATGGCAGAATCCTCCATCACCACCATCAGCTTCAGTGGTAGATGAGCCATTTGATGCATCCCAATCGAGTGAACCATTATCTTGAGTGCCACCTAGATATTCTTCGGCTCCAGCAGTCGGACTAAGATCGGCCGCATATAGCTGAGTGACGTTATAGTCTTTTACATGATGTCCAAATGAGGGAGCACTGATAGCGCTATTCCCGGCATTAGTAGAATAATAGACTCCTCCATCATTGCCAAATATTACTTCGTTGCTATTGCCAGGCCTGAAGAGAATCGCATGCTGGTCTGCATGAATTTCTTGATCACAGGGAGCAGAGCCTTCGTACCAAGAACCAATATGTTGTGTGCTGGCAAATCCGTTTGTCGTGCGATACATATCAATACCTCCTAACAAAACCAGATTTTCATTAGTGGGATGTACTTCCATGACTAAGTCATAAGTGGCTTGACCACGAGTGAAATGCTCATTGGATATAGCAGTACAATTATCCAAATTATAATTTTTAGGTATGGTTAAATTGGACCAGTTTGAGCCTCCATTAGTACTTTTTATGAAGTAGGCTACATCTTGATTGCCATTACTATTACCTGCGATTGCGTAGATATAATTTGCATTGTCAGGAGCAGTGGCTATGACTGTTCTTTCTACACTTAAGTTTTGGCCAATAGGAGCGTCATAGATTTTAGTCCAATTACTGCTGGATTGACAACCACTGGTGCATCGCAGAATATCGCCTTCATTGCCTCCAGGATTGTACACCCCAAATGCCAATAGCAAATTATTGTTAGCGTCAATCTCCAGATCATTGATAGATTCAGTCTCAATTACAGTAGTCCAATTACTACCACCATCTGTTGATCTAATTAATTCGTCAATTCCTATATAATCATCGGCCTCTGATACATATATTGAGATACTCGATGCATATATTACTGAGTTGCCAGATTCATTTCTTACTACTATATCGGTGATATATTTGTACCCACTGGTGTTACTTAGATGTGACCAAGTAGCGCCTCCATTCGAAGACTTAAAAATGCCAAGGCCTGGGCTCACCTCCGTATATGCCTCACCTGTCCCTGCATAAAGAATCTGAGGATTATTTGGGTCGGCTGCTAATACTGAAATAGTAAGATTGTCTAAAAAATCATTGATTTTCGTCCAACTTGAATTGGCGTCCGTTATATCTGAATTTTTCCATAATCCACCTGAAGCACCGCCAGCAAACACTGCTTTGTTTGTGGTATCGTTAGGATCGAAAAGTATTGCTCTCGTGCGCCCTCCAACATTATCAGGACCTTTATTTGTCCAATTTACTCCACTAATTGCCGCTTTTCTTGTTTTGTTTTTTTCTATTATTTTTTTGGCGTACTCTCGAGCTTGAATTAATCTTTCTTTAGGCACATACCCAAGATTAGGGTCTTGGGTCATTTGAATTTCCTGTTCAAATTTGGCCATTTGCTTTTGTCGCTTTATGTCCAACTTGGAGAATTGCTTTTTTTCTTGTAAACATCCGCTACTCAAAACTGTGAGAATAAGAAAGAAGAGAATTGAACGAATAAACAGAACCATGAGAAATACTTTAGACAATTATAATCAAATACCATATATAAGATTGACATCTGTACGATAATTTATTGAAGCTCTTTGAGCTTTTGATGAGCTCATGATCAGTAATCTTCATTTTTTGGTAAAAAAGTGACAACTTTAAGGAAATCAAACAACTATTCAATTGTCCGCCTTATTTACCAATGATGCTGTAGTATTAGGAATATTAATGATGGTTCTTGGAGTTATATTTTATACCTCACATAATCCTAAATTCAGCAAATTTTATCGATTTGTCCCAGCCCTTTTCCTTTGTTATTTTATCCCGGCATTATTGAATTGGCCATTAGGAATTATATCACCTAAGGAAACGCAGTTGTACTTTGTTGCTTCGAGGTATCTGTTGCCAGCAAGTTTGATTTTGCTTTGCTTGAGTATCGATTTTCAGGCTCTTATGAATTTAGGGTCTAAGGCACTTATTATGTTTTTTGCGGCTACCCTGGGCATTGTATTGGGGGGACCTATTGCAGTTATGTTTGTTTCTACAGTTATGCCAAGCGTAGTAAGTGTCAGTCCTGATGACTTATGGAGAGGACTATCTACTATAGCTGGAAGCTGGATAGGTGGTGGTGCTAATCAAGCTGCTATGAAAGAAATTTTTGAAGTTTCAGACAATCTGTTTGGAAGTATGTTAGTAGTTGATATTGTAGTTGCTAATATTTGGCTGGCCTTTTTGTTTTATGGCGCGGATAATACTAAGAAAATAGATAAATGGCTACAGTCAGATGTCTCTGCGATTGAAGATCTAAAGAAACGGGTGTCAGACTATAAAGCTCAGGTAGATAAAATACCCACTACTACTGATTTATTCATTCTGATGGGCGTGGCTTTCGGTGGTGTTGCTTTTTCGCATTGGGTGGCAGATTCGATTGTACCCATTTTGACCACATATGAATCTACCTTAAATGAGCTAAGACTTAATTCTTTAATGTCAGGATTCTTTTGGTTGATCGTCATGGCCACTACCGTTGGGCTTGTTTTATCTTTTACTAAAGCCAGAAGGTTAGAAGGGGTTGGTGCTTCTAATTGGGGTTCTGTGTTTATTTATATCCTGGTTGCCACCATAGGTATGAAAATGGACCTTAAAGAGGTTTTTAATAACTTAGACTTGTTTGCTATCGGGGTCGTATGGATTTTGATCCATGTGACAGTATTGATTGTAGTTGCTAAATTGATTAAAGCGCCATTCTTTTTTGTGGCTGTCGGAAGCCAAGCAAATGTTGGCGGTGCTGCATCGGCTCCTGTAGTCGCTTCAGCGTTTAGTCCTACATTAGCACCAGTGGGTGCATTGATGGCTGTATTAGGTTATGCAGTCGGGACCTATGGGGCGATAATTTGTGCTTATTTAATGCAATCGGTTACATAATCTATTTTTTTCAAAATGATGTATTTATGAAAAATTTATGCTGCGTTTTTCTGGTTTTAGTATTCTTTTCTTGTTCCAAGAGCATCCAGAGACCTTCTTCTGATGTTTCTGATAATTTAGAACCCGTACGGACTCTATTGGACCATATACAGTCTCAAGCTGGTGTGATTGTTAATGGAGATGGCGTCACTGCATCCATATACATTCGTGGTATAGGACAGTCCTTTGTGTCCAACTCATCTCCTCTTTATGTGCTTAATGGAGTAGTGATGGGCAAAGAATTTTCGAGTGTTTATTACGACGTGAGACCGGTGGATATAAAGAGCGTAAGAGTGTTGAAGGAACCGTCAGAGTTGAGTTCTTATGGGATAAGAGGGGCCAATGGAGTCATATTAATCAAGACTAAAGGGACTACGGATCATGGCTTATGATAGCTATTTGCAAGAGCGTATAGATAGAGTATTGATCGAAAAGAAAATCAACTTTAGTTCAAAAAAAATGATGGGCGGTTTGTGCTATATGCTCAACGACAAAATGTTAATGGGCATTGTAAAAGAACAAGTTATGGCCCGCATTGGGCCCAGTGCTTATCCAGAAGCCATCAATAAAAGTGGGGTACATGAAATGAATTTTACTGGACGCTCCATGAAAGGATATGTATTCTTAGACTTAGAGGCGGTAGATCTTGATGAAGATTTAGAATATTGGATTCAGCTATGCTTGGACTTCAATCCTGAAGCAAAAAGTAGCAAGAAAAAGACTAAAAGTTAGCCTTTAATCCTACGTTGAATACTCTGGGCTGATTAGGTCGAACTCCAGCAGGCCTCCTCGATACTATATAAATGTTATTTGTTAGATTGTTCACATTGACGAATGCTGAGAGCTCCTTGTTCAAGCGGTAGTTAAGTGCCATGTCTATCGTGAAAGCAGCATCAGTAAAATTATTTCCTTCATCAAATCGTCCCGCCTGTGTGAGCATCTTAGTATTGTATCTCGTGCTAATGTCGAATAAGAATTTGTCGTGTTCTATACCCATGCTTGCAGATATCTGATGCATAGGTACATATGGTAGAAAGTCACCAGAGTTAACATTGCCCCAAGCATCAAAATCACTTTCAAAATCATTGTCAAAGGTAGTATTGGTATATGTATAGTTCATACTGATAGGTAGTGATAGGTTAGATTGTTGATAGAGTATATCATATCTAATTTCTGCCTCTAATCCCATTGCTGTCGCCTCTCCTCCGTTAAATAGATCTTGGCTCCCTGTTCCTCCAGTAGCTGCTAAATCTGAGCCTAAAAGATTGCTATAGGCATTACGATAAACAACCGCTTGAGTGCTCACTCCGTTATTGGCATACCGATAACCTAATTCCATGTTCCAACTTTCTTCAGGATTAGTGCCCTCTTTTGATCCTGGAGGTGCAAAACCTTTATGAATTCCGCCTAAAATTTTTGATTCTTCACTTAGATCATAGCTGGCGGCTATACCCGGTATCCAAATTGAAACCTCATTGGCTCTTTCAGATAAATCAGTTCCGACTCTTTCAACATCGTTTTTACCGTAGTCTTTACGACTTATATTTATATTTTCATATCTCAAACCAGGAGTTAAGGTTAGTTTGTCCCATTTTAGCTTGTATTGGACATAGGCGCTTACAGCATTAGCGACTTCCACTCTATTACTCTCTGTGCCAGCGACACCAGCATTGACCAATTTCATAATGCCATCTTCTATACCATAATCATCGACCCATTGAAATCTGTCTATCTCGTCTTGATGAATTCTTAAACCTATGTCTATTTTATGTGATAATTCGTTGTTGTTAAAATGAAGTATAGCATTCGTTTGGATTCCTCTCGAAAAGTACGCCCTATTATTCGCTTTAACAGCTAAGCCTGCATCTCTATCCACATCACCTCTGATGGCTCCAAGCAGTAGATCGTTTTGATCTGTAGTATTTAAAATAGCACTAATACTCTGTCCTCCTACTTTATCCAGTTTGTACCAGTTACGACTAAAGTTGTTGTGGTAGGCGGTGGTATGAATATCCAAGATAGACGAGGCTTCAATAAAATGAGTCAACGATATCTGATCCTGTTCGGTTGTCATCACATCATTAGCAGATGCAGCGTACCTCCTTAATGGATTTGCATTAAAATCTTCATCTGTTAGTCCCAGATAGGTTTCGTTGGAGACTTCACTGGCTTGAGCAACTTTTAATGTTAATGACTGATATATCGGTGCATCAGGATTGGTATTTACTCTGAATTTGGCTAAGTAATCTTCTTTGTTAAATCCAGTATTTCCGCCATTGTCCAACTCTTTGAATCCATCAGCACTGTATTGCATGGTTTCGACTAAGTAGGAGAAGTTTTTATGAGCATTTCCAAGATTAGCGTGTAACATCTTGTACCCATCACTACCAGCTATAAAGTCCGCATGGCCGCTAAAGTCAGAAGGAATAGGAGTGCTGATTAGGTTAATAGCTCCACCCGTGGTAAAAGGCCCATATTTGATCTGTGTACTTCCTTTCATTATTTCTATAGCTTCCATTCTGCCTATAGTAGGAAAATAGTATGCTGCGGGTGCAGCATATGGAGCGGGAGCTGCTAACACGCCATCTTCCATTACAGTTATTTTTGAACTTCGTTCTGAGCCAGTCGCTCTCAAGCCTATATTAGGTCTTAGCCCATATCCATCTTCCTCTTGGATGTTGACGCCAGGGATATTTCTGAGCGTTCGATTAATGTCTGTGTACGAAAATTTTTGAATTTCTTTTTGTCCAATATAATGCGCAGATCCTAAGGTGTTCTTTATACCTGCGAGACCTCCCGTCATAGTAACGCTCTCCACAACTACTTGAGGAAGATCGAAAGCTTTCTCTTCTAAAATAAACGTTGATCCGACAGAAGACGCGGAGATGGTAATAGTCTCCACTAACTCAGCAAGCCCAACAGAAGAGATTTGGACGCTGTAAGTACCTTGAGCTATGTCCTTTATCTCGAAATATCCGTTCTTGTCGGTGACTGTACCTTTTTCAATTTCAGAAATATAAACCGTTGCTCCGAAAATTTTAGAGGCATCATCTAATTGCACATGACCCGAAAAACTGTATTGTGCTATTGATAATTGCGCTACAGTCATCAAAATACTCCCTATCAACAATCTTAACATATCCTTCAATTTTCGATCGCAAATATATTTTGAGAAATGAATCGGGATGATCACCAAAATTTAGAAAATGTTAGAACTTTTTTGGTAGCATATACCTAACATTAGGTATGAACAAAAAATAAGCTTATCGTACAAATAAAGAAAGCAGTTCTTTGAATCAAATAAATTAGTAGGTGTGGGTTTAAAATTTTCTCTCATCAATCCTTTTTAGATCATTCTAATCAAATAATTTCTACAAGCTTTGATAAGTTAATACCATTTAATGGGGATTTATTAGACGATCATTATTCTTACATTACAGATCGAACAGGAATCTGTCGGCTCACTAACAACTAAAAAATATATATTGGAGAAAGTAGAAATAAAGTTGCCTACAACAAAAAAGGAAATTGAAGAACATAAACGTGGCGTTATTCCACCGATACTTCCTGCTCTATCAAAGTTGAAAAACTTCGAAGTACTAAATGGATTGACCAAAGAACAACGCAAACATCTAAAGTCTATCTCACAAAAGGCAGTATATGGAGAGGGTGTGAAAATAATAGATGAGGGGAGTGAGGCTAAGAGTCTTTTTCTAATCCGTAAAGGTGAAGTAAGAATAGTAAAAGACAAGATCCAATTAGGTAAAAAGTTTGTCAATGAACATTTTGGAGTGATGCCACTCATCGACGGTTCAAAGAGATCAGCTGATGTGTATTCTAATGCAGAGACTATATTATTAGAAGTGCCCTATAAGAAGCTAAAAGAGCCTGGGAATAAAGCACTTTTTCATGTTATAGTAAACAATCAACTTCTCGATCAACAGAATCAACTGAGACGTATGAATCAGGTGACGATTGAAGAAGTCAAAGAAAAACTCCATCTCGCCACGCTTAAAGAGGATGCCATTTCTTTCTTCATATCTTTAGTGGTAGTGCTTTTAATCTATAACTTCCTCCTAGGGAGTTATTTAGAGTGGGGAGAGATCTTAAAAGACCCTATCATACATCAGATACTAACACCTGGTATTATCATTCTTTTAGGTGTAATGGGAGCTATCCATGTTAAGAATAGTCGATATGCTACAAAGGACTATGGTTTGACATGGGGTAATTGGAAAAAAGATGTTCCTGAATCTCTTATATGGACGGGGATTTTTATTGTATTCATGCTTTTGGTCAAATTTATAGCCACTAAGGTGCCTGGTACTGATTACTATGGCCAGAAAGTCTTTGATGAGTCTAATTTATTAGATTTTGATTTGCCTACACTGGTGTTGATCTATGTCATTTATAGTTTGCTCGTACCAATACAAGAATTTTGTGCAAGAGGAGTGATGCAATCTGGGCTTATGAAAGTATTAGAAGGCCCTCGCCAGCAATTGTATGCCATCTTATTGTCAAGTGGACTCTTTAGTGCTTTTCACCTGTTTCAGAACATGAAATTTGCACTATTGACATTTATTCCAGGCATATTCTGGGGATATATGTATGACAAGCAGCAGAGCCTATTAGGGGTTAGTATTTCCCATATTATTATAGGTCTTTTAGCTATTACACTAATTGGAGTCATTTGATATGCGTGTATTTATTTATACCATCGCACTACTCCTTATGTCATCAATTATTATTGCTCAAAATTCAACTATAGATAAGTATGTCATACTCGGATTAGAGAACAATTTGTACTTAAAAGAAAAAAATTATGACGTAGAGTTGGCCACGGCATTAATCCAAAAGGCCAAGTCAGAACTACTGCCATCTATTCAGTTATTAGGACGATATTCTATTGCCTCAGGTGGAAGAGATTTTTTGATTCCTTCTGGGACATTGCTCAATCCAATTAGTGAAAATTTGAATGAGCTCAATTCTGCCGTGGCAACTATTAATGATCAATTTAATCCGCCCTCAACTTTTATTTCTCTTGAGGATGAAAGCATTAGATTTTTGAGACAGCGAGAACATGAAACAAAGGTACGCTTCACATGGCCGATTTTTAATGATCTTCTGAAACATAATATTAGAAGAGCAGACCTGAACAGCGAGTCAAAGAGGGTAGAAGAGATGGCCTATAAGCGCTTGTTAGTTAAAGAGATTAAAGAGGCTTATCTCAATCATATATTGTCCGTAAGCATAATGAAATCATTAAGACATGAAGCAAATAGAATACAATTAGTTAGAACATATACTAATCGATTATTTGAAAACGGAAAATCTTCAAAAGTTGAATTAGAGCAGATAGAGTTATCTCTATTGAATTATGAGGTTAGTATCGAGGAGGCAAAAATGGATAGTTTGAATACACTCCTTGTTTTTAATTTTCTGATCAATAGGGAAGATTTGGACCCTTTAGAATACAACTTTGATATGAATGACATATTTTTTGAATCTAATACCGATAGTCTGTACATATCAGCCATGTCTAATAGTGCAGCAAGGCAATTGGGTCTAATAGATATGGAGATCACTAAGGAAGAAAGGTCTAAAACTAAAAAAGATTGGATACCTCGCTTATCGCTGGTCGGAGATATTGGTTTGCAAGGAGTAGACTTTGGTATAGCCAGAGAAAATCGATTCGCACAATTGAGTCTTCAATTACAATGGAATTTGGTCGACTTCGGTCGAAAAGTGGAGCACGAAATATCGGATATCAAAATGAAACGAAATAAGGCTCGAATTTTTGAAAGCGATCAAAAGTTACGAACTAAAATATACATGGCATTTCAACAATGGAATGTGTCAGATGCTCGAGTACGACTTCATAAAAGCGCTCTTGCTCAAGCTCAAAGAATATACGATTTAGAACTGGCAAAGATTAATAAAGGATTGATTAGTATCATCGATTGGGAAAAGGCAAAAAATGATTTGCTCAATGCAGAATTAGAAATGATCAAGGCCACTCATAAAAATATGATGATGCAAGTACAACTCGAATGGATGACTGGTTCTTATAAATTTTCAGGTATATGAGAGGTGTGAACTATTTATTTTTCCTTGCTTTCTTGATCTGCTCATGTGGAGAGTCAAAAAAAGAAACTTCTCAAGACGAAGTGAAATCAGATGTGACATTTGATGTAACAGCCACCTATCCTAAACATATCACAGTCAATGATACTATTAGGACTTCGGGGCGGTTGAAGAAAGAAAATTCAATTGATTTGTCTTTTGAGACCAGCGGTGTAATTAATACTATTTTGGTAAGAAGAGGGCAGAAAATCAAAAAAGGAGACTTATTAATGACTTTAGAAGATAAGAATGCTTCGGTGCGCATTAAGAAGTTGAATTTGGCTCAATTGAGAAATGAAGAGGAGCTAAAAGTAATAAGACAACAGCTAAAAAAAACGGAAGCAGATTTGGCTAATCAGATCGACTTATTTCAGGATAGTTTAGTCAGCGAAGAGTCTGTCAAAAATCTGAGAATAGAAGTCGACCGGTTAACTTCTATTGAGAGCACAATATTGCTATCTAATGAATCCAATGCTCAAGATCAAAGTATCGCTCGGACAGACGCTCAAAAGTATGCAATAAGAGCTGCTATGTCGGGTGAGATTATGGATGTTCCAGTGGATATTGGGGAGTTTGTATCACCTGGGCAGATAGTTCTCAAGATTGATCAAGGTGAGGTTGATATAATTGTAGCAGAAGTGAGCGAACATCAAGTAGTAAGAATAAATCGAACTAATCAAGCGGAAGTCATACTTGATGCACTGCCTGAGGAGGTTTATACCGCCCGAGTGTCTCAGATGCCTTATGAGCATAAGGGAGCAAAATATGAGGTTGAAGTATTATTAGATAGGGTCAATAAGCCATTACTATCAGGCATGTATGGACAAGTAAAAATCTTTACTAATCATAGCGAAAAAGGCTATGCTATCCCATTGACTGCTCTTAACAGTGCTCATGGGAAAGATGGGACCATCCTCATCGCTGAAGATGGTAGAGCAAAGAAAGTAGAGATAAGTATAAGTACGATCCTACATGATTTAGTATTAATTGAGAACAAGTTAGATAGCACGGCCCAGGTGTTGATAAATGTCAATGGGATTGTAAAGGAGGGGGATCAAGTTAATGTCTTAAGAACATTATGAAAAGCTTGCCCAAAATAGCAGTTAAGAATAGGCTCATCACTTTTTTGGTATTTGGTTTATTCATGTTGTTGAGTGTATACAGCTATCGCAGCATGCCTCAGTCAGAGGATCCGATCCTCGATATACCAACCATTGGTGTGCTTATGGTATATCCGGGAGCGTCTACTGTAGAGATAGAAAATCAGATAGCAGAGTATACGGAGTCTGCTTTTCAAGAATTAGATGATGTCGTGGAGATCAATACATCCATACGTGATGGAAATATCTATTCCGTCATAGAATTTGAGTACGGATTAGATGCTAATGATAAAAAGGAAGACGTCGTTGCCAAGATCGGTGATATTAGAGAGGATCTTCCAGAGGGTATTTATTCCACGGAGATTATTAAATATTCCACTACTGAAGCTCGAGTTTTTCAATTAGCATTAGTCTCCAAGTCGGCTACCTATAGCCAATTGCGATCAAATGCTGAAGCGCTAAAAAAGTCATTAGAGAGAGTTAGGGCTATTAAGGATGTTGAGATTGAGGCTGCCCCAAAAGAGCAAGTTGGTATAAGGGTCAATCCAAGAACATTAGAAAAGTATCAAATTTCTCCTTATCACATAGAACAAGCCATCGCATCTGAAAATGCCATCATACCAGGTGGAGAATTGAATATAGGAAGTCAAGTTTTTAATGTCAAGACATCTGGGAGTCTGAAGACCATAGAAGACATAAAGAATGTTGTTGTAAAAAATGTGCACGGTCAGTTATTCAGATTAAGGCAAGTCGCTGATGTTAGACTGGAGTATGAACCTATTAAGTACATAGCGAGGCTCAACGGAGAAAAGGCCGTTTTTATAACCGCCAAAATGAAAAATGGTAAAGACATTTTTTCTTTAAAAAAGGAAGTGCAGCGTAGATTGGATCAGCATACCTTGCCAAGCAATATAAAGCATCAGTTTGTTTTTGATCAAGCCCAAAGTGTAGAAGAGCGAATAACTGGATTTACTGACAACTTGGTACAAGGGGTTATTTTAGTTGGGATAATCTGTTTATTTATATTGGGTTGGCGACCGTCTTTACTGATTATGATTGCTATCCCAACCTCATTAATAGGAGGTCTCTGTATCAGTAATTATTTCGGTTATACTCTCAATCAAATCACAATTGCGGGTTTGGTAATTGCTTTAGGATTATTAGTAGATGATGCAATTGCTATCCTCGAGAATACTGGAAGATTTAGGAACAAAGGGAAATCTTTTGTTAAGTCGGCCACTAAAGGATCTGCCGAAATTCTTGCTCCGGCTTTCAGTGGTACTCTAACTACTATTCTGGCATTTATCCCCATTGTGTTGGTTCCTGATGTTACAGGGGCATTTATAAGACCGATGCCTGTAGCGGTTATTGCTACTCTTTTATTATCATTTTTTATTGCTGCCATTATACTGCCTGTTTTATATGTGACACTCAATCAGTTAATTCCTGAGAATGACGCTCACAACCGAGAAACCTATTTATCTCGAAGAATCCACTCTTTTGTGGACAGCACTTATCTCAATATGCTTAATTGGACTATGACACATAAATTACTCACAGTCATTGGTGTTACCATTTTTATCGGCATCTCCATTGCATTATTTACTAAAGTGGGTACATCGTTTTTTCCTAAGGCGGACAAGCCATTGTTTAGGGTTTTAGTTGATTTGCCACAAGGCAGTAATTTAGAATCTACTCAAGAAGTGGTGCAAGAGATAGAGCAGATTTTATTGGCTCAGTCTGAAGTTGATTATGTGGTGAGTAATATTGGCCATGGAAATCCACACATATATTACAACATGTCCGCCAAAGAGTACGCTAAAAATCACGCAGATATATTGGTGCATTTAAAATCTTTTGATTCTGATCAGTTCGCCGATTATTTGGATCGATTACGTGATACCTTAGGCACTTTTGATCAAGCTCAGATAGTGATTAAAGAATTTATACAAGGCCCCAATTCCGATGCTCCTATTCATATCGAATTAGAAGGAGATGATCTGGGAGATTTAAAACGCTATTCAAAAAGAATTGAGCGAACACTTGAAAAAATACCTGCAGTGACCAATGTGGTCAACCCCTTAGCATTCAATACTATTGACCTTAAATATGAAATTAACAAAGAGAAAGCGGTACAACGAAATCTGACAGTTGATCAAATTGATCAGTATATACGCACCATGTTATCTGATCGACAAGTTGGTAATTTTTTGAATGAAGAGGGCGATGCTTTTCAGATAAAAATAGGACACCAAAACAGGCAAGATGTATCATTGAAAGACTTGGAGATTTTTAATATCCCTTCCTATAGTGGAGAACTGATACCGCTTAGCGATGTAGCTGAATTAAAGTTTGTTGAAGGCAACAGCACAATCAATCACAAAAATATTGATCGAATTGCCTTTGTTCAAGCTGACCTTCGAGAAGGTTTTATTTTGAATGATGTAATTGCGATGATAGATGATTCTTTAGCCCTATATGACTGGGATAAACAGATGACCTATTCATTCAGAGGAGTAGCCGAAGCACAAGAAGAGTCTTTTGGCAATATGGGTATAGCATCTTTACTATCCTTCCTATTGATCTTCAGTATTTTAATTGTTCAGTTTAGATCTTTTGTCCAGCCTCTTATTATTTTTAGTGCTCTTCCATTTGCCGTTGGAGGAGCCGTTATTATGCTACATTTTTCGGGAGTAGCTATCTCATTTACAGGATTTGTTGGATTTACAAGTCTTATTGGGATAGCGATCAACAATACTATAATTATAGTAGAATTTGCTAATCGACAAGTGCAGAAAGGGAAGTCAATCGTCCATGCTGCAATACTCTCAGCTCAAGTGCGATTTATGCCTATTATTTTGACAACCTTAACGACTATTTTAGGCCTGTTACCATTAACTATATGGGGAGGAAGTTTTTGGCAGCCTATGGGCTTGGTTATTATCGGAGGCTTGATTTCGAGCACGTTGTTGGTGTTACTCGTTATACCGATGACTTATGTTGTCATCACTAAGCAAAAGATTATGAATTCAACTAGCCCATCGACGCTCAAAAATCAGGATCTACTTGATAGCTAACCCATTGTCGAGATAGTGGGTGGATAAATTGGATCGACTGGGCATGAAGATGAAGCCTTTTTCCTTTTTGACCATATAGGTCGTCTCCCACTATAGGACAATTGAGACCTTTGTGATGTGCAGCATGTACTCTGAGCTGATGAGTTCTGCCCGTTTGGGGATAGAAAAACACTTTTGCCTGTCTTCCTTTCATGCCGATAATGGTCCATTTAGTGATAGCCGTCTTGCCATGTTGGTGACAAACCAATTGTTGAGGCCTATTATTGAGATCTACTCTTAGTGGAAGATTTATTATACCCTCTTGTTCTTCAGGGATTCCATCGAGTAAAGCTACATAGCGTTTTTTGACGGTTCTTTTAAGGAATTGTCTTTGAAGATATTTGTGAGTATCCTTGGTTTTGGCAATGATCATTAATCCTGATGTTGACATGTCTAAGCGATGCACAATCAATGGGCCAGTCGCATTTGGAAGTCGACTTTTCATCCGGGTCCAGACAGAGTCTTCTATATTCTTACCAGGAACAGATAAAAATTCGTAGGGCTTATTAATGATGATGATTTCATCATCTTCATGTACAATAGATAGTTTTTTCCCCTTTGCAGGATTTGACAACATGGGGTTTGACTCTATTGGTACACCTTGGAGCATATGTTGTAGTATGGGTTCGCATTTGCCTCTGCATGCCGGGTAGTAATGTTTATGCTTCCTAACTTCAGATTTAGGGGATTGCCCCCACCAAAATTCTGCAATCGATAGTGGTTTTAGTTTATGCTGAAAAGCATATTGAAAAAGTTTAGGCGCGGCGCATTCTCCAGCTCCTGCAGGTGGTGTGGCGCTTTGGGTAGATTTAAAAATATCGAGTAAACTCTTTTCTTCACCCTCTTGATTTAGAAATTTGTATTGGCTAAATAGATATTGTTGGAGTTCGTTGGATTTTATTTTTCGTAAGACCTTTAATTCATCTATTCTATGCTGGTATTTATCTACTTGATATTGGACATCACTTATTTTTTTATCCCATTCTGCTATTTTATCTTTTAAGAAGTAGTTACTTTTTATACTCTCGATTCTCAGTTTTTCAAATAACTGAGTTCTTTCTTCTTCCAATAAGTCAAGGGCTTCTTCTCTTAATTTTTTACGCTCTTTTTTGGCTTTCTTTTTTAATTCTTTTATCTCTGATAGTTCTTTTTGGGCCTCTTCTTTGACTTGTTTCAGTTGGTCTATTTTGCGCAAATAATCCTCATTATTGCATAGCGATTCCAGTTCTTCATTATATGCGTTGAGTATTTTCTCTTCCGTTCTGAAGTGTCCGTCTTTAGTGAGCATATCATAGACAGTTGGCACGAAAGGGTCTATGTGATTTCGTTCTGCGAGTTTACCAGAGAATGCGGCGAGAAATCCAATAGTGCCGCATTCACTTTGGACTACTAATACGCCGAACATTTTGCCGATCACCATACCTTCCTTCTTAGGGTCTATGCCAAAATTGTGGACCCATTCTTGTTGTTCGGTGAGAATTTTTTGCACTTCTGTAGCAGCTATTTTACAGAGTTCGTGAGGATCATAATAAAACGGAAAGTTGAGCCTTGCTGGAAGATTAATATGAGATATATCAGATTGATATACTTGAAATAGGGGAGGGAGTTTTTGTGATTTTTTCACATCCATGGTGCAAAACTACCACAATTTAGGGTGTAGGTCTTAGTTGTTTTAATCCATATGCCGATACATAGTTTTCATAGTTAGTCCATACAATAATCCACCGATGAGATAAATAGGAATGCCCCAGACTAATCTTTTTAGTGATATATCATCAGTCATCCAAGCAATAAATATATTCATTAGAATATACATGCTAAGACCCCATCCCAGGCTTTGGTATATCCAACCTCTCCCTTCGAAATCTTCTTTGGTGACTAATATATGCTTAGTGTAAAATGATTTGATTTTATTCATATTAATAGACAAATTTTAGCCTTTCATATAGCGAGAAGTGGTATTAGTCTATACTAAAATAGATAAATCAATTGTTTTTGTATTGTTAAAGGTTATTTGAGTTGATGCCTATTATCGCTCACTGATTACATTTAATAAATCAATCACCAATCTGAATTAATATGAAAAAATTTATCTCGTTATTACTATTATTTGCCTTTGTATGTGTCGAGCATGGTCTGCTGGCGCAAGAGAAAGCGGCTCCTGCTCCAAGTTCTAAAGAATCGAAGGATAAAAAAGAAGAAGAAAAGGACGATAAAGAAGAGAAGAAAAAGAGCGATACTAAAACCATTGCTGAGGCTACAGAAAGTTGTACAAAGATCGATGGGCTATTTCCTGTTTACCAAGATACTGCTAAAGGAAATATCTTCATCGAGATAAGAGCGGATCAGATGAATAAGGAGTATCTCCACTTTTTTCATTCTGAAAATGGTTCTCTCAATGCTGGATGGGTCAAAGGAAATTATGGTTGGGAGAGTATCTTTAAGATCAAAAAATATTATGATAGAATTGAGTTCGTAGAACAGAATCTTAATTATTATTTTGATCCGAATAATGCACTTGCCAATGCGGCCAGTGCAAATATCACAGAGCCCCTCTTTCATGTAGAAAAGGTGGTAGCCATGAGTGAATCAAAGGATACCTTTTTGATTAAGGCAGATGATCTATTTCTATCCGAATCATTGGCACAGCTTAAGTTTAGTTCGCCTCCCGGGCGTGGACCAAAAAATCCTTATAAAATTGGTGGTCTTAGTAAGAACAAATCAAAAGTGCTCAATGTGAATAACTATCCTCAAAATACAGATGTCGTTGTCGACTTAGTGTATGAGAATAAGAATCCGACCAACTTTGGATTACCTACTGTCACGGACCCTCGTTATAATTCTATTCAGATACAACATAGTATCATAGAACTTCCAGATAACGGTTATGAACCAAGATATGAAGACCCAAGAGTGGGACACTTTACTACAGAAGTCACTGATCAAACGAGTACAGACCCTACACCTTACAGGGATATGATACATCGCTGGCATTTGGTTAAGAAAGAGCCTGGGGCAGCCATGTCAGAACCAGTAGAGCCTATCACTTTTTGGATGGAGAATACCACTCCTGTAGAAATAAGGCCCATAATTAAAGATGCAGTCGAGCGCTGGAATCTGGCTTTTGAAAGTGCCGGCTTCAAAAATGCGGTTGTTGTCAAGCAACAACCTGACGATGCGGATTGGGATGCTGGAGATATCCGGTACAACGTATTGAGATGGACTGCAGCGCCCTACATGGGTAGTGCTTGGGGTCCAAGTTTTGTCAATCCACGGACTGGCCAGATTTTGGGAGCAGATATTATGTTGGATTACACCTTTATAAGAGGAGTGCCAACAGAATCAGCGGTATACGATTTGGATACTCGAACACTTACTGAGATGATCTTTGAAGAAGAAGAGTTGGTTACAAATCCTAACAGACATTCGAGGCACTATTGCGAAGCCAACGACGGCGCTATTCATAAGATAGCTATGGGAAAGACTGTGGCGAAATTACAAGATTTTGATGATAGAGAAGTGGGTAGAATGGAAAGAGAGACCTTAATTGAGCTACTATTGCATGAGGTGGGGCATACACTTGGATTGGCACATAATTACATATCGAGTCATCTTTGGGATGCAGAGCAAGTTCATGATCGTAGCCTTACCGAATCTAAAGGCCTCACCAGCTCGGTGATGGATTATAATCCTATGAACTTAGCCTTGGATAAGTCAAAGCAAGGAAACTTCCAATCTGTAGTTCCTGGTCCATATGACCATTGGGCAATTACCTATGCATATGCTGAGAGCGAGACATCTGAAAGCAAAGAGAAGGCAAGGGTAGAAAAATTAATGAGTAGGTCTACAGAAGATCAGCTAAGGTTTGCTAATGATGCTGATGCGATGTTTTCATCAAGTAGAGGCATTGATCCACGAATCAACGCATGGGATTTAAGTAGCAATGTATTCAAATATTCTGCGGATCGACTCATACTGTGTAAAAAAGCAATGTCAAACCTCATGAATAGGATGGTAGAAGATGGAGAGACTTATCACGAATTTAGAAGTGGATACTACCGATTAATGTGGGATCAAGCCAGTGCATTGAGAGCGGTGGTGCGCTATGTTGGAGGAGTAGAGATTGATAGAAATCTACATGGGCAAAAGGATGTAAGTCAACCTTACACGCCTACGAGTTATCAAGATCAAAAGAAGGCCGTTGATATGATGAATAAATATGCCTTTAGCCCAAGTGCTTTTTCTGTTTCGGAGGATGTTTATGCACACCTTCAACCGCAAAGAAGAGGATGGAATTTTTGGAGTGGTACTGAAGATCCTAAGATCTTACAACAAATTGGTTCTTATCAGCGTATGTTACTATCACATATCTTACATCCTAATACATTAACGCGACTGAATAATAGTCGCCAGTATGGTAATGCATACAGTGTGGTCGCATTACTGGGAGATGTGACAGATGGCATATTTAGTGCTGATCTCAATGGAAGTGTTAACCCTGCTCGACAGAATTTGCAGCAATCTTATGTGGATGGTCTTATAGGTGGGCTAAAGAATGGCAGCTACGATCAGATATCTAAATCGGCCATGTTTTATCAATTGCAGTCTCTTCAAGAGATGTTAAAGAAAAATAAAGGTAAACAAGCGGAAACCAAAGCTCATAGAGCTTACTTATTACATAAAATTGATACTGCGCTCGATGCGGATTAATTAGAGATTAGAATAATCATAAAGAGTTTAACTAAAGAGGCCGCTTTTAAGGAAGTGGTCTCTTTTTTTGTAAAAATCCATTCAACAAATAAGACAGATCTTTCCAATTATTTTAGTTTCTTATGACTCTCATTTAGGTTGATGATATCCACATCATATGGCTTTTGATGCATTATTTTGATTCCTTCACAATAGTTCTGAAAGTTAAGTTGATCCTTGGACTATGGATTTTCTTAGTTGGTGGTAAGCGATGAAGCCAATGGGTCTGACAAGTCCCTTTCATCATCAATAGGCTGCCATGCTGTAGGACGATATCCACCTTTTCTTTAGTCTCTTTATGCTTAAAGGCAAACTTGCGCTCTGCGCCGAAACTCATAGAGGCAATGGCTCCATTTTTCTTCAGGTCTTTTTCGCCATCGCTATGCCAAGCCATACCTTCAGAACCATCATGATACAGATTGAGTAGGCAAGAGTTGAAAGATTCATTGCTATGTTTTTCTGCGAGCTTTTTAAGGGATATTAGAGTTTCGTTCCAAGGCAAGGCCATTTTGGTATTGTTGGAGTATGTGTACTCAAATGGTTGACTACCGTGCCATGCTACTTTTCGTTTAGTGACGATTCTTTTTCCAAAGATGATGGCAATATCATTTTGCCATTCTATGTCACTCATAAGAGCATTGTAATATTGATTGGCCTGCTCGTTATTCATTAATTTGCCATGATAGTTCACTATGCCATCATACGGGAGTAGGTTAGTTGTTGAGTTTACTTGATTGCCAAAGAGATCCATACTTAGTTCATTTCATTTATTTGAGCGGAAGTGAAGATGCACAGGCTCTTCTTTCGAAATATAAACGAAGCTATAAATTCCAACATTAATATGCAGCCTTCTCATTATAATACATCAATAGGCTTTCAGCTAATTTGGCCGTCTTGAATTACTGACATGGCTCAAGATAAAAAGTGAGACAAATGTAGAAGTGTAGAATAGATAGGAGTATGGCATAATAAGTAAGTTGAAAAAGAAAACTAAACAGAGTTTTAGCGATCCAATAGCAAACCATTGAAATATAGGTTTCTTGTTTTGTGAGATATACCATAATCCACATATTAATGGTATAACTACAGATACAACTTTCATAATTTGGTGTAGCACGGATAAATGCTCATAAGGAAAATACTTTGCCAGCCCTAAGCTACTATGTATCATCCAATGATATTTATCTTTTTGCTGTATTATATCTCTGAGGTAGTTGCTCTCCAGTGCCCAGAAAATGTCCAGATGAAATATGGCTCCAGTTGCCATCATAAGGCTTAGTACACAGAGTATAGATACGGTCATTACCTTGGTAAAGGATGTAATTCTCCTATTGTATAGGAGTGTTCCGCCATAAAGTAATACCCATGGTGCCAAGGCGTACCGACTCAATAGGCATAGTCCTATACATATACCTATGCTCCAAATTGATCGTGAATAGATCGATAAGCATAGTAGGATGTACCAGAGTATAACTACAGGTTCCTCTGTCATAGTGATCAGCGAACTATCCACACTGACTATACCAATGATAATGATCGCAGATAAAAAACAACTGACAATCTGTATAGGGTGGGAGTTTTTGTGGTTGTTGACACACAATACGATCAATACAATTGATAAGCCGATAATACTGATCCATCTCATATCAAAATCTAAAAGAACAGATGGGATAAAAGGCATCCACATTGAGGGTAGATAGATAGGTTGCATGCCGCCCCATATCTCCGGAATGATCGCATATACTTCTTCTCCCGAGATGAATCTTTCGGCCATTATATTAATGATGGGTAGCATATCCGCCGTCTTGTAATCTATAGGAACTGCTTTAAATAATTCTTTAGAGTAATCGGCAAATAGCATGATTATCAATCCCGTGAAAGCCACTTGCCAAATAGGCTTTATAGACCATTGGGTTGGAGCACTATTAATTTTATCTCTTAGTTGCAATGTGGTATATCCTATGATTAGACCACTCAAGAAGTAGATGGCTGAAAAAATATAAGCATTGATATGAATGAAGAATACTTGGCTCAGTACTTCTATTGTAGCGGCACTACCTATGATGCAGGCGTCTTTATTTTCTTTGATGACTTTACTTAATGTATTGGTCATTCAATCCTTTATTCTGTAATATAAGTCCTAAAGATTTGGCTATTCTTGACTTTTTGGTTGCAGATCTTTTGGCATTGTTGATATAATCGTGATAGTCTCGTTGACGACCCGGAGTGAGTTGTTCGAATGCACTTTTAGCCACTAAATCTTTCTCTAATGCTTCTATCAGTTCTGTAGATGGAAGAATCTCTTTTTTTTCAATTTTTACTTTCTTGCCTGCTTTTGTATTGTTTATGGCTTCTTGTACATAGGTCTTGATGAGATTGATATCTATTTCAGATTTGTGGGTCATACGCCATTGTCTCATTGCTTGTGTTTTTCCTTCTTGTGCATTGACCAGCTTACGATGAGTATCTTTCATTAGAGCCCCTTGAAAGAACCAAAGTCCAAAATACCCTTTAAAGGAGCCTAAACCTACTACATTTTTCCCCTGATGTGTATAGCAAGGGAATAGCCACTTTATCTGTTCTTTTAACTCCATCGAATTCAGTATATCTCTTAGCATGATGAGTTCCTCCTGCCATTGAGTTTCATTAGCTATATATTCATCGGTGCTTTTAGGCTTGACCATGGCCATATCTAATTGTTCTTTATTTTTTATGAAATATAGTTGTTACTATTTAATTGGAGAATTATCGCTCTTGACATCTATGGTTATTATATGTCAAAATTTACCATTAATTATGATAATTAAGTCATAATTATTATTTTACGATCAAATGTGATTATATTTAATTAATTGCTTCTAAATGAAAAAAATAATTGTTTTAGGTTTAGGAAAGGTGGGCACACTGGTGGCTCTCTTATTACATGACCTTTATAATGTCGTTGGTGTTGATAAGGAATTACCACACTATGATTTTGATTTGCCTTTTGAAGTTTTAAAAGGGGATGTGAGCGAGACATCCTTTATCGAAGAGCTATTAGAAGGTGCGGATGCAGTTGTCTCGGCATTACCCTATTTTTTAAATAAAAATATTGCGAAAGTTGCGGCTACAAATAAGGTCCATTATTTTGACTTAACAGAAGACGTTGAGACTACACAGTATATAAGAGAACTGGCGGTGGAGGCACATTGTGTGATGGCGCCTCAATGTGGTCTGGCACCTGGCTTTATTGGGATCGTAGGCTCTGATATGGCTAATAAGTTTAGTAAGCTGAGGGATATAGAGCTTAGGGTAGGGGCGTTACCAAGATTTCCTAATGGTCTATTGGCCTATTCATTTACTTGGTCGCCTGCTGGAGTTATTAATGAATATCTCAACGATGCAGAAGTGATTCATAATGGAGTACGTAAGATGGTACCATCATTAGATGGTTTGGAATATATTAATATCGAGGGCCAAGAATTTGAAGCATTTAGTACTTCAGGAGGATTGGGCACCATGTGCGAATCTTATGAAGGTAAATTAGATACACTGAATTATAAAACTATCAGATATCCTGGACATGGTAAGTTGATGCGTTTTTTGATGTATGAACTAATACTAAAAGAGGATAAAAAAGGATTAGAAGAAATACTCAGTCGAGCTAAGCCGCCAGTAAAAGAGGATGTGGTATATGTATATGCTGTTGTCGAAGGATGGAAGAATGATAGACTATTGCGAGACGAATATTACAAAGCTTTTTATCCTAAGGAGATAGGTGGGCATACTTGGCGAGCTATATCTTGGACTACGGCAGCTTCTATAGCAGCTGTGGTGGAGATGGTAGACAAGGGAATGTTGGCCGATAAAGGTTTTATAAAACAAGAAGAGATACCTTTTGAGAAATTTCTGGAGACTAAAAATGGAAGTCTCTATATTGAGGATTAATAATTTATGTGGCAATGATAGATATCAATAGCGTATTAGGTAGATTGGGCATCACGGGTAATTCTCAAGGAGTGAGCACGGGCCTTAATTCATGGGTTGGCAGTGGTGCTGAACTTACTATTACCTCTCCAGTGGATGGAGATCAGATTGGTCAAGTTCTACAGGGAGACCAAAATGATTATGAGACGATAGTTCGAGCCGCTCAAGGCGCCTTTACAGAGTGGAGGATGTGGCCAGCACCTAAAAGAGGGGAGGTAGTGAGACAGATGGGTATGGCTTTGAGAGAAGCCAAAGATGATCTGGGTGCTTTGGTGAGTTATGAGATGGGAAAGAGCCTACAAGAAGGGCTTGGAGAAGTCCAAGAGATGATAGATATCTGTGATTTTGCAGTAGGATTATCTAGACAATTATATGGTCTTAGTTTACATAGTGAGCGTCCGATGCATAGGATGACAGAGCAATGGCATCCATTAGGAGTTGTCGGGATTATATCTGCATTCAATTTTCCAGTTGCTGTATGGTCATGGAACTCTATGATTGCATGGATCTGTGGAGATACTTGCATATGGAAGCCCTCTGAAAAAACACCTTTCACTGCTATAGCATGCCAAAATATTATTCAAAAAGTACTTAAAGAAAACGATGTTCCTGAAGGGGTATCCTGTTTGATAGTAGGTGATCGTACCATAGGAGAAACAATGGCTAATGATCGTAGACTACCACTCATATCTGCTACAGGATCTACTCGTATGGGTAAGTCAGTTGGAGCTGCCGTTGGGGCTCGTCTTGGTAAGTCCATATTAGAATTAGGGGGCAATAATGCAATAATTGTAACACCAGAAGCAGATTTTAAGGTAGCAATCCCAGGTATAGTCTTTGGGGCAGTGGGGACGGCAGGACAACGATGTACTTCGACTCGTAGGGTGATAATACATGAGTCTATCTATGAAGACTTAAAAAAGAGTCTTGTTAAGGCATATGGCCAAATCAAAATAGGAACTCCTCTGTCAGCCGCCAATCATATGGGGCCACTCATAGACAAGGATGCAGTTGGCATGTATAGTGACGCTATAAAAAGAGCTCAATCAGAAGGAGGTAAATTATTAGTTGGTGGTGAAGTACTAACTGGTAGTGATTATGAATCTGGTTGTTATGTGCAACCTGCTATCATTGAAGCTCATGCAGATATGAGCGTCACTCATCACGAGACTTTTGCACCCATTTTGTATATCATGAAGTATAGTGCTTTAGAAGAGGCTATAGCCATGCAAAATGCCGTTCCTCAAGGATTGTCATCTGCCATTTTTACCCTAAATATGAGAGAGGCCGAACTGTTTTTGTCACAGGCAGGATCTGATTGTGGTATTGCCAATGTTAATATTGGTACTTCTGGTGCAGAAATAGGTGGAGCCTTTGGAGGAGAAAAAGAAACTGGTGGTGGAAGAGAAAGTGGATCTGATGCCTGGAAGGCCTATATGCGAAGACAAACTTGCACCTCCAACTATAGTACGGTATTACCTTTGGCTCAAGGGATTAAATTTGACCTTTAGAAGATGTTTTGGAGAAAGAAAGAAAAGAAACCTTCAGATACCTATTTGGTAACTGATGACAATTTCGAAGAGCTGGTTAGCCAAAGTGAACTACCCGTATTGGTAGATTTTTGGGCAGCGTGGTGCGGGCCTTGTAAAGTGTTAGGACCTATAGTAGATGAGTTGGCTACAGAGTACAAGGGAAGGGTCGTGATAGGAAAGGTCAATGTAGATCAGAATCCACAGTTAAATCAATATTTTAAGATCAAAAGCATACCTACACTGATGTTTATCAAAAATGGACAACTGGTAGAACGTATATCCAGATTAGTTCCTAAGCCTAACTTAGAAGAAATGTTAGATGACCTAATTGCATTAGAGGTGAATCCGCAAAATGGTGAAGAAGA
>JAHDDE010000040.1:0-3869 GCA_020629515.1 Saprospiraceae bacterium | reverse complement strand
AAATGTTAGATGACCTAATTGCATTAGAGGTGAATCCGCAAAATGGTGAAGAAGAATAATAAACTTTTTGGTTAATCAACAATAGCCTGATATACCATCGTCTGAAACCGCTCTCGAGCTTGGAGATGGGCATTGGGCATTATCTGAATCATCATAATATAGATGAGCTCCTCATTAGGATCTATCCTAAAGAACGTGCCGGCTAATCCACCCCAGCCATAAGCTCCCAAAGATCCTGTAGCTTCAGTTTCTGATAAGTCAGTCACTACCCCAAAGCCTAAACCGAAGTCATTTCCGAGGCCTGGTAAAACAACTGGCCCACCGTGATGTGCTACATGGTCTGTATGACTTTGAGTCATTAACTCTATAGTTTTAGGAGATAGGAGACGATGTCCATTTAATTCTCCTCCTCTCAGCAACATTCTACAAAATTGCAAGTAATCATGAGTTGTAGACAAAAGTCCCCCACCACCAGAGAAATTAGTAACAGGCTTAGAAAATGCACTAAATGAAGGATGATCTATAAGTTTTAATGTACCATCTTCATTTGGAGTGTAATTGCTTACGAATCGCTCGTCGTCTTCGTCCGCTACCTCAAATGAAGTATCATCCATGCCAAGCGGATTAAATATTTTTTCTTGAAGATATTGATCTAATGGCTGTCCAGACAGTACTTCTATCAGATATCCGCACACATCGGTGGATACGCCATAGCGCCAAGCTGATCCTGGCTCGAAATATAATGGAGCCTGTGCCAGACGTCTGATCATATCTTTTGTGTCTTTGATGGTGGCAGGATCAATAGTCTGATAAACCGAATCCACATAATTACCATGACCCCAACCATATCCGAAACCAGCGGTATGTCTCAAAATATCAATGATTTTAATAGGGTTTGTAGCGGGTTTAAGTTCGTCCGTATCATCATGATATACCTGCAACTGCGCTAACTCTGGGATATACTTCGCTATTGGGTCGTTCAATTGAAAAAGACCCTGCTCATAGAGCATCATTAATCCTACTGAGGTTATCGGTTTAGTCATGGAGTATATTCTCCATATACTATTATCTTGGAGTGGTGTGCTACTATCTTTATCTTGATATCCATAAGTATCCCAATGCACTAATTCATCGAAACGCATCACAGCGGTCTGCACGCCCGCAAGATATCCTTTATCGACGTAGTTGTGCATTACCGCATTCAAGCGATTTAGTCTTTCTTTTGATACGCCATTCTCATCGGGATTGGAGATGGGATTTTGACCCATTACGAGTATTGGTATCAATAGAAGGAGCAAAGCAAATGTTCGGGTTGTCATAATCCTATTCTTTTATCACTTTACTAAGATAATCGAGAATTAAAAGCATTGATCATTATTCTGATCAATTAATTGTCACATGCCACTTATACTATTTATGATTTATAATGTCGTATTGGACTGAAATAGAATTTGAAGTTAGTCAAGGCAAAAAGCATAGTAAAACCATGAGCTATTGCAAGCATTTTTAACGCAGAATAAATTCGAATTGTGTTCGAGATATGCGGTAATTATGATCTTAAATAGTATTAAAATCTATGGCTGATTAAAGTTGGATAGAGAAATTAACATCAGTCGAGGCAGATAGGACAGTAACTATGAAATGAAAAATAATGTTGTTTTATATATCCATAACGGCTTCTACATCTGGGTCTATGGTCGGAGGCTGAGATAATAGCGAAATGCTTATAAATAAGGTCAGTGATATAAATAAGGATAAGGCTCCAACATCAATATTGTAGGGTAATCCTATCTTAAATATTTTTATTATAAAATTTACAGATAAACTGCTGATGATAGCCACATTTGCAGCCAAGGGAGTGGCACGCTTCCAATTAAATCCTATCCCTACCGTAGGTACTATAGCTGCAGCGAAAGTGCCCCACCCAAAGGCACCTAATATAGCTACCAAATCTCCAGAATACAATGCAAAAATTGCGGCTATGACAGTAATTAAGACTGTAGTCATTCTGGCCCAAAATAGATCATTTTGAATGGTCTTGCCCAATGCCTTAGGAATATCATGCATAACAGCGGCCGTACCAATATTAAGGAAAGCATCGGCGGTGGACATAATAGCGGCAAAGAGCCCAGCGAAAACAACACCTGCCAAAATAGGGTGTGCATAGTTCTGCAAAAATTGAGATGCTGCCGCATCGGGTGAGCTCAATTCGGGTTGGACACCTTGCAGTACTAAGGCACGCATCGCAAGACCGATACCTACCCATAATAGTGCTGAAAAAAGATATCCGCCTATCGATACTGGCAAGATATGTTTGGCATCACTGACTTTTTTATACATCATCATTTTGGTGATCACATGAGGTTGTCCTGATCCTCCTAATCCAAATACAAAGAACCACGACAAGCATCCGATCATACCTAATGTGCCCCATGGTCCTATGGCTTCAGGATCGTGTTCTTGTATGGTTCTGCTGATCTCACCAAACCCATTGTCAAAAGTGAAAACTACTGTCAAAAAGACAAGAGTAGCCGCTACTACCATGACTCCTCCTTGGATAAGGTCTGAATATACAGACGCTACAATTCCACCAGTGACACTATAAAAAACTAATATAGAACAAGAAATGATCACACACATCTCGAGACTTATGGCTGAAAGGAAGTCAGTCTCTATCAGTATATCTTTGAGTACTACGGCCATAGCAAGTATCTGCGTGGCGAGGTAGCCCAAAACACCCAATATGATCGCAACAGAAACCAATATTCTCGTGGATTCCTTGCCATATCGTAGTGCTACCACGTCAGGTAAGGACATAGAGTTGCCAAGTTCAGCTAATAATCTCAGTCGTTTAGCCAGAAGATAAAAGGAGATGTTGTACCCCATGATGATGCATACAAACATCCATACAGAACTCATGCCCATCTTATAGACTAAACCGGGTCCACCTACAAATCCAAATCCACTTAGAGTACTCGAGAAAACTGCGAATGCCGTGACCATAACTCCCAGATCTCGACCCGCCATAAAAAAGTCATGAGTAGATTTGGTCCGTCTCAGAGCCCATATACCTACACCTATGCATAGTAACATATACAGCGCTACGAAACCTAAAATTATTGGATTCCTATATGCTTCCATTATTGGTGTTTGTCTGAATTCCTTTTAATCATGATCGCTCTAAATTTAGCTTCATCTTCGGGCCCATAAACCCAATTATCGAATTGAGTGATATAAAAGAAACTAAGGAAAAATGGAGATAATAATAATCCAAACATCATCCATGCCGTAGGTATAGGTAAACCCAAAAAGTAATCAAAACTGTTATTTTCTGTATAATCCCACCAACTTGATACCATAAGAGTATAAACGGCAAGATAAAGTATAGCACCAATCCATAAAATCCTTTTGATAGTTGGATTGTTTTCTCGAGCACCTATAAAGAGGCAACAGAGAAAAATAGAAACTATCACAAACCCAAAGGCAAAAGAAACCCATCGTAAAACCGCATTTTCATTGATAGGAGTACCACTGATGAGCAATGACTTGAATTCTGGATCTATGGTACCCGATGCATTTGGCAGTATCTCATAACCTATCATGATTCCAATGAGTAAGAATATGCACAGTAATAGAAAAAGTAGGCAATAGATGTTTTTTTGCATTGAACTAAATTAAAAATTACTGCGGAATATATAGGTTGAGGTCTTAATTTAATGCCTCATAGCGTAACATAGATCAACATGTAAGGATTAGTGCTGCTGTTCAGTCGAAAACTTTTAAGTTTTCTTTCTTAGTCAATGGATTAACTAATTATTACCTTTTCTACTTTATACGTCATATTATCATAAGTGCTTGTTATGGACATA
>JAHDDE010000089.1:1965-5609 GCA_020629515.1 Saprospiraceae bacterium | reverse complement strand
TGCGATAATTACCAATTCTAAAGAATTAGAAGATGGGAAATAAGGAACATGATACACCCTCACATCGCCCTTATTACTACGAGGACGATGAAATAACTTTAAAAGAACTCATCCTCAAACTACAAGAGTTCGCAAGAGAGCTTTGGAGTAATAAGTTTGTTATCGCCGCAGTGTCCATTTTTATTGCTGGCTTATTTATAGCCAATACATTACGGAAAGACGTCATTTACGAATCTGCAATTTCATTTACTCTATTAGGAGGAAAGACCAAGCCAACAGTGGCCTATTCACCTTATGGGGATATGGAATTTGGATTTGTTGAAAGTAATAAAATTAAAGAATTAGCGAGATCAAGTCGGATTATGTATAATGTTCTTTTGAGCTTCGTTAGCGTCGATGGCAAATCCGACTTTATATCTAATCATCTAATCGATATATATCAACTGAATCAGGAATGGAGCAAAGAAAATGTCATTCCTAAATTGTCATTAGATGCTTATAGATTTACTACATCAGATTTACGGGCTTTTAAAGAAAAAGATTTTCGAGCTATTAATACAGTACATGAGCTGACAAGTGGTAATACCTTAAAATCAGAAAAGGGTCTTGTTAACCTCAACTATGATGACAAATCGGATATTTTTAATTTGAATGTAAAATCATTGAATAGTGACCTTTCTGATGTCTTAAGTAAACTGATATACGATGAATTATCGGATTTTTACCTTAATGAAACTGTGGCAAAACCCAAGGAAGCTTTTGAGAAGATTAGTAATGAAGCCGATAGTACATTGATATTATTGAATTCGACTGAAAGGAAATTGGCATTTGCGAATGATCGTAATAGAGGCCTGACATCATCAATGAATCAGATCAATATCAATAAACTTTCTTCTGAAGTCGAGAGGTTGAGAAGTGCATATAACCAATTGTTTGAATCCAAACAGAGGCTAGCTTTTTCTTTAAGTCAAGATCAAGCCGATTTCCAAATAATTGACCAAACGTATATCCCAATACCTGAAAAACCATCCTTGCTAAAAAATACCCTCATTGGACTATTTTTAGGTGCTTTTTTATCTACCATTTATATAATAGGTAGGAAGATAATCCTGGACGCTATGGCTTCTTAGTGTGGCTAAAAACTATTTGATATCAGACATTTCATACATTCTTCAAGTGTCATAGACAATTCTGTTATGATAAAAGAGGGAACTAAAATTTGGCATAATTGCCATATTATGCGGCATGCTATAATAGGAGCAAACTGCATTATAGGTCAGAATGTCTTTATTGGAGAAGGTGTGGTAATAGGAGATAACGTCAAAATTCAGAATAATGTATCGATATATAAAGGAGTAGAAATTGCAGATCATGCATTCATCGGCCCGAGTGTTGTTTTTACTAATATTCTTAATCCAAGGAGCTTCATTGAAAGGAAAAGCAAATTTATGTCGACTTATGTAAAAAAAGGAGCTACAATCGGGGCCAATTCCACAATAATATGTGGTAACGAGATCGGTAAGTTTGCTATGGTTGGAGCTGGGTCAATTGTTTCTTCCGATATAGATGATTTTGTGTTAGCCTATGGCCAACCAGCAAAAAAAGTATCTTTTATTAGTGAAGTAGGTTTTAAGTTAGAATTCGATCGTTTGGGTAAAGCAAGATGCATACACAGCGATGATTTGTACGTTTACGCTGGGGGAAAGGTGAAAAAATATGAAGAATAAATCATTTGGTATTATTGGGGCAGCAGGATTTGTGGCACCAAGACATATGAAAGCGATTAGGGATACAAATAATGTACTCAGAGTTATTTGTGATGTGAATGATTCTGTAGGTATTATTGATTCGTATTTTCCAGAAGCTGAATTTTTCAATAATAGCGTGGATTTTTTTGCTTTTGCCGAGCAGGTTAAATTGAACTATATAGTAGTTTGTACTCCGAGTTATTTGCATTTTCAACATGTCAAAAAGGCCTTAGAATGTGGAATTAATGTTATTTGTGAAAAACCTCTTGGACTTGACGTAAACGAATTAAGAAGATTGCAGAAAATCAGGGATGATAATCATCTTAATGTATATACCATATTACAACTTCGACATCATCCTTCTTTGTGGGGTATCAAGAGCTCGATTCAAAGCAACACTTCGTGTCGAAATGTTAGGATTCGTTATATTTCGTCAAGAGGAAATTGGTATAAAAAGAGTTGGAAAGGAGACCAATATAAATCCGGAGGTCTTCTTATGAATCTGGGAGTACATCTATTTGATATGTTAATATGGTTATTTGGGAATCCAAAGAGATTTGAGCTTTTTGAGTATAATGACTCATATGCTTCTGGTACATTATCTCTACAAAAAGCAAATGTAAATTGGGAATTGAGCTATAACTGGGAAATGCTCCCAAGGAAGGCCAAAGAAAATAAACAGTCCACTTATAGATCTATAGTCATCGATGATAAATTAATTGATTTTAATTCGGGATTTGATGGATTACATACTATCTGTTATGAGCATATCTTAGATGATGATGGGATAGCTATTGAGGATACATTGCCAGCTATCCAGCTTGTCAACCAAATGAATAGAGAATGAGTATTTTAACAGAACTAATTGAGCAGAATAAAGCTGTTTCTATTTCTGGATTAGGATACGTTGGCTTGCCACTTGCAATAGAGTTTTCAAAATATTTTAAAGTGATTGCCTATGATATTGATGAGTCACATATTAATAATTTAAATGACGGAAGATCAAAGAAATCTGATTTAATAATTGATCCTGTAATCCCAAATGAAAATATCGTATTCACTGCGGACCCCTCAGATCTGATTGAAGCTCATTTTCATATTGTTGCAGTCCCTACGGGGTTAAATGACAATAATGAACCTGATTTAGGTCCATTATTTGATATCTGCGAGAAAATAGGTGGAGTTTTGAAAAGTGAGGATATTGTCGTTTTTGAGAATACTGTTTATCCAGGGTGTACGGAAGAAGAATGCCTTCCAATTCTTGTTGAAAAATCGGGTCTTGATTATTTCGATAGTACGAAAAACATAAATTCTTTTCATCTGGCCTACTCACCTGAAAGAATAGTTCCAGGAGATAAGGAGCATGGTCTATTGAACATTACTAAATTAATAGGAGCTAATGAGGAGTTTACTCTAAGCGAGGTTGCCAATGTATACGAGTATGTTCTTAAGAATCCGGTGCATAGAACTACAATTAAAGTAGCTGAAATGTCAAAAATGTTTGAGAATATTCAACGAGATATGAATATATCACTCGTCAATGAGATAGCTTTAATCTCTGATAAGATGGGTATTGATACACATGAAGTAATTGAGGCGGCTTCAACCAAGTGGAATTTTCATTCTTATAGTCCTGGTCTGGTCGGTGGTCATTGTATAAGAGTAGACCCATATTATATGATCTATAAATCCCAAAAAATTGGATATGATCCTAATGTAATCAAATCAGGGAGGGCACTAAATAATTATATGCCTAAATATATAGCACTCAAAGCGAAAGGTGTTTTGTTGCAAAGAGGTACTGATCAGGATGACTTTTCAATTTTAATAATGGGCGTAACCTATAAAGAAAATATCAGTGATATAAGGAATTCTGCAGTATTTGATTTGGCTAAC
>JAHDDE010000089.1:0-1865 GCA_020629515.1 Saprospiraceae bacterium | reverse complement strand
TAGTAATGAAAAAAGCGTTAATTACCGGAGTTACTGGACAAGATGGAGCGTATCTTTCCGAATTGTTACTCTCTAAGGGATATGAAGTTCATGGAGTGAAGCGGCGAGCTTCTTTATTTAACACAGATCGTATCGATCACTTATATCAAGACCCTCATGTCGATAATAGAAATTTTATATTGCACTATGGCGATCTTTCTGATTCTACTAATATTATTAGGATAGTACAAGAAGTGCAGCCTGATGAAATATATAATCTAGGAGCCATGTCCCATGTGAAGGTGAGTTTCGATTCGCCTGAGTATGCTGCTGATGTCGATGGCATAGGGACCTTGAGGATATTAGAGGCAGTGAGGATTTTGGGATTAATTAATAAAACTAAAATTTATCAGGCCTCTACTTCAGAGCTTTATGGATTAGTGCAAGAAGTTCCACAGAGTGAAACAACCCCGTTTTACCCAAGATCTCCATATGCAGTAGCCAAGATGTATGCATATTGGATCACGGTTAATTATAGAGAAGCGTACAATATGTTCGCTTGTAATGGGATCCTTTTTAATCATGAGAGTCCATTAAGAGGAGAAACCTTCGTAACAAGGAAGATTACTCGGGCAGTGGCGAAGATTACTCTTGGATTACAAGAAGCATTATATATAGGCAATATGGATGCCAAAAGAGATTGGGGACACGCTAAGGACTATGTAGAGCTAATGTGGAGAATTTTGCAGTACGACAATGCGGAAGATTGGGTTATTGCTACTGGTGTGACGACGAGTGTGAGAGATTTCATCACAATGTCTTTTGCAAGAGTAGGGATATATCTTAAGTTTAAAGGAAAAGGAATAGAAGAGGTTGGGGTTATAGATACTATAGATAGTTCTAAATTGCTTAAACATACTGAGCTCATTGGAATAAAAGTGGGTCAGACAATTGTCAAAGTGGACCCTAAGTATTTTAGACCTACCGAAGTCGAATTGTTAATAGGTGATCCAACAAAAGCAAAGCAAAAATTAAACTGGACACCAACCTATGATTTAACTGCGCTATGCAACGAAATGGTTGATGCGGATATAGTGCTTTTTAAAAGAGATGAACTATTAAAAAAAGCAGGTTTCGATATCTTAAATCAATATGAATAAGGAAGATAAAATATTCGTAGCTGGACATAACGGTATGGTGGGTTCAGCTATATGGCGCTATTTGGAGAGTCAAGGGTTTCTTAATTTAATAGGGAAAAGATCAAAACAATTAGATCTCCGAGATCAGCATGCTGTTAAATATTTTTTTGCCGAAGAAAAACCGGATTATGTATTCTTAGCAGCGGCCAAAGTGGGTGGTATAGTTGCTAATAATACTTATCGAGCAGAATTTTTATACGATAATCTGATGATTCAAAATAACGTAATTCATGAGAGCTATGTGAACAAAGTGAAAAAGCTTCTTTTTTTGGGGTCTTCTTGTATTTATCCTAAGATGGCTAAACAGCCTATGACAGAGGATGCCCTTTTATCTGGGTATCTAGAGCCCACGAATGAACCTTATGCCATTGCTAAAATAGCAGGGATCAAGATGTGCGAGAATTATCGCCGTCAATATGGCGCTGATTTTATTTCAGCCATGCCCACGAACCTATATGGTCCAGGTGATAATTATGATTTGGAAAAATCACATGTTATTCCAGCTTTGATCAGAAAGTTTCACGAGGCAAAAATAAATGGCCATAATGAGGTGGTCATTTGGGGTACAGGTTCACCCTTAAGAGAATTCATGCATGTAGATGATTTAGCATCGGCATGTGTCTTTTTAATGAAAAATTATTCCGAAGATCAGTTTATTAATATTGGGAGTGGTGAAGAAATTAGCAT
>JAHDDE010000088.1 GCA_020629515.1 Saprospiraceae bacterium | reverse complement strand
GCTGAAATGCTTACCAATGAAGGGTCAAATTCAAACTTAGAAGAAGCAATTTATTATCATAAAGAATCTATGAGATTGCTTCCATCAAATGAATATTTGAAGCATGTGAATTATTATGGTTTGGGTCGTATAGCTATATACCAGAGCAGATTAAATACCGCTAAGAATTATTTGAGTAAGGCAGCACATTATTTTAAAACAGTTAATAACCACATGCATGGCTTAAGTCATCGATTACTTGGAGACGTTGATAAGGCCAAAGGAAAAATTTCAGAGACAATTCAGCACTATTATGAGAGTCTGTCTTCCTTCAAAAAAGATGAATCATCTGTAGAAATATGCGATACCTATTTGAGATTAGCCAACTTAGGGGAGAGCAGGAATCCTACTATTACTGACTCTATAGAACATTGGATGATCAAAGAAGACAAACTCAAGTTTTATTCCGATAATAACCCACTCTGCCTGTTAAAAATAACCACATTTTTAGGTGGACACTACTATGAGAAAAATGATGAAGTAAATGCCAGGAAATACTTAAACATCGCATTTGAAACATTGCATAAAATCTCTCCAATATACCTAAGCAGCAGATCCAAAATCGAATTAAAAACAGAACAAAAAAAGTTATTTGAACTGCTAATAGACCTGGAAAGAAGATATGGGAATATTAAAGACATCTTCTTAGCAATAGACCGGAATAATAGCTCTCTATTAAAAGCAGATAATTCAATTCTCAACTCTACATTTGCAATAGATGAAATTGATAATCCAATTGTTCAGTATTATCAATCTCAAGAAAGCATAAATCAATCAACTTTAGTTAACAAGGAAATCTATTCTACTTTCATTTCGAAAATAAATGAAGTAGACAATAATCAATTATCTCAAAAGCTTCAAAAAATCAATCATGAATCAGTCACCATTATCCCAGACGCCAATACCGCTAAAATCTCTTTTGGAGCCCTCCTTCAAGACTCTACAGATGAGACGTCATTCCTCGAAAGAGACTATACTATAAGTTATCAGCTTTCAGCGACATTAATGCAAGCCTTGGAGGACAAAAAAGTAGATTCAGAGGGCATTTCGATCATAGCTCCTCAATTTGATGAAGATCCAGATAATCTATATGCCTCCGTCCAGGGATATAGAGGAGACTCCGTTAATCTTTACCATCTTCCTTATGCCCGAGAGGAGGTAGATCATATATCTTCGACGCTTCCCCAAGCAGAGATAAATCATGATAAGGAGTATCTAATTGATGCTATAGAAAATAAACGTATACTTCATTTTGCTGGACATGCCGTGACCATTCCAGATGATTCAGACAATTCATTCTTAGCACTTGGGAGTGATATCGACGACCCCAATCAAAAACTCACGCTTCGTGAGCTCTACGATCTCGAATCTAATAATGAAATGGTCGTCCTCAGTGCCTGTTCCACTGCAAAGGGCGAAATCGCAGAAGGAGAAGGTGTGCTCAGTTTGGCACGAGGATTCTTCCATGCAGGTGCCAAGTCTGTGGTCAGCACCTTAGAGCCAATCAATGATCAGTCGTCAGCGATCATCATGGATGAGTTCTACAAACAGCTAAAAAAAGGGAAGCGTAAGGATGTTGCGCTCCAACAAGCCAAGCTACACTATCTCGATAGTGTGGACCCAGAATATCAAGATCCTAAGTATTGGGCGGCTTTTATTGTGATGGGCGACATGTCTCCTATCTTCACACCTTGGTGGCAGTATCTTCTATACGGGATTGGTGTTATGATTATATTTTTAGGAGCCTATTTTGCCTATCGAAAAGTAGTATTGTGATAGAGCGATGCTATATCTTATCCAAAAGCTCCTGCGCACGGTTGAAATATGGAGAATCAGTACTAATAAGTCGTAAAGATTCAGTAGCAGAATCTGTTGCACCTACCCTCAGATAATTGAGTGATCTTAACCAAATTGTTTTACCATTACATCCACCTTCCTGTTCGGCCGACTCTTCTAATAATGCAACTACATTGTCAAATTCTGCTTTAGTCATCAAATAGTGGGCTAAATCACACTTTTTAAGCAATGAAACATTCATTTCTTCGCCACGACTACCCTCTTGGATATAGGGCTTGAAGTAGCTGGCATATAGCAATTCTGGCTCTTGAGTTCTATTTTGAATAAACCATATCACAACTAACAGGCCGATAACAGCACCAATCAAAAGTAAAACCTTCTTCCAAGGAAACGCTTCAACTGCTACATCATTAGCTCTAAATTGGTCTATCTCTGCTCGTATATCCTGCTCGATCAATAAATCTAAACCGGCCTTAGCGATTTCATGATGATCCACAGCTGTCCGCAATTCAATATTCTTTGACAGCTCATTTTCGAATTGCTCTTTCAAGTTTGCGGTCAATCTATCATGCAGATAGTCATCTATATACTCAAAATAATCTATCATAGCAATTCTCTTAAAGCGTTGACAATATTGGGATGATCGCCTATGATCTTATAAAACCTTTGTAGGCATTGATGCTTTTTCTTGCGAGCCATACCATCAGATTTATAGTTCAAGTCTTTAGCAATCTCTTTCATTTTCTTATTGAGCGACCATAGAGTTAGAAGTCTCTTACAAGTTTCATCTAAATGATCAAGAAGTTGATTAAGCAATTCTCTCTGATCAGGACTGCGTAACACCATTTCGTAGCTTTGATCAACAGTCAGTTGAGCAACATCCTTCTTAATAGTCAGTTGCTGAGTGGATTTCGTTACCTGAGTATACCAGATATTTTTAGCTATACCAGTCAAATAATTAGCTAAGGATGTTTTTATAGTAAAATTCGGTTTGTAGCAAGCTTTCACAAAATTCACTATACTATCGACATGCAAATCTTTGGCTTGTTGTTCAGAACAACCTTTTTTTATCATCGTGCCTACAACAGTCTTTCTGATCTTTTCATTATAATACAACTCCCTGATGACTTCATTACGCGCCCCAATACCACTTCTAATTCGGTTGATCAATTCTTCGGCATCCATCAATTATATCACTAATTATGTTAGACAATAACCTAAGATTATATCAACCCAATATCTCATTCAACAAGCCTGCTAATCTTAATCCCCCTTTAAGCAATCTATCTTTTACTTTTGGAATGTAGTCATGTTGATAGTCCCATTTAAATGATGGCAAGCCTGTTTCTCTGTCCGTATAGTTATAGATATTATTGTAGATGTCTTCCCTAAGCAAGATTGACTCATTGCACCACTCATCTATACTGGCACTTTGAATTTCTCTAATCATTTCAGGAGCGGTCTTATTGATAAAGTGCGTGAATTCTGTATAACTCAATTGCTCTTGGTCAATAATCTTGCTATCCCACACTGCATGCAAATTAGAGCGCTCATCAAAATAAAGTACTGTAATATTATTTCCTCCTCGATCCTTATTTTTCCCTACATGTAGCGGCTGGTGTACATCTGCCACAATATGGGTCAAAAATGCTAATGCAGTGGCCTTTATTGATCCTCTTAAAGGCTTCGCTTTGTTTTTTTCCATTTTGTCCTCTAACCATTCAATAGCAACTGGATCATCTCTCAAAATATCTATCATCAAATCCATTGCCTCCAATGCATCATTGATATCTTCATCCTTTCCATAATAATTTCTAACTTCTTGAGTAGACTGGCCAACATGTACCGTAGTATAGTGCCATGAGTCCGCCATCTTCCATCCTTTTTCTGACTTGATATAGTCCGGCCAATTGGCTAATTCTGCCAGATAATCTGGCCCCATTATTTTAACCATTTCTTCTTTTGCCTCTTTCGACATATACAATTCACATATCGCTGCAACTATTCTATGACCATTTTTACCCCATGAAAAAGCAGAATGGTATGAACCAACTAAAAAAAAGAGAAGTAATAATTTTTTCATAAAATGCTAAAATTAGATCTTAACTAAAGTATCTCCTATCACTTATGATTCATAATACCATATATAATGGATATAAAATGTGGATTTAGCCCATGCAAAAAGCACAGCAATAACCTAAGCTATTGCAAGTATTTTAAACGTAGCATAAATTCAAATCACCAGTCATTATTATATGCGACAATTATGAACATAAATAGAATAAATTAACGTGTAATATTCAAATGCTAAAGATAAGCTTTAGATTAAAGTATCATGACCGTCTCAAAAGGAGTACCATGAATTTAACAAAATCATTGGAGCTTATTATACCAATAGTGATCTGTGCAACTACTTAATGTCCTTGGCGTTAATAACCTATGATTGCCATTTTTATCACACTTTTAATTACCGGTATGCCCTCTGACTTTATATTATTCGATTTTAGCGAGAATGATAAATATGATGGATGGAGTATAACAGATGATGTAGTAATGGGAGGAAGATCCAATGGTCGATTAAAAATTTCAGATAACGGAAATGCGATATTTACTGGAGAAGTATCATTAGAAAACAATGGAGGATTCTCTTCGCTTAAATATCAATTGTCTCCAATTAACGTAAGTCAATACCAGACAATCATATTATATCTTAAAGGAGATGGAAAGGACTACCAATTCAGAGTAAAATCCCATTATACTGATCGACATGCCTATGTCAAAAAACTGAACACAACAGGCGAATGGCAAGCTATAGAAATAGAATTAAAAGATATGGTTCCCACCTTTCGTGGGATAAAACTGAATATGCCCAATTATCCCAATGAAAAACTTGGCGAAATTCGATTTTTGATAGGGAATAAGAAAGCTGAAAAATTTTCACTTGAAATAGACAAAATTGTCCTGAAATAAATCTCTTGAATAAACCATTATCATACCAATCATCAGTACCTATCTATTGCACTAAAACGCAAAAAGAATTTTCAGTAGATCCTTATGAACGATATTTTGATAGAGTAAGACGACAAGTTTTCAGTCAATATTATGACCTAAATGACCTTAGGACTCATTATATCTATGAGCCTATAATCCAATACATAAAACAACATATATCCACATCTACCACAGGGACTATATGTGAAGTAGGGTGCGCCACAGGTCGCCTGCTCAGAGAATTATCTCTATCATACAAAGAGGCAGATCTTATTGGATTAGACTATAGTTATCAGATGATAAAAATGGCGCAGCAGATCCATCACCATTCTGGAATTTTAGAATTAGACTTTAGTGATCGTGGATCTAAAAATTATATCATAGACTATCATCCTAATCAGCATATCCACTTTGGGATGGCTAAAGCAGAAGAATTGCCTTTTGAATCAGAATACCTCGAAACAATCATATCTGTGATGTTATGGGATCGGTTAGATGATCCTACACAATTTTTGAACGAGGTAGTAAGAGTATTAAGACCTAATGGTAAGATGATCCTTATTACACCAGAAAACTACCAAAAAGCACACCACTGGCAGCAATTTTATCCAACACGAAAAATGATTCAAATCATCGAAAGCCATAAACTTAAAGTGATCCATCTCAACGAGAAAATAAATATCACTGAACCTCTGGACAATTCAAAAAATGCAATAATGTGGGATTGTGTTGGACTAGCCATCAAAAAAATATCATAACAAAAACTAAGTCGATTTAAAAATCATTCATATAAAGGTGATTTATCTATGCGCGTTAAAGTTATCAAT
>JAHDDE010000005.1 GCA_020629515.1 Saprospiraceae bacterium | reverse complement strand
ATCTCCAATAGATCTATAATGAGCTCGTCTATAGTAGACAAGTTTGGTGGGCTTGCAATATCGAGTTCTCAAGAAGTAGTATTCCAAGAGAATTTTAAGGTAAGCACTGATGCAACTTTGGATGTATTTCTTAAAGGTTGTGAAAATGAAAATCAATGAAGAGCAGCACTAAATACTCTATAAAAATACCCAAATATGGCCATGTTAGTCTATTGTCTCTTTTTCTAAATTTGTTAAATCATAGTGTTTAAACCAAAAAGATAATTTAAATGAAACATCCTTTACTATTCCTCCTACTTATCTGGTCAAGTTCTATGCTCTTAGGGCAGAAAGAACGAGATCTTTCTTATAAGGAAGTACCTGTACTCACTTCGGCCCAATGGCAATCCTTTGAGATGAAGGATGATGAAGACACCGGACTTTTAATTTATGATAAAGACCGAGATATGTTTGTTCAATACAATGGAGAGCGTTGGATCGAACTTACAGATGGTGGTGACGTTCATGGAGCTTTAGCTAGAAATAAGGATATGTTGTCTTTGAGACAGTCTTACCTCAATAATATTGAGAAGTCTGCCAAGAAAAATGCACATCAAGTACCTAAGTTAAAAAAGAAGAGACGCCGAGCGCTTCAAGTGACAGAGGAAGACAAAGGCCTGATACTTTTTGATGGCAACTTCCAATTATACAATGGTAAGCAATGGGTAGAATTAGGAGATGGTGGCAATTTCGATAATTTAATGAATCGTCAGAAGAATATAGTTGGGCTCAAGGATGACTATATGTCCAATTGGAAGCGGTCTTATGGCATCGGGCTTTATTTTGGCAGGGTATACTCTTCTTTTTTTAGAGATGAGAAGTATCCAAGTAACCCTTTTATCAATGGCCTTGCCGATGGTTGGGAATTTGGCATCAATCAAAATTTGATTTATCAGAAGTTTTTTCAATCAAGATTTTATCTTGGATATCAGACTTATGGGGTGTCAGAGACATTCGTTGGGACAGATCGAACTGTTGTAGCCAATTGGAAATTTAATGGGGCTAAGGCATCCATACTACCTATAATGCTTACTCCAGGCACGAGAGATATCAAATTAGTTATAGGAGCTGGAGCTTATGCTAGATATAATTTTAGTAATGAGTTTTCTGTAGATGGATTCAATGGAGAAGTATTGACAAGTACTGAAGACATTGAAAGATTTGAATACGGATTTCAAGGACAATTAGGATTACAAGTTCATAGATTTTTCTTGGATATCAATGCTTACAATCAGTATAACCATTTATTCTCCAGTTTTGAGACCCCTCGTTTTTTGGACAGGAGATTTATTCAGACCAAAAGTTATACGCTCACGCTTACCTACAATTTCTAATTAACCAAAGGATAAAAACTATAAAATGAAAAATATAATTTCTTCAAAATATATATTCTTCTTCATGATTTTGTTGGTGGCATGCGCGGAAGAGGAAGAATTGGGACTAGATATATTCTATGATTCATATAAAATTGATAAAATTGAAATCACAGTAGACCGTGACATCTTCTTTGAAGGGGATGATCCAGTTGTATTTAGCGCAAGAGCCATAGACAGGACAGAAAACCCTGTAGAATTATTCGATTTTAAATTGGTAGTTAATAATACCGACACCCTACCAGACAAAACATTCATACCGACAGAAAGCGGCCAATATACGATAAGAGCAGTAGCTAATGAGTTAGAGTCCAATATTGTCAGAATCTGGTATGTTTTGGAGTCAGATATTCGTGAACTTAATCTAAGCTATGAAGGTTATACTAATCTTACGACTAATCCTTGGAGTGTAGTTGGAGATTTTTCTTTATTCACCAAAATTAATGGCATACCCGTTGATGTGACGAAGAGTGCGATTCCTTTTGTAGTGAGTGATGGCTCTCAAACGATTCAGCGCGATGGATTGAGTTTTTCAACCCCTGGAACTAAAACGGTAAGGGCTTCTTTTAATGGTGTTGAGTCAGAGAGCATAGTTTTCAATGTCAGGGAAGAAAAAGATTATGAGATTGTCACTTTACCGATAGTATATCATTACATCAATAAAACGCCTAATGAATCTGAAATCCAAAGGGCAATAGATTCTTATAATAGAATATTCAATAATCAAAACATTCGTCTCAATGACAATGAATTAGTTAATCAATGGGAAAATCCTAATTGGGTTGATGCCAGATTGAACTTTGTTTTGGCAGAAACAGATCCAGATGGCAACGCACTACCATTTTTAGGCTCAAGAGTTATAAATACAATGTCAACTTTGGAGTCCGAGCAAGAATTGTTAGATGTGATAAGATCCAATAATTGGGATCCTAATAAATATATTAATGTCTATGTCACTGATGACATCTTTTATGAGGATGCTACAAGGCCCATTTTAGATGGAGAAAATCTACAAGGCTTAACTTCATTGAATAGTGAAAATGTAACTGACTCAAGAAACAAGCTCAATTTTATATCTAATACCAATGATCCTTATAATTCGAATATGTTAGGTAAGTACTTAGGTTTATATCAACCAGGTATGTGTACTGAGGATTATTGTGATGATACTTTTAGCTATAGTAGTACTTATAGGCCCTTTGGGGGCACAGGAGGAGTCAATGATGGTGGTCGTTACAATATCGCTGATGATTGTTCAGTAGCCAGCGTTAATAATCCGACGGTCTTTTACATTAAAAATATAATGGATGATCAAATTAGAGATGTTGATATAGCTGATCCAGAGACTGGTAATTTAACTGCTGAGAGAATCCGGGAGGTAATCACCTTTGATCAAAGAGAGCGAATGAGAACTGTGATTGATCATGCTATCAACAGACCGACTGCTAAGAATCAATAGGTATTAACATAAAAAATTTAGAGGCCGCTATTATTTGGCGGCCTTTTCTTTTTTGGATCTGATATGATCGATTATCCTTTTTCCATGATCCCTCGTATTTTCTATAAATAGCTTGCTGGTATGCATTCCAGCATTAATTACTCCAGCTACATAGATACCTCTTTGAGTAGTTTCAAGTGTCTCAGGATTAAAGTAAGGTTTAGAATCGTCTGAATCATTAATAGGAACCATTAGTCGTCTCAGTAGCTGATAATCAGGCATATAACCTGTCATCGCTAAGACAAAATCATTTTCAATGGTCCACTCTTTTCGAGCATTTTTTAAAGTCACCTGGTTTTCAGTAATACTGATCACTTCTGTCTCAAAATGGGCTTTGATAGCGCCTTCTTTTATTCTATTCTCAATATTGGGTTTTATCCAATACTTAACTTTTGGGTAGATCTCATGTGATCTTATGACCATGGTTACTTCAGCTGCACCTTTTTGCCAGCATTCCAGTGCTACATCACACGCACTATTTGCAGCACCTATGATCAGCACTTTTTGACCGACATATGGATGCACTTCATCATAGTAATGTTTAACCTTAGGAAGTTGCTCTCCAGGTACACCAAGTAAACGTGGTGTATCATAAAATCCAGTGGTAACCGCTATATTTTTAGCCTTATAGTTGCCTTTTGAACTTTTTACTTCATAGGTCGCCCCATCTTGGGTAATCCCTTTGACTTCTTCGTAATAATGAATGTTTAATTCATAGCTCTCAACAATACGTCGATAATATTCAAGAGCTTCACGTCGAGTTGGTTTGTCGCTATGAGATATGAAAGGAATATCAGCGATTTCTAAATTCTTAGAAGTAGAAAAGAAAGTCATATTGGCAGGAAAATTATAGATTGAATTGGCCAATACTCCTTTTTCTATAACTATATATTTTACTCCAGCCTTTTGAGCTTCTACAGCAATGTTGATACCTGTAGGCCCTGCACCAATGATTATTAAATCATACATGATATCTTTTCCAAAAGTTATTTTTATAACTGCTGATCGGACTATCTAATCACTGTAACATCACCTTCTGATTCAAATGAATCTCCTTCTATGGTATACGAAGCATACCAAAAATAAGTCGTTGCGGGAAGCTCCCCACCATTATTATTCTTAGTACCATTCCAGCGTTCTCCAATATTGTTAGATTCAAATACCATGTTGCCCCATCTATTGTATATTCTTAGATCATAACCTTCTATGGTGACATTACCACAATTCATATCTTCTGGGCCGAAGGATCGATTCAAATCATTATTGGATCTTGGATATATTGCGTTAGGCCATTGAATACAATCTGTGCCAACAGGAGGTGGGGGCGTAGTGATACAATCATCAATTTGCTCTTGAGTGATTGTTATAGAATTTGAAAATTCATCGCCACATATATTAGTAACTGTTACACTATAAGTACCTGGTTCGGTGATATTAATTATACTTGTATTAGCCCCAGTGGACCATGTGAAAGTTTCGATGGGCCCCATCCCACCAGCAACAAGTTGAATGGTATTTGATCCTGCATCACAACTTTGTGATATATCGATAGATACATCCGATAAGAATTGATCTTCTACTATCTCTATACTACCTTGTCCAGGACAAAATGTTTCTAAATTTTCAACGGTATAAGTTCCTGGTTCAGTTACCCTAATACTTGATACCATGGTTTCTCCAGTTGACCAGGACAACAACGCAGGGTCCACAGGGCCGGTAGCCACTATCAATAGAGAATTGTCCTCACAGAGATTATCAGTGGATATGGATAAGGAAGGATTGTTATTAATGGCGAATCCTCTCAGATCTATCTGAGCTTGGGCTGGATTGCCACAATCATCAACAATATTAACCGAGTATTGTGTTAAGTCAGTGACAATAATATCCCTGTCGGTATCACCTGTAGACCACAGAGTAGATACAATAGCATTATTCGATGATACCGTTAAAACTAATTCTCCGCTGCTGCAGAAATTAGCATCATTTAATTCTATCATGGCAGTCGGAAATTCCGATTGAGATACTGAGCCTGTATCACAAAGGGTAAAGCACTCTTCGATTCCTACTATCACGGTGACCGTATACATGCCAGTCTCGGTAACGGTTCTTATCGGTTCGGTACTACCATCTTCCCACAGGTAGCTGGTAGCTCCTCTCGTAGTCGCATCAAAAGTATATATCACTGGATCTTGCGGGCAAAAAGTAGTATCCGAAAGAGTCAGTAATGGAGGATTAAATTCAGTAAAATTTCGTGTAGAGACTGAAATACTATCAAAAGTAATCTCTGGACTTGACGACCATACTAATGTATCTACTTCAAAAAATATAGAATCGTATCTAAGATTGACAAAACTATTGCAATTGGTGTTGCCATCTTGATCTAATTTGATGATGTACGGATTCAATCTTACAGAATCTACTCTAGTTGAAGATGTAATAAATACAGGACTAATACTATCGGGACTAATTAGTCCACCTCTCGTAGGATTAAGATCCGTACTTGATTTTAATAACGTCTGGTAGTAGATATTGCTATCTAAGTCAATTTTAGCTATTATAGGTCTTATTTCATTAGTTAATAAATCTAATCGTTTAAGAGCTACGGCTATTGTTGTATCGCTAAATGTAGTTACTTCAACAGGTATGAGATCAGTATTATTAGTAACGGATACTATAGACCTTGACTGAATATAGTTACCCGCTTGGTCTACATTAAGTAACAATGCACTGGATGAACTCCCCACTTGAGTACCTAACACAATGATCGTGCTGTCCACCATTTCATCTAAGCTTAAAGCTGATTGATTTAACCCTGAGCCTAAATTTGCTGTGTAGCTTTTACTCCAAAGGATATTTCCTATAGTATCCATTTTAGTTAGGAATAGTTGGTGGTCTTCACTATTTGTATTTCCTAAAATTAAGATGGTCGAATCCACAAGATAGATAGCGTCTTTAACATTTGCGGATATTATATTGTCTGAGGTATCTCTAAGCTCCCAAGATGCACCCCATATTAGTTCTCCGGTCAATGAAACCTGAGAAAAGAAAACTTGATCACTTTGATCGGTCACATTTGCAGTGATATGGAGCATACCTGCATCCTGCATATCTATGAGATTTGATCTGAACCCAGTAGTTAATTGATCGTCTTCATTGCCTGCTAAAAAAGTCCATAACACATTTCCATTGGCGTCCACTCTTGTAATCAACCGATTTAGACTGTCTTTTTGTAGTAGTGCTGAAAAAGCGATAGTTCCATCTGACAGAAATTCTACTTCTCCTAATTCGGATATAAACACATCCTCTTCTATATCATAATCATATTCTTTGGTCCAATCGACATTTCCTTTTTGGTCTAATCGACTCAGGTTTATAAACTCCCTTTCTGAATCCTCGTTGATTTCTAAACTTAATATGAGATAACCACCTCCTATTTCATGCAGTGAGCTCGATAATACATCTGTTTCATTAGTCGTATAGAGCCGTTCGAATCTGTCTTGACCGAAAAGATTAGTACAGAATAGTAGAGAAAAGATAATTGCCGAAACACTTAAAATTTGATTCATTCTTAACATGTGCTTAATGATAATTGTCTGTCGCAATAAACTTATGAACCACCAAATTAATAAGATTTACCCTACAATTTAGATTCTTCGCAAGATGTACGCTAATCAATAACGCATGTTATCAAAAAATAGGTTAATTAGTGACCAATTATTTTACAATATTGTATGAATGATCCAATATTAGCTCCGTTAGAATTGTATTGTGGATAGGTTATTGTAAACCGCTTGTTCAAAGCTGCCATGCAGAAAGACTTTCCAAGAGTGACTATCTCAATGTATAAATGAAAAATTTGGATCTGGTTGGTATAGCGCGACCATTCTGTAGTACGCCAGATATGATGAAACCTTTCTTAACTGGCGAGATCAATCATTTGCAAGATCATTTTACTCCAGATAAGTCGAGTTTTTTGAAATTCTTTTCGGCAGGCGGATATTATGCCAAGCAGATCATTGACTTGGCTCATAATATCCAGCCTAACCTCGGTGCCAGCGCAGATGCTGGTGGTTTATTTCTTATGAAGCATGAGGCTAAAAAAGCTTTTAAGAAGCGCTTTTTATCCTATAGAAAGTAAGAATTGAGCCTGAACTTATTTTTTTAACCATTCCTTAATGGATTTAGTCATTTTTTTCACCCATTTTGATAGTTTCCGTATTTGCTCTTGAGCATCATTACCAATCGAAATTGTATGATTAAATATTTTGTACTTGCCCCACTATTGCTATTGACAATTTCTATCTCAGCACAGATAGATAAGTCTCAACGAAAAAGTCCGCCAGTAGCCAACACCTATTATATCAATGGAAGTGAGGCAAGATTGGATTACAGTAGTCCAAAAGTAAGAGGACGCCAACTATATGGGGGATTGGTTCCTTATGGAAAAATCTGGAGAACGGGTGCCAATGAGGCGTCCAAAATCAAATTGAGCCACGATTTTAGGATAAACGGAGAATTATTACCTCAAGGAGAGTATAGTATATTTACGATTCCCAATGATAAAAGTTGGATTATAATATTTAATAAAGTGGCAGACCAATGGGGTCATTATAATTATAATTCTTCAGAAGATGCCTTAAGAGTAACTGTTCAATCCGAGCATAGCGATCACTATGAAGAATCGATGATTCTTAAAATAAAAGATCAAGAACTAATATATGCATGGGGAAGTCTGACTTGGAGCGTTTCGATGATCCCACAATTAGAGGTAACATCAGAATAAATATTACTTCCTTAGGAACTTTTACTTACTATAAAGAACTTTTAATTTTGTTATCTGCCTCTTTTGTGGAGGCTCAATTAATTCTTTAACTAACTCATAAAATTTAAAATGGGATTATTTTCATTTATTAAGAATGCTGGTAAAAAAGTATTCTCAAAAAAAGCTTCTGAACCTGTATTGACTGCAGAACAAGAAAAAATTAAAGCGCTCGAGAATGCTGTGTCAGAATTAGGAATTCCTGTCAGCGAATTGAAAATTGAATTGGCAGAACAAGTTATCGTATCTGGGGCTACAGGTACAAATGCTGACCGAGAAAAGCTTATTTTGGCTTTGGGTAACGTTGATGGAGTAGGTGCGGTAGCTGACAATATCAATGTACTTAATCCAGAACCTGAATCTATATTTCATGAAGTAAAATCAGGAGATTCTTTATCAAAAATTGCTAAAGAAGTTTATGGAGATCCGATGAAATACAACGCAATCTTCGAAGCGAACAAGCCTATGTTATCTCATCCTGACAAAATATACCCAGGACAAATCTTAAGAATACCTCCTTTGAGCTAATATTCTATGATTGAAAAAATTATACTTAGAGCTCTCCCATAATGGGAGGGCTTTTTTTTTGAAAGCTAAATCAGAAAACCATAAGTAGTCACTGTAAATAATTATAGTCGATCAAGACTTTCATCCCAATAAATGATGGTCACACCTGTGGATTTGATTTACAAGTATTCGTCGATAAGTTTTCTTGGTAAGTCGATAGAGTAGAACTCATGTAATTGAAGTGTTTGTTTTTAGTATAAAAATCGAACAAAATGAGCCTATTACGAGTATTGTTAGCTATAATTCTTCCACCACTGTCAATAGTGGATAAGGGATGTGGATCATTTCTTATAGTCTGTTTGCTCACCTTGTGTGGTTGGGTGCCAGGAGTGATAGCGGCATTGATCATCCTCAATAAAAATGACTGCAATTAAGAATGAGTCTTAGTTAATACAACTATGACGTACTAAGAGAACTTCAGGTGTTATTATTCGTTTTAAGTTTTAAGTAAAAGATATAAATGGCACCTAAGTATAAGCAGAAAAGTAGAGAAGAAATATTGGATCTCTATATGGATTATGCAGTGCAGAATGGACTGGAGATTAGCATTCAGCAACTTTGTCACGATGAAAAAATAGATGAAGTAAATTTTGCCGAATATTTTGAAACGATAGATCAACTCGAGAAAGCGGTATGGCAAGGATTAATCGCTGCGTCTATTCTTACGGTTCAGTCGGATCCATTATTTTCTAACTATGATAATAGAGATAAACTGCTATCTTTTTACTATACATTTTTTGAAAATTGTGCCCTCAATGACCAATATCTGCTCTTGAGCTTGAATAATGGTCATAAGATTAGAATACTATCAGTACTCAAAGAGCTGAAAACTGAATACCATGATTTTATAAAAGAAATTCAACCTGTAGAGGTATTAAATCTTGGGAGATTTGACAATGCTGTTGGGAGGATCTCAAGCTCATTGGTCGCTGAGGGATTTTATGGCCAATTATTATTTCTACTGGATTTTTGGTCAAAAGATAGTTCTGAATCCTATGAAAAGACTGATGTCGCTATCGAAAAGGCGGTCAAGGCTACTATGGATCTGATTGATACAACTCCTCTCAAAAGTGTTTTAGATTTTGGAAAATTCATTTGGCAAGAACGAATGAACAAATCAGGAAACGAATAATATATGAAAACAATAGATCGGATTCCTACGAGTAAGATTGGTAGAGCTGGTAAAATGTTAAAGACCGGTCTAAAAGTGGGGCGTAATTATGCAGGTTATTATGGTAGTAAGCTTCTCCAAAGTAACGTAGATCGAGAAGACCTGGACCAGAAGAACGCTGAAGATATAATGAATAGTCTTCAAGAGTTAAAAGGTGGAGGTCTCAAGGTGGCCCAAATGCTCAGTATGGAAAAGAGTCTATTGCCCAAAGCTTATACAGATCAATTTTCATTAGCACAGTTTTCTGTTCCTCCATTGTCAGCTCCTTTGGTCAGAAAGACTTTTAGAAAATATCTTGGTAAGAGTCCAGAGGATATTTTTGATTCTTTTGATTATGAAGCTTCATTTGCTGCGAGTATAGGGCAAGTTCATTGTGCAGTGCTGGACGGTAAAAAATTGGCTATCAAAATACAGTACCCCGGTGTGGGTGAATCTATCAAATCAGACTTGGCTATGCTCAAACCAATGGCGAGTCGATTGTTGGGCCTAAACTTGGATGATGCAGAAAAATACTTTGGGGAAGTCCAGTCAAAACTTATCGAAGAGACGAATTACCTATTGGAATTGAAGAATAGTCAAGACTTAACTGAGGCATGTTCTGGTATTGCAGGTTTTTCGTTTCCTAATTATTATCCAGAATTATCAACTGATAAGATTATTACGATGGATTGGGTGGAGGGAATGCACTTGCCTCAATATCTTAAAATGAATCTTACAAAAGAAAATCGTGATGACTTGGGACAGAATATTTGGAATTTATTCATGTTCCAAATCCATAAATTGAGAAAAGTACATGCTGACCCACACCCAGGTAACATTTTAATCAAAGAGGATGGAGATATCTGTATTCTTGATTTTGGATGTGTTAAGGAAGTACCTAATGAATTTTATGACCCTTACTTTAAACTTACCCAGCCGGGCATCATTGATCGTCCAGAAGAATTCAGAGCGGTTCTACATCAGCTTGAGATATTGTATGCAGATGATTCAGAAGAAGAGGCCAACTATTATTACGACCTTTTTCATGAGGTGTTATCCCTGTTGTTAAGGCCATATCAATCAGATACTTGGGACTTTTCAAATGTATCTTACTTTGATGAAATCACTTCTGTAGGAGAAAGAATGGCTAAGGAAACGCTGATGTCCAAATATAAAGTGAATCGAGGCAGCGAGCACTTTATTTATATAAACAGAACATTTTTTGGACTTTATCAGCTTATGCATATGATAGGTGCTGAGATTCAAGTGCCTTACGCATTAGATTAATCTATTGTCATAATAATCTTTCCTGTATTCAAGTTTGCTTCCATCCTGTCATGTGCAGTTTTGATAGCTGACCAAGGTAGTAGCGAATCTATGTGAACTTTGGATTTTCCTGTAGTAAAAGATGGTAAGAAGTTAGTTTTAAAATCGGCTGTCAGTTGAGCTTTATACTCTTCTGTGCGTGAGCGTAATGTAGAACCGATGATTGTTATTCTTTTACTTAATAATCGAATTAAATTGATTTCGGACATGATCCCGCCCATGAGTCCTAAAATAATCATCTTTCCATCTACTGACAGAACATTTAAATTTTTGTTGAAGTATGGTTCACCAATAAAATCAACAACAATATCTACTCCTCCCCATTCTCTTTTTATGACTTCTTCAAAAGATTCTTTTCTGTAATCAATACATATCTCTGCACCATAAGATCTACAGACAGCATGTTTGCCAGCAGATGCCGAAATAGCAATTCTTGCTCCGAAAAATTTGGCTATTTGTATAGCTGCGATTCCTACACCACTAGCGCCGGCATGAATAAGGACTTTATCATCTTTTTTTATACGTGAATGCCACACCAATGTTTGCCAAGCTGTAAGAAAAGTCTCGGCTATTCCTGCTGCTTCGTGGTAAGCCATTTGTTGAGGAATATGCATTAACATATTCTCTTGAGATTTCACTAATTGGGCGTATCCACCTCCACCCACTAATGTAAACACTCTGTCACCAATATGATAATTGGTGACTTTCTCTCCAATGGCTATGATTTCGCCTGCAACTTCAAGTCCTAAGATTTCGCTCTCGCCAGGGGGGGGAGGATATTTCCCTTGTCTTTGTAGGAGGTCAGCTCTATTCAAAGCGAAAGCCTTTACCTTAATAAGGACTTCTCGGTCCGAAATGCTGGGATCAGGATATTCTCCTATATATAGTTGATCTGTGGTGCCAAAAGATTTTAACTGAACAGCTTGCATACAGATTAATTGATGATCTCTACTAACTTGACAACTCCTGTAATGATATACTGCATACCTATAGCCATCACTAAGAAACCCATGATTCTGGATAGAGCTCGCAGACCGCCACGACCTAACATCTTATAAAAAAGAGTAGAATAATGAAGAACAAGAAAAATGATCAATCCAATCAGTAATATGGCGGCACTAATGGCAACTCGATTTTCCCAGTTTTCGTTTTCTGCAAATTGAGTAATCAAAAAAGAAATTGAACCAGGGCCAGCCAACATGGGCATTGCCATTGGGGTGAAGGAGATATCTTCTTTGTGTTCTGCTTCTTCCTTGATTTTCTTTCCTACAGCCCGACTTGTTTCCATGCTGCCAGACATCAGCCCATATCCAGAGTTAAGTAATATTAAGCCCCCTGCGATACGTAGAGCATTGATATCGATACCAAAAAAATTGAGCAAGTAAATACCTAACCAAAAAAAGACTAAAAGAATAGATATGGTATAAACACTGATCTGTATGGAGGTGGATCGACGATGGGAGTAGTCATAATCAGAAGTCAATGAAAGATACAGTGGTATAGCACCAAGTGGATTGACAATACTGAATATTGCAGCAGCTGTTGCTAAGACTAATTCTAACATCTAATGTCAAAAGTAGTATTCTGATCTTAAAAATTTAGATAAAAGTCCTTAGTTAAAAATTTATAATCTTCGCTAAATTCTGAAGATGGGCTATCTCTGATATAAAGTACCTCAGGGATAACATCGCTACTCTCTTTTTTACAAAATGTAATTAACAACCGCTCTAATTTTTTGGTCTGATCTGGGTAGACATCGCATTGTCTGATGGGATATAGATTATATGACTTGGCCATCTCAATAAATCTTAACCCTTCAATATGGGGTAAGATAACTGAAAAGCGACCCTCATTAGACAAAAGCGATTGCGTGGCTCTAAGTAAATCACTATGACTTAACTTAACAGTGTGCCTCACACTGGTTTTGTCTTGACTGGAGGAAAGGGTTCCTCCAGTGAAAAAGGGGGGGTTACTCAATATGTGGTCAAATTTATCATTATGGTGCTTGACAAAATCTTGTAATGAGGTGTTCAATATTTTGACTCGACTGTTCCAAGGAGAGTTTGTTGCATTATTGGTCGCTTCTTTTGCTGAAGCCTCATCTATTTCAATTCCAACTATGTTGGCTTGGTCATTTTTCTGTGCAGCCATTAGCGCAATGACACCGGTACCTGCTCCTATGTCCAATATATGTTTGGCACTATCAATTTTGGCCCATGCCCCCAGTAGCACACCATCTGTACCGATCTTCATCGTGCAGTTGTCCTGGCTTATTTTGAATTGTTTGAATGAGAATAATTCCGCCACTTATCAAATTTTGCGCAAAGTTACGCTAAATGAAGGAGTCGATCTGCGCATAATGTATACTACAAAACGACTACAAATATTGAATTTGCATTGTTACCGTGAATTTCTTAAATGTAAAATAGATGACACAACAAAGGTCTAAATGGGATGTAATTGGGTCTCTTAATGGATAAAATCGAGATTTTTGTAAGATAATTGTCATTAATTATATGTCAATTTCAAGCTTTGCTTTCTAATTCATTCTACATTCGAACTACAATAACCACCCAAATAACCCTTAGAAAACGAATTATGAAGAATCTACTGTTTCTTTTATTTATGATCTTCACTGCAAGTTTAAAAGCTCACGACGTAGAGTTGAGATTTGTAGACAGTCATCAGGATGGAGATTTCCTATTTATAGATATACAAATGAGGGCTAGCACATATGACTTCAGCTTGGCTGGTCATAATTTGAGAGCCTTTTATGATTATAGTCAAATGGAACTTATAGCGGTAAGTTCGAACCTATCTCCAGATAGATATTCTTTACACCATACCGAAGAGTCGATCGGCTCAGGAAAGCCAGATACAGCAAAACTACCTTTTGAGGAAAATATGGCTTTTATCAACATGACCATCAATTTGAATGATTCAACGAATGGAGGTGATCTGATATCTACTGAATGGCGCACTATACATCAGGTAAAATTTAAAGTAAAAAATAATAAATCATATGCACATTTGGCATGGGCTGTACCTCAAGTTACGGATGTCTATGCCACGGCATTTGTGGAGGTAGCAGAGTGGTTGAGTCCAAATAAAATTGCGGCTAAAAACGTCTTTGACTTGGTCAATTTTGAAAAAGTCGTTGAGAAAAATGAAATATTTAAAAATGAGATTGATATTCAATTTGGACCTAATCCATCAAAAGAGTATGTAGGAGTGACTCAACCATATGATGATGCTATCCTTCAGATTATCAATATTAACGGTGCCATAGTAAGTGAAATGAATTTAGAAGCGGGAAAAAGTATAGTTGACGTTTCGAATTTTAATCCAGGTACATATGTCTTTTATGTTTTTTCTGCCGATTATAATTACGCAGAACAAATCATCGTAGCAGAATAATAAACTAAGATATAAGTGATCAATTGGTATTCGGTTAGATGACCGAATTCTGAGTGGGTTAATAAAGATTTATTGGCCCACTCTTAATTTTTATTCCTCATTTATTGAACCGCATTAGACTCTCTATGTTTCTTTTGTCGTGATAGACAATAAAGAAAAGTATAATGTGGTCTGGTTAAAGAGAGATCTAAGGCTATTGGATCATGCCGCTTTAGAATATTGTAGTAATTCATTATTGCCTACAATATTGTGGTACAACTTTGAACCAATCACGTTTAATGATGATCATTATTCTGATCGACATTTTCAGTTTATTTACGAAAGTTTACAAGATCTCAACTACCAATTAGATGCTTATGGCACGAAGCTACTAATCACTCAAGGAGATATTATAGATGCGCTCAGTTGTCTACAAAGTCAGATACAAATAGATACACTTCTATCTTATCAAGAGACTGGATTAAGTATAACCTATGGAAGAGACAAGGAGACTACATACTGGTGTAAATTAATGGGGATTGATTGGAAAGAATTTCAATCTAATGGTGTAATTCGTGGATTAAAGAATAGGAGTGGTTGGGTTAATAAATGGTATGAATATGTCAATAGCCCAATGCATCAGTATGATTTGAATCAAATCAATTGGCTTCCACAGAAAAACTTGGAGCAAATTACAATTTGCTTTGATCACTATTGGAGAATTGGAAATAATAAGCAATACCAAAAAGGTGGTGAATCCCAAGGTCATAGAACCTTAGACGAATTTATAAAGACTAAGCTGAACCGATATATTTATCACATCTCATCACCGACGAAAAGCAGAATAAATTGTAGTCGTCTTTCTCCTCATTTAGCATGGGGAAACTTATCCATAAGACAGGTATATCAAGCGGCTTCAAATGAGTTGTCAAATATTAACGGAGATAAAAGATCAATTAAAGCGTTTTTATCCAGACTGAGATGGCATTGTCATTTTATACAAAAGTTCGAAATGGAGAGCAATATGGAATTTGACTCTATCAACAAGGCATACCATCAATTAAAAAAAGAAGTCGATCAAGAAAAGATTGCTGCGTGGGAAGAGGGTAAAACAGGATATCCGCTGGTAGACGCATGCATGCGATGTGTTAGAACAACTGGGTACTTAAATTTTCGGATGAGAGCTATGCTAATCTCTTTCTTTTGCCATCATTTATGGCAACCATGGCAGTTAGCGTCTAAGCACTTAGCCAAGATGTTTTTAGATTTTGAACCAGGCATTCATTATCCTCAGATACAAATGCAGGCAGGCGAAACGGGTATTAATACAATGCGAGTTTACAACCCTATCAAACAATCAAAAGACCATGATCCAGATGGTGAATTTATAAGATTTTGGGTGCCAGAATTGGCTTCTTTACCTAATCATCTAATTCATGAACCATGGAATATTACTCCAATGGAATCTGCGATGTATAATTTTCATATAGGGACAAGTTATCCTAAACCGATAGTCGACGAAGCTTTGGCAAGTAGGGCCGCACGACAAAAATTGAGCGAAATCAAGAAAAGTGAATATGCCATGATCGAGGCAAAACGCATTATAGAAAAACACACTATAGAAGGTTCAGTAGAAAAAAGGGTAGAGACTTAATAGTTATGGAGCAAAGAGATATCGATAGAATTATTGAAATGGCGTGGGAGGATAGGACCACTTTTGATAGTATCAAATACCAATTTGGGATATCTGAAAAAGAAGTTATCGAGCTAATGCGAAACAATTTGAAGCGATCGTCATTCAAATTATGGAGAGCACGCGTGCAAGGAAGAAATACTAAACATGCATCTCGACGTGAGTTTGAACAAGGTAGGTTCAAATGTTCTCGTCAGAAATCTATTTCTAATAACAAAATATCAAAAAGATAATGAGAAAGGTTTTAATAATAGGAGGTAGTCATGGAATTGGTAAAGCACTACTTAAAGAACTGATTAATGAAAATCATTGTATCAATATTAGTAGAACGCCGTCAGATGTAAGTCATCCTAATTTATCTCAATTTGAGTTAGATATCACTCAAGATGAACTACCGGATATTGATCAGGTCGATAGTATCGTATACTGTCCGGGATCTATTGTGCTAAAGCCAATCGGTAGCTTAAAAGAAGAGGTGCTTCGTCAAGATTTTGAAATTAATGTAGTAGGAGCATTTAAGACGATAAAAAAGTATCATAGAATACTTAAGAAAGGGGTGAATCCTTCTGTGGTGCTTTTTAGTACGGTAGCAGTAAGTCAAGGTATGCCGTTTCATACTTCTGTCGCCGCAGCAAAGGGTGCTGTAGAAGGTATGGTAAGATCTATGGCGGCCGAATTTGCTCCAACTATTAGGGTAAATGCCATTGCACCAACGATCACAGATACACCTCTTGCAGCTAATCTATTGAGAAATGATACTATGCGAGAAAAAATGAAAGATCGCCATCCTCTAAAACGAATACTTGATGGAGATGAGGTAGCTAACATGGCTGCTTATTTGATCAGTGATAAAGCGAGATCAATAACTGGTCAAATTATAGGCGTTGATGCTGGTATGTCAATTGTAAGAAATTAAATAAAACGATAGGAATGTTTGGACTATTTAAGAAAAAAGATCCGATAGAAAAATTAAGAACGCAATACGAACAATTAATGAATGACGCATTCGTATTGTCCAAAACTGATAGAAAAGCTGCTGATGCGAAATACGCTGAGGCCGAGGAAATAGCAAAGAAGATCGAAAATTTGAAATAAAATTTTAAAAGATGGACTACCAATCGTTTAGCAGGAAATCAATATCTGATTTAGAAAAGATTTATCGATTGAACTTAATCAATTCAGTTTCGGGGTATAAGTCGGCTAATTTAATTGGTTCAATTAGTGAAGAGGGTACCTCTAATTTAGCCATTTTTAGCTCTGTAGTACATTTGGGATCTGATCCAGCAATCTTAGGTTTTATAATGAGACCGAGAACTGTCGAACGACATACTTATGACAATATAATGTCTTCTGGATACTATACGATCAATCATGTGGATACTCAACATACGGCTATGGCACATTATACTTCTGCCAAATTTCCTTCGAGTCATTCTGAATTTGAATTGTGTCGTTTTAAAGAGGAATTTATAGATGGATTTTCAGCTCCATTCGTAAAAGGAAGTCCAGTAAAAATGATGATGAAATTTGAGCAGGAGATCCCAATTGAGATTAATGGGACCATCATGATGGTTGGATCGATACAACATCTTATGGTCTCTGCAGAAGCTATAGAGGAAAGCGGGATAATTAACCTTGAAAAATCTAATACTGCAGCGATATCTGGGCTAAATACTTATTATAGTCCTCAAAGAATAGCCCAATATCCATATGCAAGGGTGGGGCAACCTTCGCAAAATTTATTGAAGGAATAAATCTATTATTGGATTCTACGATATTTTTCGCCATCTATCGTGATGATGTCATCCGAGAGGACCGTAAGATTTGTTTTGACCACAGCACCATTACAATTCATGGTTGCCTGACCATTTCGACAATCTTCAATTTGATAGCTACAAGTCATATCATTGTACCCCACACCACTAAAGTCGACTGTGCCCGATTCAATTCCAGCCACTGTCATAATACCATCTCTTGTTGCACTTTTATATTCTCCGGCTATCTTAAGATATTCATCACATCCTGGGCTTGCTTTAGGCTTAGTATCACAGCTCGACAAAGTAAAAATGAATGCAATAATTAAGGCGAGGGCTATTTTTTTCATATCAGAATTATAGTTCAAATTTATATTATTCTCTTGGTTTCTCAGAGATATAGTTGTCGTGTTTAAATCTTGGGGTACATATGCATAAAAATAGTAAGTCAGTAGATAGATGATTAGAGATCCTTTGAGGTTGAAGTATATCAATTTTGACGAGATCTCCTTTTTTTACTTCATATTCATTATTGCCTACTTGCACGGTCGCTTCTCCCTTTAAGATGTAATAATATTCAAATGTATGTTTAAGTGAATGAAGCTCTGTAGATTGAAAAGGTTCTACTCTTGCCTGACTGATAGATATGTCTGGGTTTTCAACCGTATTCATTATTTCAATGATGTGGCAACCCTCATCAATGTAATATTCATTTTCTTGCTTAGTTTCGAATTTTATGTTCATATTATATTATGTCAAAAGTTCTTCAACCGGTCCAGCAACTTCAAGGCCAGCATATGATCCATTAGCTTCTATACATTTCGAATCACTTTGGTATTTCATATACATTTTTGCTTGAATACTTTCGTTTACTTTTCCCCTCATTTCACCAGATAGTGGAGATATTAAGTCCGCTCCTGGTGCTTTAGTGATGGTGAGATCCAAAATTTTGTCTTTTTTAGATAATCTGATCACCACATTATCATCATTTAATGTGGTATGTCTTGTAGTACCAGTATAGGTGCTAAAAATATCTATTTCTCCTGCATGCCAGATTGCCCCTAAGAATCCAATGAAGTGAGTGCTCTTCCAAGGTATGTGAGCCACAGAGGCGAATACTGAAACCTCATCTTGACAATCGAACGTATTGCACTGTGTCCAGATCCAAGACCTAGGGAATGATTTGCCCCAATCTTTTTCGACATATCCTTGAGCTCGTTTTAGTGTATAATTATTTGGACCTACTGTTATTTCACCTGACCAATAGTGTAAAAAGCTCCCTAAACCATGGTTACATTGCATCGTTGGGATATATGAATACCATCCCATGATTCCTGGCCGCTTTAATGTAAATGGAAGTTTTTGCCACGAGGAAGAAGTAAGATTTCCCTTTATCATTGGCAGGTTAAGAGACATTACCTTTTCGGAGAAAACATTTGGACCAATTTCAATATAGTGGTTATCAATAGCCGCTTTAAAGTCAGATATCGGGTACTTATAATAATCACTCCTACATCTTATACCATCAATAACTTGAATAAATGCGTGCTGGTCATTTTCATTTTTTATTGAGATCCCAGGTATGACAGCAAATGCTAAATTTTGGTCGACAGCTACTACTTTATAGTACCAACCTTCAAAATAGGATTTTTGCTTTTTCCATCCCTGAAATCTTAAGGGATGTCGGATTTTAGAAAAGAAAGAAGGACAATCTTTATAATTTAGAGGAAATGATTGTTGCATCGAGACTTTATTATGTTCTTACAGTCGTAACTATAACCATATATAGTTATCTACAACAACCGTAAATAATTTAATTTTGTAAACAATATAACTGCTAAGGCAGAAAAACATATGACACTACTTATACTATTTTTTCTTTTATCTATAGGATTTTCTTTTTTATGTTCTATTTGGGAGGCAGTCTTGCTAAGTATCACGCCTTCCTATATTAATGGACAAGTACAGCAAGGTACATCTGTAGGAAAAGCACTTAAGGGTTTTAAAGATGATATTGACAAACCACTTTCAGCAATTTTAACACTTAACACAATAGCCCACACCGTTGGGGCGATAGGTGTTGGAGTTCAAGCAGGCGAGATTTTTGGAGACAGAAAGATACCTCTATTTGGAGGATTTGAGATCTCAATGGAGTCGATTATTGCAACTTTGATGACTTTAGCTATATTGATACTTTCAGAGATCATACCTAAGACATTAGGTGCTAATTTTTGGAAGCAACTCACGCCATTTACAGTTCAAAGTTTAAAAGGGCTGCTGTTTATTCTTGCTCCCTTTGTTTGGATAAGTCAGTTGATTACCAAGAATCTTAAGACAGATAAAGATAAAAGCGTTTTTAGTCGAGCAGATTTTCGTGCTATGACGCAAGTAGGAGAAGAGAGTGGTGTCCTTAAAGAGACAGAAAGTGTAACTATCAAAAATCTGTTGCGCTTAGACAGTATCACGGTTAAAAGTATCATGACACCGAGAAATGTCATGATGTCTTCAGAAGAAGGGATAACCTTGCGTACGTTTTATGATAATAATCTTCCTATGCGTCATTCCAGAATACCCGTGTTTGATGCGGATAAAGAACATATAAAAGGAATACTCCTCAAAGATGACGTATTAGAGCAATTGCTCAATGGAAATGATAACAACGCCATCGATAGCCTGTTGAGAAAACCTACGTTTATAAAACAGGATGCTCCGCTGACGCAACTTCAGAATTTATTGATGAAAGAAAAAGCGCATTTATCTATTGTTGTTGACGAATTTGGATCTGTATTAGGACTTGTAACTATGGAGGATTTATTTGAAACCATATTAGGCTTAGAAATAGTTGATGAAACTGATGATATAGCAGATTTGCAAGTGCGAGCAAGAGAAATATGGGAGAAAAGATCTAAGGGTTTGGGGATAAAATAATACTTGTTTTTGTTTAAGGTTATTCTTACATTTATTAAACAATGCCTCAAAAGGTTTTGAGATAAATGGAAAGCCGGAAAAACACATTCAATAAACTAACTACTGAGGAGGAAAGGATTATAGTTTATAAAGGTACAGAGATGCCTTTCTCAGGAGAATACAACAATCATAAGGCTCAAGGAGTGTATTTGTGCAGGAGATGCGACGAACCATTATATAAGTCCCAGGATAAATTTTCTTCAGGTTGTGGCTGGCCTAGTTTCGATGATGAGATAAAAGGGGCCGTAAAGAGGTTGCCAGATGCTGATGGAAGGCGAATAGAAATTGTGTGTGCCAATTGTGAGGGGCATTTGGGTCATGTATTTGAAGGAGAGCGATTTACAGATAAGAATATAAGGCACTGCGTTAATAGTGTGTCACTGAAGTTTAAGCCATCATGAAAAGGCATTAAAAAAGGCTCAATCTTTTAAAGATTGAGCCTTAACTTTTTGTTCTGATTTTTTATTATTCAGCCTTGTTAAAATCTTCCCAAGACATCACCTTATACTTCTCTTCGTTAGCAAAGGATAATTCTTTGAGCAACTGAGCTTCTTGTTTGAAGCCTGGTGAAATCATTATTCTTGCAAATGTTTCATCCAGCATGACAAATGCAGGATAGCCCAAGCGTCCATCCAATAAGGCATAGGCTAATTGATGAACTCCTCTGCGACCAGACTGGACGTATTCGAATTCCTTCTCATTGAAAACGATCTTTTCTTTTTGTTCAGCGTTAAACTTAACAGGATAAAAGTTTTCATTTAGGTATTTCACCACTTCTGGATTTTTGAAAGTTGTAGCATCCATTTTTTTACACCATCCGCACCAATTAGTATATAAATCAATAAAAACTTTTTTAGGCTCAGTCTTATTCATTTCATAAGCTTCCTCCCAAGTATACCATTTGATCTCCTCTGCGATGGTATCACTGTCGGAAGGAGACGTAATAGTCAAAAAACTAAATATTATTGCTGTTAATAGTGACATGATTATTTTATTCTTTTTAAATTATGCGAGTCCAGTACTCGGACTATCCTATTGTTATTAACGAATATGGTGCCATTCTTAGTTCATAATAATTGTTAGAATCAACTTACTTTTTTGTTAAACCAAAGACATTTACTTTAAGAAACGCTTTTAGAAAGGATAAAAATGGCAAAGTCCAAAATATGCCTATTTCTTGACGCAATGATGATTTCTCATTTAGGAAGTTGAAAATATCCGGTGCTTTATTTCTTTCGAACATGATCGAAAAAATGTTTTTAGCCTCCTCTCGCTGACTAATGATGACATCTAAAAGGGTTCTATCGTACCAAATATATTTGGATTTTTTAGATATTTTTTTCACTTGATCATTTCGAAGTTGATCTATTATTAGATCCGCTTCTTCTTGAATACGGATGAATGCATAACCGGAAGATGGTTTAACAGTATCATTTAATGTACCTACGGGAATAATTAGATTAGAAGAAGTTGCTCTATTAATCGGTGTTGTGGTCATGGGAATAGCCCCTACTTCTTCTTCGACAATGTCATATTTATCTAAACAAAGATAATTTTGGCAATAATCCTTAAGCATTTCATCATAGACATGTTGAGTACTTATTTTTTTTGAAAAAATAGTGGCTTCTATTAGAGCTTCATCTTTACTAAATGGCAAAACATATATAAACCGAGTTTCTTCCTTTTGCTCTATTCTGAAATCCATAAAAGTGGCTGTATCTCGGTCAAATATATCCTTGTCTATTTTTATCCGCCAACCTTTGAAGTGTTGCCAGACAAAAAGATGATCTTGCTCTGGATATTCCCTCACGATGCTTGAAAAAACTATTGAACTAACATATTCGTGCGCCTCAGTTTTGATATAACATAAATTCTCTTTCTGTTCGATTATTTGGATATCACCGTATGCAACATCAATATTATCTTGTGCACTGATTTTTTGTAAGATGTGTGAATAAAAATCAATACCTCTTATCATTTGATATTGATAGGGATGGATACTTTGCCTCTCTAAATCACTGTTGCCATAAAAATTGATATGGTTCCATCTTTTGTAGACGATCTGATCATATCTGGTTTTTGAATCTGTCCAAAAACTCCAAGTTCTATCATTCTTAGTTTTCGTTTCTTTGTCAATTAATAATATTTTTTTGTTTGAGAACTCATCAGAACATAATCTATCAGCGAGACTGAGTCCTGCACAGCCCATTCCACAAATAATTATGTCATATCTCAAATTTGGGCTCATATTATATCATTAATATTGTGACATCTATCCATTTGAATTCAATATAAAAGTCAATGTTAGATAAGTATGGATTATAACGATACTATTTCATATTTATACGCTCAACTTCCCGTTTATCAGAAGTATGGTGCATCTGCGATTAAAAAAGATTTAACTAATATAAGGCTTCTTTGCAAGGGGCTCGATAACCCTCATGCCGACTATCCAGTGATTCACGTGGCTGGAACTAATGGTAAAGGGACAGTGTCGCATTTGATTAGTAGTTACTTGCAGACTATTGGGCTCAAAGTAGGATTATATACTTCTCCACATTACCGCGACTTTAGAGAAAGAATTAAGGTTAACGGTCAGTGGATTGAACAACAAGAGGTAGTTGACTTTGTAGCATCATGTAAAAATGACATTGACCAAATAATACCGTCTTTTTTTGAGATAACTGTAGCTATGGCTTTCGAATACTTTCGAATGAGTAGAGTAGATATTGCCGTGATAGAAACTGGATTAGGAGGAAGATTAGACTCTACTAATATTGTTGCACCATTGATATCAGTGATCACTAATATTAGTCTGGACCATACAGATATGTTAGGGGATACGATATACAAAATAGCTCATGAAAAGGCTGGTATAATCAAAAAAAATACGCCAGTTATAATTGGAGAATATCAATCGGAATGTGACGCAGTCTTTTTTGATAAAGCAGCTGAGTGCAATAGTCCAATCGAATTCGCTTCTTTAAAATGGAGCTATGAGCCGAGTAATTCTGACAATATTAAATTATACAGTGGGTCAATATCACTTGAAGTGTTGAGTAAAAATGAATCTCCTTTTTATATGAAGAATGTGATTACTGCGCTCGCAGTAATACAAAAATATGAAGAGATTCATGGAACTGCCGTGGACATAGATCAGGTAGTAGAATCTATTAATTCTTATCGTCAGATCAGTAACTATATGGGTAGATGGCAAATCATTGATCAGAGACCCCTAATAATTACCGATAGTGCACATAATAAAAACGCTCTTGCCACAGTGATGCATCACCTAATGAGTATTAAGTACAGGAAATTGCATCTTATACTTGGTTTTGTCAAGGGCAAAGATGTACAAGGAATATTTGATTGCTTGCCAATAAATGCTGAATATCATTTTGTTAGTCCTAATATATTCAGAGGATTAGACGTCAATAATTTGAAATCAATAGCTTTAACTCACGGACGTAATGGTCAAACGTATGGAAGTGTAGGAGAAGCGTATGAAATAGTAAAAGAAAATGCGGATCCTAATGACCTAATCTATATAGGTGGTAGTAGTTTCGTTGTGGGCGACCTGTTGGATTATTTGGCGAAAAGTTGAGATATATCTTTGAATGCTTTGAATTCTAAGGCATTCCCACAAGGATCAAGAAAGAACATAGTTGCTTGTTCTCCAACTTCCCCTTTGAATCTAATATATGGTTCAATTATAAAATCCATCTCAAGATCTCTAAGTCGTTTAGACAATTTTTCCCATTCCTCCCAAGGAAGAACTACGCCGTAGTGAGGGACCGGGACTTCATGACCGTCTACGGGGTTATGATGTTGATTATTCTCAGGGCCTTTAGGCTTGTAGTGAATAACAAATTGATGTCCAAAAAAATTAAAATCTACCCAATGCTCTGATGAACGTCCTTCTTCACACAGCAATATATCTCTATAAAAATCACGAGCCTTTTGGACGTCATCTACAGGAATGGCCACGTGAAAAGGGGTTAATAATTGAGACATGATCAAAGGAGATTTTTATGACTGAAATATTTGTGATACACGTAAAGAACAAGGACAGCTCCTAAGAACGCAATAATAAGATCTCCTAATAATGTAAAACTTGAGGCAAAAAAACTGGCGATAAAACCACCAACGAATGCGCCGATTATCCCAATGATCAAGGAGGAAAGCCATCCTCCTTTCTCTTCTTGGGGTGTTATCATTTTTGCTATCGAGCCTGCTACCAATCCAACTAACAGAAATTTTATTAAGCCCATATTTCTTGATGTGCACTATTATATAATGTTGTCTATTGACAATTCAAGATACGAAGATCTACAAAAATAAAATACTGTTAGGTTTGAAATGTAAAAGTTTATTCGATAGCTAAGTTTTTATGATTATTGAGCCGTATCAGTAAGATATTGCTTGTAAAAAAATAATACCGTTAATGATCCAGCCAACGCTATGATGCTGCTAATTACGACAGAAGATTCGAAGCCGATTAAAGCAGCAGCAAAACCTCCGAAAATAGAGCCTACGATAGCAATAAAAATAGCGAATATGGAATTGTTCATTTCCATTTTAGGGATCAATCGTCTTGCGGCAACACCTCCAACGATTCCTACGCAAAGCCATAATAATAAATCCATGTTAATATAGTTTTATAGTAAATTACAAAAATTTGTCCATTTATGGGCCAAATAGTAAGGCCTATTGTGTAAGATAGGCTACGGTATGTAAGTATTCGTATAATTATGACAACTACTTTACATTGAACCCCTATGTGATATTTTGCCCAATTAAGGTCCCTTTGTCCCTATTTACTATGATACTGGCATTAAGTTCGAACCCTGCTAAAACTATAAATGCATTGATCTGAAGCCATAATAAAAGTACTATCAGAGCTCCTATAGTGCCATATATTTCATTGTAGTTTGAGAAGTTATTGATAAAATATGAAAAGCCAATGGAGCACAGTAGGGAGCTAAACGTGGCTAATGTAGCTCCTGGATTGATCCATCTCAATGGTCGATATGTTGACGGGCCATAGCGATATATCACTGTTATGACGGAATAAAACAGCATAATAACCACTATCCATTTGAGCCCAATAAACAAGGCAGAATTAAATGAATTTAATCCAAAAGTTTCTATGAGTAGATCTAAAACTTGATTGCCAAGAATGATTAATATCACAGAAAGAAAGATGATAAAGGCAAACAATATGGTCAAATTTAGGGCAACTAACCTTTTTTGAAAATAATTTCTGTTCTTAAAGCTCTTATCATAACTCTTATCAAATCCATACATCAAAGTAAGCATACCAGAGGAGGCAAATAACAATGATAAAATAAAACCGGTACTTTGCCAACCATAGTTTCCTTCAGTTTTAATGCCATCAATTATGTTCATTAGATAATCCTTTGCAACCTGAGGGAAAACACCATCGATCGAAGATTCGAACTCTTGAATTGTGCTATCGGCCCATGGAGAAATGCTCAAAAGCGGAAGAACGAATATGATAAATGGAAATATGGATAAAAAAAAACTAAAGGCAACAGAGTTGGCCCTGGTGGGCAAATTATCCTGTTGTAATTCGCGATATATAAAAAGTAATATATCATAAAGAGGTACATTGCTAAATCCTGGTAGCGTAAATTTCTTAGACCAAATAATGATCTTCTTTAGTCCGATCCACCTATAAAAGCGTTTTTGTATTTCTTTTGCTGATAACTTCAAAAGAATGAATCTAATTTTTGATTAAGATAGTCAGGACATGATATTCTCTTATTAGTTATCATATCGACAAAAAATAGTTTTACTTCTCCCGTGTTTAATAATTGATTCTCTTGGTTATATACTTCATGGTTGAAGGTGATCATTTTTGTTGGGCGGCTCCGTATCTCTGTCTTAATACTTAATAGATCATCATATTTAGCTGGTAACTTGTATCGACACTGTAGACTTAGAACTGGCATCATAACCTCGATTCGTTCTTCAAGATCATGGTAAGAAATTCCCAAGTCACGTATTAACTCACTTCGACCTATTTCATATAACATGGCATAATGGCCATAATAAAGAAAACCCATCTTATCTGTTTCAGCATATAGCACTCGTTTTTTAAAGATTGCTTTAACCATTTATACGGAATTTGATCTATTAATAGGACATGTCATACAGTGTGATCCTCCTCGAGCTCTTGATAGCTCTGCTGATGGTATAGTGATAATGGTGCGATCCAGATTTTTAATAAAATTGCTATCACTATGAGATTGTCTGAAAATGTCTTCTGCGTCTATAATCTTGTAACCTGCTTTTTCGAATGACTTTAAAGTTTTCAGATTGCGGTCATAACCTATCGCTACACCCGGTTTTACACATACAAGGTTGCAGCTATCAGTCCATTGTTCTCTCTCCTGATAAGGGGAAAGCCCATCACCAGAGAAAATATAATTCATGTCAGAATTCACTTCTTCATTAACGAAGTTTTTTATAGATGAGTAAATTCTCTCTTTGCCTTTTTTGTTATGGACGATTACATTGGATCCTTCGCCATCAAAAACAATAGGTTTATAACAGACTATGGCATCATGATTCACTCGAGTAAATAGGGTGTCAATGTGCATGAAGCTTCTTTCATTTGGAATGTTAATCTGGACCACATTTTCTACCAAATCCAATTCAAATATTTTGTCTTTTATGCTCTGAAAAGCATATGCTGATGTTCTTTCGCTGCATCCTATCAACAAATGATTTGGCGAAAACATCATTATATCTCCTCCTTCGGCACATACGCTTTCGGCACGACGTGATGGAGGGAAAAGTTCTATATCGTTTAGATCAATAATTTTAGAATTATCTGCAAGATGCTTGAATTCGGGATGATGGTTAAAAATAAACCTACTTAATAAATTTTCCCTGAACCTTGCTTCTTTAGCCGCTTTAGTGATTAATATGTGATCTTTTATAGTTACTGCGATATCTCGTGTAAACATGTAATTAGGAATAGGGTCAAATAAGATGCGGTCATCTTCCTTCAGGTAACCCGTAATAAGCACTCTACTAAGATCCGAAGCATTTAAATTGGATAAGTATTTATTGTACGACTTGGGTAACTCTTCAAATGCTATGACTTGTTCAATCAGATCTTTTTCAACATCAGGGCAACATTCGACGGCTTGTTCTATAAGATCTTGAGTCTCTAAGACATTTTTACTACCCACGAATAAATGAAGAATCCTTTGAAAAGTTCTGTACTCCTCGTGCATCAAAGGATAAAATACGATGTCGTCAAATAGTAAGACTTCAGCCCTTTTAGGAGATATACGAGATATTCCTTCATCTGGAAAATGAGTGATGACTTTATTCAGCTGAGTAATTTCATTATCTACGTAGATCATAGCGTATGATTTTAAATTAGTCAGCAACGAAAGTAGAGATATTATAGATTAGATCAATAAAATAAGAATATGAGAAAGAGGATTTCATTTAAAGGTCGTAGATATAGTATTTTCACGGTTTAGTAGAATTATGGAGCCTAAAAGATTTATTAAGTATTAATTAGATCGTAATATGAGTATGTTTAAAAAATTGAAATCAATATTTGTGATAGAAGAGGGGGTGGAGAATAGTCCAGCATCCCCATCAACAAAAGCTCCAAAAAATCCTCCTATATCTTCAACAAAAAGTAAAAAAACTGGGAGTAACACGGGGTCAATTAATCAACTGGATAAGACTGGTGCATCAGCCAAACCGAATAATAAATTTGTCGATCTTCTACTAAAGTCTATTGAAGAAAATAATATTGAGGGTTTTGATTATTTAGAATATAAGCAATCACTTCAGTCATTATCCAAAATAGAATCTGATGAGGCTAAGCGTTATCAAAATGCCTTTGCCATGGCGCAAACTATGGGACTAAGTAAGAAAAAGCTCAATGAAAGCGCTAAAAGATACATTTCAGTGTTAGAAAAAGAGGAGGCCAAATTTGCAGAGGCTTTTCAAAAACAAAAATCTACTCAGGTTGATCAAAGAGAAGCTAAAATAAAAAATCTTCACAATGCAATTAAAACTAAAGAAGAACAGATAAAAAAACTTGAGCAAGAAATAGCTAAATCAAAAGATGAACTATCTAAAATAGAAGGTAAGATTAATGAGACAATGGCTAAAGCAGAAGCTACCAAAGATGGATTCTATGCATCGTACAATATGGTGTTAGGACAAATACAAGATGATTTAGAGAAAATCAATCAATATGTGAGTTAAAATCACGGAATTAAGTATTATTTTCACAAAAAAAACCATGAAATATACACTGCTATTCCTTGTAATGTGTTTGACGTCTGTGTTGATTGCTGGAGAAGCATCTTCAGTAACTGTTAGCCCAGATTCACCATTGGCTGGTCAACAAGTCACTTTTACTTTAGATTCGGGCACTTCTTTTCATTGTTCTGACATGCAACAAGAACTGACGATTTCTTCGGATCCTGAAATCGTAGTGATGGGAGATGAAGGAGTTTTTACTTATACATTCACAGAAGAAGGGACTTTTTCTGATCTAATGTTAAGTTGCGGAGGAGGTTCGTCTCTTTCGCTTCAAATGCTTAATGGCGCAGGCTTATCTATTTCTTCTTTATTGATAGGGCCGGCTTTAGCTGCATCTACTATTCCGACTCTTGGAGAATGGGGACTGATTATCTTAAGCATTATTTTAGTGAGCATTGGGATAGTCGCATTAAGACAAAAAAGTATCAAATCTATCTGGTCATAGAAACTGACTAAAATGATCAAAAATATAAATAGCGTCAATATTTTATTGATGCTATTTTCATTTATAGGGGCGCTTAAATTTCCTTTTGAACTCTTTCTTTTTAGTTATATAGTTTTAGGACCATTGCACTACATGACTGAACTATCTTGGTTGAAGGAGAGGAATTTCTTTTCTTATAATTCTAGTTTTTGGAGGATACTATTTGTCTTAGGATTAATCATAGTCACAGTAATAATTCTAATAGATTTAGACAGTTCATTAAATTGGATAAGCTTTCCTCAAGATGTTACCATAAAGTTGTCATACATTTTGATCTCGCTTATTTTATCATCTTTCGTTTTATCTTTCTTTCTGACCAAAAAAGTTAGTAAACTTTTCTTGTTTTTATCAGGAGTGGTAGCATTTGTGATTGGGTTGAGTCTGTCGCATAATTTTTACTTTTCACTTATAGTTGGTGCATTCATACCTACTTTAGTACATACTACCATATTTACAGGTGCATTTATCTTAGATGGAGCATTAAAGAGTAGTTCCAAAATTGGTCTGCTGTCTTTTATAGTATTCATGGCCTGTAATATTTTATTCTTTATAATTCCTGATATTGATGGAAGGGTATTGGACAATCGAGTGGTGCAAAACATTTTTATAGAAGGAGATTTCTTCAGAATTGGACAAGCTCTTAATGCCGTCATTTACTCTATTAATGAGACTTTTATTTTAGATTCTCCAAATGGATTGAGGATTCAGGGCTTTATTGCATTCGCTTACACTTACCATTATTTGAATTGGTTCTCGAAAACTGAAGTTATTAAATGGCATAAAATACCTAAGCCACAATTAATACTTTCCGTAGGTATTTGGCTTTTTTCTATTCTTCTTCATCTTATTGATGTTAGAGTGGGTATCATATTTATTACTCTTTTGAGTATGTTACATGTTATCATGGAGTTTCCTCTGAATCATAGGTCTTTTGAAAGTATCTATAGTGTTTTAAGGGCCAAATTAGCATAAGATATCTTAGAAGGCCTCTCATATTTCTTATTCTTATCGGTATTAGTCTAAACCTCGAGTGCATTATTGAAATATCTTCATAATTTTATTGTTTTAAGAATTGTATATGGACTCAAATTATAAGCCTAAATCATTTTGGAGAAAACCCGAGGGTGTAACGGGAGCCTTGACTTTAGGGGCGATAGTAATAGGAGGCGGATTTTTACTATTTAGTGCACTCCCTGCGATTATTGCTGCCACATCTTCTATGCTTGGATTGGCAGGAATTATTATGGTTTTAGGGCTGATCATATACATGGCGCTTGATAGCAAAGCACGGAGTCTGATATGGTACATGTATAAAAGTGCGATGAGATGGATCACCAGTTTGTTCGTTCAGATCGATCCAATTGCAATACTCAAGAACTATGTTGAGGATATGACTGCTAATCTTAAAAAGATGAATAAGCAGGTACTTCAACTTAGAGGGCAGATGCACAAGCTAAAAGAGCTCATACTCAACAATAAGAAAGAGATAGCTAGTAACCTTACATTGGCGAAGGAGGCCAAACAGAGTGATCAAAAATCTCAAATGATCTTGAGGAGTCGTAAGGCAGGTAGACTGAAAGAATCCAATCTGAAGTATGAAGATCTATATTCTAAAATGGAAGTGCTTTATAGAGTACTCAAGAAAATGTATGAGAACTCAGAAATATTGAAAGAGGATGTGGCCGATCAAGTCGAAATAAAAGAACAAGAGCTTAAAGCCATGAAAGCTGGACATAGCGCTATGTCGTCTGCTATGAATGTCATAAGAGGCAATACTGATAAACGTGCGATGTTTGAAATGGCGCTTGAGGCGGTCGCAGATGATGTCAGTAATAAAGTTGGAGAGATGGAGCGATTCATGGAGATGTCAGAAAGCTTTATGGGAAGTATAGACTTACAGAATGGCATATTTGAAGAAGAAGGGATGAAAATGCTTGAACAATGGGAGAAGGAGAATTCGCTTCTTTTATTAGGTGAAAAGGAAAGTTTGTTGCTGGAAGGTGACAAAGCTGAGACGCTCGACTTAAATGAGTCTATGGTAAGTAAAGAGCGGGTCGAAAGGGCGAATCAGTACGATTCATTATTTGATTAAGCTTTGAAGCCCCTCAATACTTAGGAATTCTCTCACACCTATTCAAAAACTATTATTTTTGTGTTTCTCAATTCAAGACAGGTTTCTGTGTAGAGAATTAGTGTGAAAATTCTATTTACAACGGAACGTTCTCTAAGCAAGAAACTGTTGAAATTCTGAACAAAGAAATTATAAAAGCGAAAAAAAATGGCTAAGCGAAGACTAACGATGTTTTCTAAATTGCTTATCACTATTGCTATTGTAGGAGCATTGGTGTATGCAGGATATTATTTTTTAAATAATACAAGTATAGGACAGGATCTCAAAGAACAAAGTACTGAAGAGGTCGCATCTTCGGGACAAACTTCGGAAAAGAAAAGCCCTTTTTCTTTTGGTAAAAAAGATGATGATGTCATTAAGATTGGAGTCGTCACATGGGGCGGATACGCCGGAGGCCAATATTTTAATGAAGGCTTTGAGGCAAGTGAAGCATCGAGATTCTACAAGGACTATGGATTGAAAGTAGAATTTCAAGTATTAGATGATTTTGAAGCTTCAAGGAATGCCTTCAGGGCAGATGAAGTGAATCTTCTTTGGCAGACGATTGATGCTTTTCCTACAGAAGTTAATGGGTTAAAAGATTTTGATCCAGTGATTGTTTGGCAAGCCGATTGGTCAAGAGGTGGAGATGCTATTGTAGCTCGTAGAGGTATCACCAAAGTTTCTGATCTCAAAGGCAAGAAAATTGCTGTAGCTGAATTAACTCCATCACATTCCTTTTTGCTCTGGATGCTTGATGCTGGTGGGCTAACTGTGGAGGATGTCGAGATTGTACCACAAGCCAGTGCTATAGACGCGGCTGAAGTGTTTAAGGCTCAAAGAGTAGATGCCGCAGTGGTATGGAGTCCAGATGATATACTAAGTCTTAAAGCTGTACCTGGATCGAGAGTTTTAGAAAGTACACGATCTGCGGCATATATAATAGCTGATGTATTTATGGCAAAAAGAAGTTATGTCAGTAATAATGCGGATAAATTAGCTAAGCTTTATGAAGGTTGGATGCGTGGAGCAGCAGAAATTAATTCTGACCCTGTTGCCAGAAAGCATGCAGCAGATATATTGGCCAGAGAATTTACAGAAAGAGGTACAGCGCTAAGTTCTGCTGAGGCAGATGAGATGATAGGCAATGTTAGACTAACCACACATGGAGATAATCAAAACTTTTTTGGGCTCAATTCTGATTACAAAGGAGTCACAGGTAATAATCTATACTCCAACATGGCTATAAAATACCAAGATTTAGGCTTCATAGAGGGAAATGTGCCAAACTGGAGATTGATATCATACCCTTCATTTGTTGTTGGAAGTAATTTATCTGGAAGCCAACACAGCGCCGAAGCATCCAAGACGTTTACCCAAGCAACAGTGGCGGACACTAAAAAAGAAGCAATAGCAAGTAAAAAAGTAAGTATAAGTTTTAGGACTGGAGAGTTTAACTTAGACGAAAATGCTAAGTATATCATTGATAAAGAGTTTGTTGATATTGCTAAAGCCTTTGCAAATAATAGAATACGTATAGAGGGGAATACAGATAGTACAGGGGATTACAATATGAATGTGCAATTATCTAAAAAACGAGCTCAATCAGTTGTTAATTATTTGGTTACCACCTATCAAATGCCTCAAAACAGATTTATTGTGGTGGGAAATGGCCCAAATAAGCCCATTGCAGATAACGGAACAGAGCGGGGTAGAGCTCAAAATAGAAGAACAGACTTTGAGTTAGTTGCAGATTAAATAGTTAAATGTCATTATTTAAACTTAGAGGGGAGTTAACGAGAAAACAAGACTTACTATATTCCTTTTTAGGTTTCATAGTACTTCTTCTTTTTTGGTGGATCTTGGCCGAGATTTTCTCTGAGAAAACACCAATTTTAGAAGGATATAATCAATCCTTGCCTACTTCGATCGGAGAAGAGGCGGATTTAGAGGCTTTAGATTCTATTGCTCGAGCCGATAGTATATTATTTGCTAATGCAACGGAATTTGAAAAGGTCTATAAGATTCTCCCTACACCACTAGCAGTTTTCAAGTCTTTCCCTTCGTTGATCTCAGCAGATCAATTAATCCCTAATGCGCTCAGATCAATATGGATAAATCTTCAGGGATATGTTTGGGCCGTTTTAGTTTCACTACCTATAGGTTTCCTGATAGGTCTATTCCCTATTTTTCGGGGTCTTTTTTCTAAGCAGATTGATGCTATGCGATTTCTGCCTTTAACCGCTTTGACGGGATTATTTATACTTTGGTTTGGATTGGATGATGGTATGAAGGTTGCATTTTTAGCATTTGGTATAATAGTTTATTTATTACCAGTAGTGGTCCAACGTATCTGGGAGGTAAAGGATGTATACCTCAAGACAGTTCATACTCTTGGAGCGTCTGATTGGCATACGATAAAGACAGTGTATATTCCCTCTGTAATGACAGCTATATTTGATGATATTAGGGTACTTACTGCGATATCATGGACATATATCATTATTGCAGAACTATTGAAAAGGGAAGGGGGCATCGGGTCTTTGATATATATCAAAGCACGACAAGGCTACATAGAAAAAGTATTTGCCATACTCATAGTTATCATATTTATTGGAGTTATTCAAGATAGAATATTTGTTTTTCTTGGTAAGAGATTATTCCCCTATAAGCATTTCAAATCTGTAATTCCTGGTATAAAAGAAGCGAAATTTGGAGTTTACACCATATTGCTGGGATTACTAATAGCAGTGCTGCTCAATAGTATAATTGGGTTAAAATCAGCTCCTATAGTGATTTTTGTAGTAGTAATTCTGTTGTCCGCTATTCTTTTCACATTATATGGCGAGTATCTAATCAAGAAATCAAAAGCAGTATCATGAGTGAAGTAATAAAGGATACTGGCTTAAATGATATAATAAGGCTAGAAAGCATAGGGCAATCTTATGATGGCGGTCAAAGTTGGATTATTAAAGATCTTGACTTTATAGTAGAAGATAAGCCTGATCAGGGCCAGTTTGTCGTGATTTTAGGTATGTCAGGATCGGGCAAGTCGACCTTGCTGAGATACATAGCAGGACTACAAGAACCCACTCAAGGGAGAGTTCTTATTCATGGTAGGGAACGCACAGAAAGTGATAGGGTAAGTATGGTTTTTCAACAGTATTCTTCTTTGCCTTGGATGACAGTATTGGATAATGTAGGATTGGCTCTCAGGTATCAAGGAGTGACCAAAGCAGAAAGAGATGAAAGGGCTATGGAGATGTTAAAGTTGGTAGGATTAGAGGGGCATGAGAATAAATTTGCTCAGTATCCGACTCTTTCAGGAGGACAGCTACAGCGAATTGCTATAGCTCGAAGTCTATTAGCCAATCCCAAGATATTAGTGATGGATGAACCTTTTGGTGCGCTGGATATAAAGACCCGCCTCCAAATGCAAGATCTGTTAATTAGTTTGTGGCATCAGTTTCAGTCTACCATCTTGTTTGTAACACATGATATTTCAGAAGCTGTCTATTTGGGAGATGATATTTATATTCTAAAGTCTCAACCATCTAAATTTGTAAAACATATAAAAGTCAACTTGCCCTTTGAAAGGAATAAGATGACAAAGCGTACGACTGAATATACCCAGATGGTGCATCAAGTAGAAGATGCGATGATGGAAGTATCAGAGATGGGATAATTATTTGTTATATTAGATATAGCTGCGTTATAATAGTGAATTATGAGGGTTTTATACATCAGTTTGATTGTTACTTTATTGTTCAATTTTAGTGTATATAGTTAAGGAGATTTAATAATTATTGCACCAAACGATACAACAATTAATTGCAGTGATGGAAATGTGTCAACTTCCATTCAAGCTTGGGTTGATAACTACACCAATAATTCAAATAACTATAATTCCACTTGTAATGTATCTTGGTTAGTTGATTGGGAATCACAAGTTGGAGTTGGTTGTGGACAATTTGAAATAAGTTTTGAACTTTCGGAGATTCCAGATGATTTTGATCCATTTTCAGAATGCTTTCAATTTGAAACTACGTCTGCATTTTTAACAATTGAGGACAATTCTCCACCAACACTTAGTCCGGACTTTCCTGTTGTTACTTATGCAAGTTGTAGCGATATGAGTAATAAATCAACTTGGTTATCTCAGATAGAAAATATGGCTTTTCAGGATAATTGTGGTTCCGACCCTTCGAGTATTTCAGTATTATATGATTCCAATTTTTCCATAGGTTGCGATGATTCTGTTGCTGTGATATTCAATGTCACCGATTTATGTGATAACGACTCTCAATTTATCCTAAGCTTAGTAGTTGATAATGATTCAGATGGAGATGGAGTGGATGATGATATAGACAATTGCCCTGAAGTGGCTAATTCTGGCCAAGAAGATATAGATAACGATGGAATAGGTAATGCATGTGATCTAAATAATGAAGTCGTTGGTATAGCGTCATTTGCTGATCACTTATATGTCGATAAAGAATATTCAGGGATTATTATGAAAGCACAAAACGGCAGTTGCTGGGCCATAACGGTCAATAATAATGGTTCCTTGAGTACGGTCTCGGTAGACTGCCCTGATGATAACTGAAAAATAATTTAGAGCAAGAAGATATTCTACCAAGAAATATCTTCTTCTGACTCAATACTTTTATCAGTGTTTTCATTCTCTACAGCACTGTCAGTATTCTCTTGCTGAGCTTCCAATGCTTTTTGTTGTTCCCACTCTTCTTGTCGTCGATCAAACTGTTCGTAGTCATATTCTGGCATCAGCTCAGTTTTGACATGATCTACCGCCCCTTGCAATCCTTCAAGAAATCTGTTGAAGTCTTCTTTGTAAAGAAAAATCTTATGGCGGGTATATCCGTTACCATTAAATTTTCGAGTACTTTCTGTCAATGTGATGTAGTAATCTTCTCCTTTTGTCTGTCTTACATCAAAAAAGTAAGTTCTTCTTTTTCCAGCTCTTACTTTATTCGAGTATACACTTTCTGCGCCTTGACTGAATTCATTTTCCACTATCTCTGATTTTAATTATATCAAGATTATACTTAGTAAATATAAAAAACTTAAAGTACTTTACTTACATCCGAGCTTTTTTCTTCATAGAGCTGTTTGTTTAATATTTCCCAATAATAACCCTTCAATTGTGTTAGTTCTTTAGGAGTGCCTTGTTCTATGATCTTACCATCATCTAAAACGATAACTCGATCAAAATTCAGATGCCTATAAATTCTATGAGTTATTATTAGTGCAGTTTTATTTTTTAAGACATTATCTAAGTAGGAGAGTATGATTTGTTCTGTTGTTGTGTCTACTGCACTTAGACAATCGTCTAATATTATAATCTCTGGTTTTTTGATAAGTGCTCTGGCTAATGAAATTCGCTGCTTTTGCCCCCCTGATAAAGTTACTCCTCGTTCACCTATAACTGTCTCAAATTGTTCTGGAAGCGTCATGATATCTTCGTAAACAGCGGCATTTTTAGCAATTTCTTTTATTTCGCTATCAGTCGCATCGGCTTTACCAAAAGCCACATTCTTAAATATGGAATCACTAAATAGAAATGGATCTTGGGGAACATACCCTATTTTTTGTCTTAATTGGAATACGTCAATCTCATCTATAGATTTTCCATCTATTAATATCTGCCCTTCTTGGATATCGCTCATTCTCAAGAGTAAATTGGCTATCGTTGATTTACCTGATGCGGTTTTTCCTATGATACCTAATTTTTCTCCTTCTTCAACTTTGAAACTTACATTTTTAAGGGCATGCGTACCCGAGTCAGAGTAGGTATAGTTAACGTTATTAAATTCAATCTTACCCTGAATATTTAGAGGTGCTGTTGAAGTTGATATGATTTTTGGTTGGGTACTTAAAAATTCATTGATTCTGCCTTGTGAAGCTTCAGCTTGTTGTACGATGGATACAATCCATCCTACCGCAGTGAAAGGCCAGGTCAGCATGTTGACATAAATGATAAATTCTGCAATGTTTCCGTATGTGATATTGCCTTTAGCTACTTCTTGCCCCCCGATGTTGAGCACTAATAGTATACTGGTGGATACCAAAAGAAGCATCAATGGATAGAATAAGGCATTAACTTTAGCTAATGCCATCGAATTGGATTTATACTCTTCTCCTTCCGAAGCAAAAAAATCAATGAATTGCTTCTCTTTGGAATATGACTTTACTACACGAATCCCCGAATAAACTTCTTGGGCTATGGTAGTTAATTTTGCCAATTGTCGTTGAATTATTTCACTTCTCTTGTTAATAACATTACTCACTAAGTAGATAGATAATGACAGGATAGGTAGTGGAATAAGTGCATAAAAAGTCAATGTGCTACTGACATTGTACATATAGTATATCGCCAGAACAAATAGGGTGACCAGATTCACGCAGTACAGCAATCCCGGACCTAAATACATTCTTACTTTCGAAACGTCTTCAGTAATACGTGACATCATGTCACCAGTTGAATTTCTTTTGTAAAAATCTGAATCTAATTGCTCATAATGATGGAATATTATTTTTCGAAGATCATATTCTATGAGTCTTGAGACGACTATAATTGTCTTTCTCATCATATACATGAAAATGCCCATTATTATGGCAAACCCTATAACCCAAATGGCATATTCGAAAAGGTTGATTTTGATATATGATATGATTGTGGCTTGTTCTTCAGAGGTGTCTGCAGTTCTGTATTCTGCTAAACATGTGGCAGCTAAATCGAGGGCTTTTCTGAACTGAGGTGGCACAAGCAGTCGGAAGAAGTTCTGAGCGACCACAAAGAGGACACCAAGGAGAAGTCTCCATTTATATTTGATTAAAAACTTATTGAGATATCTTAATTCTTTCACTATCTATAATACAAACGCAAATTATGAATTATAAAGACTATAACGAGTGATTATGTTGTATTACATTGATGCTTTCATCTTTAAATAGGGTATTATTCGGTTAAGCTGAGTAGAATCAATTGGTGTTAATCGAATAAAGTCGTCAAGCTGAGATTTTTGGTCGTGCTTGTCAAAATAATTTTTAATCAACTTGGTTGTTTGATAATCAAAATATTTATGACTTAATATTTCCTTGAATGACATTTCTTTTATTTTCATTATCCTGTACGTGCTATCGACATATATCATTCCACTAAACTGATCAAATACCTCTTGGTCTATAGACCAGACTTCTTTCAATTGATTTATGTCATAGAATCCCCCCAAGTTGTTCCTATACTTTGTGATTAGTTCAGCTCTTTTAGGTCCTATTCCTTTTAATTTGATGAGCTCCTCAATATTAGCAGAGTTAATATTCAAGGTATACAAAGAATCCTCGATTTTAACATTGTTTATCAATTCATTAGTGAAGGTATCTTGATCGATCTGGATGTATGGTATCAACTGACTGTACAAGGTGTCGCTAAGACCATAAATTTTTTTTAACTCTTCCGTACGTCTTATTATTCCTCCCTTAGCGACATAGTTCGTTAAGTTCTGGGCAAAATACTTTGGTAATCCCATCGTCTGAAGCTCCTCATAAGTTACTTTATTCGGATCGAACACCCTGAGGACAAATGATTTTTTTTCTTGATTGTTCAGTTTGTTACTCGTAGGTCTTTCAATTCTTTTAGGAGATATCGTAATGTAAGGGGATAGTTTATTGAATAGTGTAGCGTCTACTCCGTAGATTTTTTTCAAATCGCTTTTATTTTTAAAAATCCCCCCTTTCGATCTATAATTAATCATAGATTTCGCTGGATAGGGATCTATACCCATGTAAAGTAGATTTTCGAGACTTATAGTGTTTGGATCAAATTTCTCAAGCTTATAGTTTTTTTCTGTTGCTATATTTTCTTCATTGACTTTATTTTCGACTATTTCTTCTATGTAATTTATATGATTTGGAGATAATTCAATTTTTGGGTGATAGAAGTAATCCATTATTGTATAGGCAGAAATTAGCATGATAATAATGCTAATCAATATTATGGTGGATCTTCTTTCTTTTGGAGTCAGTCTGAAGTCCTCAACTATATCTGTGGGTTCTATCATTTTTTAGCAATTATTTTTAACAAGGCATCACGATCAGTTATGACCTCTTTTACACCATGGGCATGCCTGAAATCTTTAGTAATAAATAGTGTTTTTTGATCTGTGAGCACTTTATCATGAATTTGATAAGCACGTTGTCCAATAATCACATCTGATATTTTTTCATCTTTTTCATAATCCGAAAAAGTCACCTGAGACTTTTGGTTAAATAGCGTAAAAACAGAAAGTGTTAAAAAAGAAATTATGCAGGATAATGAGAAATAAATTTGATGTACAGACTTCTTATAGAGGAATACGCTGATACTAATAATCGCCATAAATAAAAGGACAAAATGAGGTGACGAGTACCACATCACCTTGATCACTGAATTGGGTAAGGCGTTAACTTCTGAAGTTATGTCTAACATAGATTGACTTACCCAGCTGAATGCACTATCCAACAATTGAATATTAATGCCCCAGAGGGATAAAAAAATCACACCTGCCCCCAATAGTATCAGAAATGTTGCCAGAATAATCACCGCTACGCTGCTGATAATGAAGTATATAGGAAACTGATGAAAGTAGAATAGACTTATCGGGATAATAAGTATCTGTGCGGATATGCTCATGGCAATTAGGCTCCATATATACTTATCAATTAAAAAATGAGGATGGTATAATTTTGATATTTTAGGATAAAAGATAAGTATACTCGACACCGCAATAAATGATAATTGAAAACTTAATTTGAAGAGATTAAAGGGGTTGAATAGCAACATTATAAGTGCTGCTCCAGCAAGTAGATTGAGTGAATTGCTCTGACGATTAATTATTTTACCAGAAATTAACAATGCAAAAATTAGTGTTGACCTAATAACAGGTGGAGCCATACCCGTTAAAAGGGCATAAAGAGCTATACAAAACAGTATGATCAAATTTCGAACATTGCTCAAGAACTGGTGATCATTTGGCATCCATTTTAGTAACCAGGATAGCACCATAATGACTATACCTACGTGAAGCCCCGATACTGCTAATACATGTATAGCCCCACTATTGGCAAATTGTTTTTGGATATCTTTGTTTAATCTTGATCTGTCTCCCAATAATATGGCCGCCGCAATTGCATTTCTGTCTTCATTTAACTTTTGGCTCAATATGTCTAATGCTTTTTGGCGAAATTGAATCGATATTTTTTCTATCCAAGAGTAATTTTGATTTATAATTTTTCTATCAATTTTTGATATCCATGCTTGGTAATGCACATGCTCAAAAGATAAATATCGTGCATAGTCAAATGCATACTTATTTTTTGGAGATCTGCTTTTATTGAGGTTGATTAATGCTTGAATAGTGTCTTTAGGGTGTAAAATCAAGTAATCAGAAGAGTCTATATAACACTCTACATTTATTGGGCTTCTTATACTTTCATTTTCTAAAGCAATAAGTTTTGCCTTGAAGCTAATTTTATTAGAGGTCTTACTATAACTATTAACGACTAATATCGCTTTTACATTTTTATAGTTATCTGAAAGCCCCTCTATAGGTCCAAGGTGGAAGGTTTTGTACACATGAAACCATGAGATACCAAGTATTGCAATAATAAAATATAGAGAAAACGAAATAGCATAGGACCTCATAATTGAGGGTATATAGGCCATCATGATGCATAAAAATGAAATCGCGACTACGGTTGATATAAGCATGTTAAAGGTGATTTGTAAGACATCACCCATATATATGCCTAAAACAAAAAAAATCGTCAACCGAAAGCAGGTCATTAATCTCGATGACACAATCATACCCTTAAAAATATCTGTATAAAGTACGCTTATTGTGTTACTCAATCGTTTGAATTGAGTCTCAATAGCAGTATATATCCTTTAAAATACTCCAATTGACCATAATTAATCTGCCATGGAAGTAATTTCTACATATTTTAATATATTTAATCAACATTTATTAACTAAAACCAACTTTTCCTAATGCGTAACATAGGACTATTTATTGTTTTCATCTTGTGGTTACTGCTCGGTTATTGGATGTGCACATGTTATTGTGCCGCTTGCTGCGAAAAACCCGCAGAGAAGGTAGTGGTAGAAGAAGCCGCACCTGTCCCAGTAGCTAAAACAGTTAACTGCCCAGATGACCCCATCTGCTTTGGTAGAAGTGATTGCGAACCTCATTTTGGCACCGGATTCGCTGCCCTTAGAGATTCTATTATCGCCTCATTGTCGGATGGACAGATATTGAGAATCATCGGTACTAATGGACCATCTGAGAATTATGATGGTGATTATGATAATCTTGGCTTGTGTCGAGCAGAATCTGTCAAGACCGAGTTTGCTAAAGTGATGGACGGAAGTAGAATTAATACTGCCCGACAAATCACTGTAGGACAGGGAGCCTTAAATGAAGGAGTCTCCTCAGATAGAATTCGATTCCAAATTGTTGATGGCAATGCACCAGCAATTTCAAACAGTACATTGATTTATTTCCCTTTTAACTCAACTAACAAATTAGACGATGGAGATGTCGAAGCCTACTTGGATAGTGTGGCAGAGAGAGTGAAGTCATCAGGAGAAAGAGTAAGGTTAACAGGACATACTGATAATGTCGGAGGAGAAAGTGCAAATCAAACCTTGGGTCTCAGAAGAGCTGAGATAATTCGGGATTATCTCGTTACCAAAGGAGTTAGCACGGCTAAAGTATTGGTAAGTTCTCAAGGAGAATCTCGACCTGTAGCAACTAACGCAACAGAAAGCGGAAGAGCGAAAAATAGAAGAACGGAATTAGAAATCATTAATTAAAAAAAAGTAAACTCAATAAATATGTTATTATTCGATATATGTACTCTTCCTTGGTTGTTACCTTGGTTATTAAGCGCCTTATTAGGTTTATTAGCGGGGTGGTTATTATGGGGTAAGTTCAAAGGTATGGTAGCTGATCTTGAGGCAGAGATATCAAGACTCAAAGCCAAAATATCTGGATTAGAAGCAGAATTAAGTGAATGTAGATCAAAAGGTGCTTCTCTTAATAGTGAATTGACCCTGCTAAAAGGTCAAATGCGAGAAAGCAAAACTGTGTCAAGAGGCCAAAGTGTCAAAGTGGACACACCAAAAACTTCGACATCTACGACTGCCAACAAATTGGTATCCGATAGTGGAACGACTAAAGTCACTCCTCCTGCACCACAGACTCCTAAATCTTCGGGCAAGAAAAATGTTTATTCAGTATTAACCTCTGATAATCTACAGGTCGTTGAAGGTATAGGTCCAAAGATGGATGAAGTGCTCAAAAAGCATGGAGTTAACACTTGGCAAGAGTTAGCCAATTCGACACCTGAGTCACTCAGGGCAATCTTGGACAAAGAAAATCCTAAGAGATATAGAATTATAGATCCATCAAGTTGGCCAGCCCAATCCAAATTAGCTAATGGTGGAAAATGGGAGGATCTTATCGCTATGCAGAAGCAGTTGGATACTGGTAGAACTCATGTTGGAGATGGAGAGACCGACTCTAAAGTGGAAAAAATGTTGATCAAATTGGGAGCCATCAAAAAGTGGAAACAGGATGATCTGAAAGCTGTTGAAGGAATAGGTCCTAAGATCGAAGGATTATTAAAAGATGCGGGTATCAATACTTGGCGAAAACTTTCTCAGACTTCAGTTGATAAAATTCAGGACATACTGAATGCTGCTGGAAAACGGTATAAGTTGGCTGATCCAGGGACTTGGCCTAAACAAGCCGAAATGTGTGCGGATGGTAGATGGGATGACCTGTCAGAATACCAGGACTTTCTCCAAGGAGGAAAATAATCAGAATAATTAATTGATTTAGTATAGAGGTCATTTTCTCAGTATGAGGAAATGGCCTTTTTTATTTGATCTCACGGCCTGCTCTACTGGATTATTTATAAGGTTATTGTCTTATCCTTTTCAAATAGAAATTGAATTTAAATTCTAACAGGCCTTTGGGATAGGGACAATTTTAGTCGTTGAATTGTAATTATTATAGGAGGCAATAGTGATTGTAATTAGCCTTAGTATTTAAATACAGCTTGTTGAAAGGATTCTTCATTAATTATCACATTCAAAAGATAAGTGCCATTAGCAATATCAGCAACTGACAGGTGGGTTTTGTATATTCCTTTGTCAGTTAATTGAGGATTCCAAATCTTACGCAGTTTGCCATTTTTATCATATAGTTCTATGCCTACCAGTGATGCTTCAGTCAAATTCAATTGGATAGTGACTTGTTCTTCTTCGGATAGGTAGGTACTGATTATATTGTAGTCATTTATGCTGATGAAAGAATTTTTTTCGATAGGCCATAAAGAACTTGTAAGGTTTAAAGAGCTTACAAGCACAATAACATTGAAAATAAGGTTCATTTCGATCTAAATTGTTCTCACAAATTAGATATCATCTCGCTGGATATCATTGTCAGCTTAATGTAAATTAAGTATAATATTCATCACTATATGCTCTCAGCTAATTATCAGATGAGTATATATTTTAATTTTCCTCTTTGATGATAGATTTTATTTTGAAATGTAATGCTGCATATAACAATGTCATAAATGGACTCAAATAGTTAAATATGGCATACACAAAATATTCTAATGTTGAAACACCAAGAACACCCGCTTGATAAGCACCACAAGTATTCCAAGGAATCAACACAGAGGTGACTGTGCCAGAGTCTTCCAACGTTCTACTTAAATTTACCGGATGCAATCCTTTGTCTTGATATGCCTTAGAAAACATTTTGCCTGGGACAACTATGGCCAGATATTGATCCGAAGCGGTCACGTTCAATGCGAGACAGCTGGCTACCGTGCTTGCGAACAATCCGAAAACAGAATTAGCCATATTGAGTAATACAGCACTAATTTTTTCTAATGCTCCAATAGCGTCCATTACGCCACCAAACACCATAGCGCACATGATCAACCAAATGGTGCCTAACATTCCTTTCATTCCTCCAGAAGAAAAGAGATCATTGAGTGATGCGTCATTAGTAACGATTGCCGAGTCTACCGTCATGGCATTCATTACACCACGATATCCCGACTCCATAGTTAGAGTCTCAGCTCCTCCAATACTGGCCACTATATTAGGCTGAAAAATTAAAGCAAATAGTGCTCCTAATAAGGTGCCAGCCATGAGAGCAACTAGAGGAGGAGCTTTTTGAGTTATCATAACTATGACTGCGATAGGCACTAAGAATAATAGCGGTGATATATGAAAACTGTCATCTATAGCTGATAATATAGCAGAAGTATCAGTGCTGCCACTTATACCTTGAGTAATACCTAAAATGGTAAAAATGATAATCGTAATGACAATAGTTGGAACGGTAGTCAAAGCCATGTATCTGATATGCTCAAACAACTCTGCTCCGGCCATAGCAGGAGCCAAATTAGTGGTATCGGATAGTGGGGACATTTTATCGCCAAAATAGGCTCCTGATAAAACTGCTCCGGCCACCATACCTAATGGTAGCCCGATGGCTTTACCAATGCCTATGAGTGCGATACCTACAGTGGCAGAAGTACTCCATGAGCTGCCAGTTGCTAATGATATTATAGCACAGATTACAACTGTAGCTGGTAAAAATATACTTGGATTCAAGATCTGTACCCCATAGTAAATCATGGCGGGTATAATACCACTAATGAGCCATGTACCTGATAGTGCACCAACAAAAAGTAAAATAAGTATCGCTCCTGTTGTTGATTTAAAATTGTTAGAAATTTCTTCTAACATTGTTTTATATCCTACTTTATTTAAAAAACCTACTATTGCAGCAACGGCACCACCTAGTAAGAGAATGAATTGGTTGGTGCCACTTAGTGCATCATCTCCATAGATATAAACATTATAGGCTAATAATACCACCAGGACTAAAACGGGAAGTAGGGCTTCCCAAATATTCAACTCCTTATTAGCAATTATTTTATCACTTTCCATGAAGTTAAAGTAGGAATAGCTACTTAGCTGTCCAAATCTTAATTCAATTGTTTATTACCTTGGGATTAACAATTTTTGTCCACATGTATACAATTAGGCATGACATAGTAATCAATTCTTCTGCAGAACATGTTTTTAACTCTGTCACCCAAGCTGAAGAATTAGATAAGTGGTGGACTGTTCGCGCAGTAGGAATTCCTGCATTAAACCAAGAGTATGTTCTTTATTTTTCACCTAAGTATGATTGGAGGGCGAATGTATTTAAATGCGATAGCCCATTGTTTTTTGGGTTGCAATTTACGGAAGCAGACAGAGATTGGATACATACTAAAATTAGCTTTGATATAATACCAAGATCGCACACTGTATTATTGAGATTTGAGCACTCTAATTGGACCGATATCAATGATCATTTTAGAAGAACTTCCTACAGCTGGGCGTTGTACTTACATTGCCTTAAGACATTAATCGAGACTGGAGAATCCAAGCCATATAATCTCAGAACGGTTTAATTATTATATAATAGAATATTTTTTGTTTGGTATCTCGTGCTAAACAGCATTTTTTGTCGTGCAGACAAGTTGGTTATCTTTTTATTATATGGTTAGTTATGTTAATTGTAAAATTCTACTATTCAAGGATTTGTATGAAAATGAATCGAAACAAATTCATGATAGAATTGGACTACCTTTGCGGCAATTTTTAAGACTATTATGAAGAATATTAGAAACGTCGCAATCATAGCTCATGTTGATCACGGTAAAACAACCTTGGTCGATAAGATAATTCATTTCTGTGAAGGGAGCGAAGAAAAAATACCAGATGGAGACTTGATATTGGACAATAATGATCTTGAAAGAGAAAGAGGTATTACAATATTTGCAAAGAATATAAGTGTCAATTATAAGGATACAAAGATTAACCTAATTGATACTCCCGGCCACGCAGACTTTGGCGGAGAGGTTGAGCGTGTGCTCAATATGGCTGATGGAGTTTTATTACTTGTGGATGCCTTCGAAGGTCCAATGCCACAAACGAGGTATGTCACTCAAAAAGCACTTGAGTTAGGACTAAAACCTATAGTGGTTGTTAATAAAGTAGATAAAGAGAACTGCCGACCTGATGAAGTACAAGAGGCGGTATTTGATCTCATGTTTAATCTTGATGCCAATGAAGAACAGTTGGATTTTGAAACTGTGTTTGGGTCCGCTAAAATGAACTGGATGGGGCCTGAATGGTCGAAGCCAGCAGATGATATAAGTCACCTTTTGGATATGATCATAGCTCATATAGATCCTCCTGTAGATAATCCTGGTCCGCTTCAAATGCAAATAACCACAATAGATTTCTCCTCCTATGTTGGACGCATTGCCATAGGAAGGGTACATCGAGGATTATTTGAAAATAATGCTCAATTAGCCTTGGTCAAAAGAGATGGGACTATTAAAAAGGTACGGGCTAAGGAGTTATTTGTATTTAAAGGATTGGGTAAAATAAAAACAGATACCGTTGAAAATGGCGATCTCTGTGCGGTAACAGGTATAGATGGATTTGAAATAGGTGATACAATTTGTCCAGTAGAAGAGCCTGAAGGCCTGCCTGGCATACCAATAGATGAGCCTACAATGAGTATGGTTTTTACCATCAATAACTCTCCCTTTTTTGGCAAAGAAGGTGATTTTGTCACATCAAGACATATTAAAGAGAGATTAGAAAAAGAAACTGAACGAAATCTCGCTTTACGCGTTGAACCGGGATCTTCACCTGATGTTTTTAATGTATATGGTAGAGGCATCATGCACTTATCAGTATTAATCGAGACGATGAGGAGGGAAGGTTATGAACTTCAAGTAGGGAAACCAAGAGTTATTATCAAAGAGATAGACGGACGTAAGTATGAACCTGTTGAAGATTTAGCAATAGATCTTCCTGAGCACACATCTGGAAAAGTTATAGAAGCAGTAACTCAACGCAAAGGGGAGTTAAAAATAATGGAACCTAAGGGAGATCTTATTCACTTAGAGTTCACTATCCCTTCGAGAGGACTTATAGGTTTGTCAACTGTACTCATGAATCTTACGGCGGGAGAGGCTATTGTAGCTCACCGTTTTAAGAGCTTCGAACCATGGAAAGGGGTCATCCCATCTCGTATCAAAGGAGCAATGGTATCTATGGAGACGGGTAATACCTTTGCCTATGCTATTGATAAGCTACAGGACCGAGGAAGATTCTTTGTCGAGCCAGGAGTAGAAATATATGAAGGCCAAATTGTAGGTGAACACAGTAGAGAGAATGACTTATGTGTAAATCTGACAAAAGCTAAAAAGATGTCGAATATGAGATCTTCAGGAGCTGACGATAAAGTCAGAATAGCTCCAGCAGTAAAATTTTCACTGGAGGAATGTATGGAATATGTGCAAGAAGATGAATACGTTGAGGTAACACCAAAACAAATCCGATTGCGTAAAATTCATCTTAAAGAGCACGAAAGGAAAAGAGCAAAGACACCTGTAAGTTGACAAAATATCTACAATTGGTGATTGACTAAGGGGTTGTACAGGTATTATCTTGTCATATCTATATCTTGCATAGTAACCTACCACCATTTATTTAAATGACTCTTTTTGGGCATAATTTATATTTATAGAAATTATAATAACTGTTTGAAGGCTTTTTTGTTAAGCTGTGTTGTTTGCACTACCTCTTTTCTGTACAGCCAACAATTTGAGATTAAAGCTGTCGAGGTCTATGATCTATATGACGGTATATCATCCAATATGGCATTCGATATTTTTAAGGATGAGCAAGGTTTTATCTGGATAGCCACCGTTCAGGGAATCAATAGATTCGATGGTAAATCTTTCAAAGCTTATAGATCTACTGAAGAAAATGGATTGACCACAGATGTCATGAGGGCTATATATGTAGATCATGACCAACAAATTTGGGCTGGTTCTAAGGATCAAGGCCTATTTAGATTAAAGTATAATGAGGAGCAATATCAGCGATATCAACATGATCCTCAGGATGATCATTCTTTAACCAATGACCAAATATTAACCCTGATTGAAGATAGTCAAGGGAGACTTTGGGTCGGAACAGAGGATGGCTTGAACTTATATAGACCTAATAGTGATGATTTTATCAGATTCTTTTTTGAGATTGATGGTACGCCTCTAGAAAGAAACCCTGTGATAAGTATCTATGAGGATAGGAATGAACGAATATGGGTTGGGCTTTGGGGTGGTGGATTATTTCTATTAGAAGATTCGTCGCCAGATCCAGTGGATTATTCTTTTCAATCTATTGCTTTAGAAAATAATGATGACAACAATCGAGGTAATATATGGGGGATTGTCCAAGATGATAATAATAGGTTATGGATATCATCTTTTCATGGTGGATTATTTGTCTCAGAAGAGTTAACTGATTTTAATATTAATTCTGGAATAAAATTCACCCCGGTAACCCGAAATTCTCCAATCATCCTTACCGAAGTGTTTAAAATGGTAGTTCATAATAATCAACTCTATTTAGGAGCTTCTAATGGATTGTGCAAAGTTGACCTAAATAATCCTAAAAATTATATAGAACCAGACTATGTCCCAATTAGCTCCTATGAGGAAGAGCAATCTTTCTCCAATAATGAGATCAGAGACTTGCTAATCGATGATAGTGAGATAATATGGGCAGCTACTTTTGGTGGATTAGGTAAAATTGATATTTCTCCGCCCAAAATTAAGACTATTCCTTCAGTATGGAATAATAGAGAAAATTATGTTTTCGATATCATAAATCATAGAAGTGGGCAGTATTTAGCTACTAATAATGGCCTGTTTCTTATTAAAGAAGATGGGAAAGTTGAAAACTTTGCATTAAACAACCCAAGTGCCAATGTAGTAGTTGGAATGTATAAATACGATAATTCCGATACAATTTATTTAGCTACTAAGGATGGATTGTATTCATTCGATATAAAAAGTTCTAAGTATACCCTTCACGAAATAGGGACACGACGATCCAATACTAGCAATGCTATAAGAAAAATTATTGCTACCGAAAATTCGGATGTGGTATTCTTGTGTACAATTGAGGGTTTGGTTAAACTTAGATTGCCAGGTGAAGTTGTAGATTTTATAGGTTCTGATCCTACAGATTCCACGAGTCTTTCGAGTGATCAGGTGGTAGATGCTCTTATTAAGGGTGATTTAATGTATGTGGCCACTTTAGGTGGAGGGTTGAATATTGTTGATCTGACAGGAGAAAAAATGAAGGTCATAGCTCAACTTAATAATATATCTACTAATGAAAATGCCATATCGGAGAACTTGTTGACGAGCGTCGCAGCCGATAAGACTTCAGAACTCATATGGATTGGTAGTGATTATGGTTTAATTCAATTCGACCCTTTGAATCGCTCGTTTGAGAAAATTCCAGAAATTTCAAGTTCAAGAATATCAGGATTGTTGACGGACTCATTAGGGAGGGTCTGGTATACTTCACCAGAAGGAATATTTTGTTATAGCCCAACCGAACGGAGGATGAGTACAGTCGCAGTAAAAGATGGTTCGTTATCCAACAAGTATGTTTATTCAAGCTATACTGAAACTCCAGATGGACAATTATTTTTTGGTGGGTTAGGAGCCTATAACTTATTCTACCCTGATCAAGTGTTGTTCTCTAAGATATCAGAAGAAATTCTGTTAGCCAATCTTTCTATTGCTGGAGAAAATAAATTTTTAGCCGATTACGTCAGTGAAAAAGAGTCACAAGAAGGGAAAAATCTGAAGCAGATTAATCTTAGGCATGATGATTACATGATCAAATTAGATTTTACAGTATTAGATTACCATAATATTGAAACTATTATCTACTCTTATCGAGTCCAAGGCTTTAACGAAAAGTGGATAGAAAGTAAAACTGGACGATTGGAGTTCTCATCTTTTCCTTCTGGCGCTTATACCTTGGAGATAAAAGCTAAGAATTTAGATGGCTTTTGGACAAAGACTTCCACTATAGATATAAATGTTAGCCCACCTTTATATAAGTCAGATTGGTTTTTAGTTTTCTTGTGCTGCATTGCTTTAGGGATGTTGTATGGCTACGCAAGAAGGAGAATCAACAAAGTTAGAGAAGGTCAAGAAGAATTAAAATCGGTTGTCCTCAAAGGAACAAATCAATTAGATTTTTTAAATAGTAAAAAAGAGAATACTTCCACTACACAATTCATTGAGCAAGTTTTAAATGATAATGAAGCATTTTACACTCAGCTATTCATGGAAAGTCCACTGGGTATACTTATAACTGATGAAAAAGCTAATGTCTTAAGAGCTAACAAACGCTCCCAAGAGTTCATAGATTTATTGGGTCTTTTTACAGACTCCGTCGAGATATATAGCCATATAGAAAATCTCGATGATCTTTTACCTCAGTTAAATAAAATCAAGGAGTCATTCAACAAGGATTTGGACTATGTAAGAGAAGATATTGAATTGGTTTTTAAAGGAAACAAGTTCTGGTTTGATTGCGCTATTTCTGTAATTAGAGATGCTAATAATAAGGTTAAAAACGCAATCATATCGATCGATGACATTTCTGATAGAAAAATGCAAGAAACTACTATAAATGACCTACTTGATGAATTAGAAATCCGCAATTCGGGATTAGAAAATACAATTGCTCAAAGAAATAAGAAGCTTAAAGAAGCTAACAAAGAGCTGAAGTCTAAAAATGAAGAGTTAGAACGATTCGCATTTATCGCTTCTCATGATTTAAAAGAACCCGTGAGAAATATAAATAGTTATCTCAGTTTGATTAAAATGAAAATGAGTGGCCAAATCTCAGATGATATCGAAGTTTACTTTAATAAAGTGTTTGATAGTACCAGTTTTATGTACGAGTTGATCAGTGATGTCTTAGAGTACAGTAGAATTAATAAAGAAGAACATAAAATAGACAATGTAAACTTGATGGATGTCATGGATAGGATTAAAATCATGATCGATAAAAATCTTGAAGATAGAAACGCAATTTTAAGTTATTCTCAGCTACCATCCATCAATACCAATAGTAGTTTCCTTAGTATTGTGATAAAGAATATCATTGAGAACGGGATTAAATTTAATAAATCAAAAAATCCAATTATTGCAGTCACATCCAAGGAAACTGAGAATTTTTTTCAGATTTTGATCTCGGATAATGGTATCGGCATACCCGAAGAATATCGGTCTCAAATTTTTGAAATGTTTCAAAGATTACATAATAAAAGTGAGTTTGCAGGTTCAGGATTAGGCTTGTCTATATGCAAAAGAATAATGGAAAGATTAGGAGGTGACATCCATGTAGAAAGTAAAGAAGGAAAAGGAAGTACTTTTATATTGTCATTGCCTAAAATTTCTAAACCGAATCAAGACTTTTTAGAATGAGATTAAGAAAAACTAATCTTCTTCAAGTTCAAGCATTAGATTAGCTATTAGTGCAGTCCATCCAGTCTGATGGGATGCACCCATTCCTCTGCCTGTTTCGCCATGAAAAAATTCATAGTGGAGATGCAGATTTTTGAAATTTTCATTATCTCTAAATAAACTTTGAGGTTCTTCATTATGATAATTGTACTTTCCTGTCTCATCTCTCTCAAATATTTTCATCAATCTTAGAGTGAGTTCTTTAGCGATTTGATTAAGATTTAGCTTTATTCCAGAACCCGTGGGGAATTCATATATATAGCTTGGCCCATAAAATTTATAAAATTTTCTTAGAGATTGTATGATCATATAATTGATAGGAAACCAAATAGGACCACGCCAATTTGAATTTCCTCCAAACATTGATGTCTTACTTTCTCCTGGCTCATAGCTTATAGAATGTTGGCCATGATGTTCGAATATAAATGGATGCTCCTCATGATATTTGGACAGTGAACGTATGCCGAATTTGGATAAAAATTCTGACTCATCTAAGAGCCTTTTAAGTATGTGTTCTAAGCGAAATCCTCGCAGTAGTGATACTAAGCAGAACCCATCACTATTTCTTTCTTCAATTCGTGATATTAATGAAGCTAAGTCTGGTCGAGTCTTAATAATTCTTCTTGCTCTATCTTGAAATTCTTCTAAAGAATTAAACAAGTCTTCATGTATGACATCAACTGCAAATAAGGGTATTACACCCACTAATGACCGAACCTTCATTCGGGCGGTATAGCCAGAATGCATCTGGACTACGTCATAATAAAAATTGTCCTCATCATCCCATAGAGAGATATCTCTTTCTCCTATATGATGCATCGCCCAAGCAATGTTTAAAAAATGCTTAAAATATTTAGCAGCAGATTCTTCATATGCATTATTTTGTTTGGCTAATTCTAGAGACATCTGGAGCATATTAAGCGCAAACATGGCCATCCAACTTGTAGCATCGGCTTGTTGCATTCTACTAATTCCATCTGGCATGTGATTTCTATCGAATACGCCTATATTATCGAGTCCTAAAAAGCCGCCTTCAAATAGGCCATTACCATCTTTATCTTTTTGATTGACCCACCAAGTGAAGTTGATTGAAAGTTTGTGAAAGCATCGTTCTAAAAAATTTCGATCTCCATGACCAATTTTTTCTTTTTCTTTCTGATATACATGCCATACTGCCCAAGAATGTACTGGTGGGTTAACATCACTAAAATTCCATTCATAAGCGGGGATCTGGCCATTTGGATGCATGAAATACTCCTTTAGCATTAATAGCAGTTGATTTTTAGCATACTCTGGGTCAGCTAATGCAAAAGTTGTTGTATGAAAAGCCAGATCCCAAGCAGCATACCATGGGTACTCCCACTTATCAGGCATTGAGATAATATGTCTATTGTTAAGATGCTGCCAATCGTAATTTCTTTTCATTTTTCGATCTGGCTTGGGCTCTCCGGGGCCTCCAAAAAGCCATTTGTGCACATCATAGTAGTAGAATTGTTTGGTCCAAAATATCCCGCCAAACGTATTCTCCAATAGTCGCTTTTGTTCTAAATTAACATATGAAGGCAGGAGGTTTTCATAGTATTCTGCACCCTCTTTAATACGCTGTTCAAATATTGAATCATAATCGATCCAGGGCTGTTCCAATTCGATTTTACTAAGTCTGATTTTATATGTTTTTTCGCTATAGCCGCCGATTGTATCATTATACCATATGGCCGCCTTAGATCCCATTTTATCTGGATTTACGGTAGACATTTTATCTACTATAAAATTATTAATGCCATCTTTTACATAGGGCGTGTCATTTTTAGTATTGTAGATTCTTTTGTTGTTGGTTTCATTTTCGCAAAACAGAGCTGTACCACCTAAATGATAAAAATGATAGTCTCCGTTTCTTTTACTATAACCTTTAATATGTCCCGGATTAACCTGATTAAATTTAGGTCTATTATGTTTTGGGTTGTGCTTCCAAAAATTGCGATACCAAACATGAGGTAATACATCGATATATGCAGGATTTTCGCTTCTATTACAGACAGTAATCCTCATTAAAATATCATTGACGTCGGCTTTAGCGTATTCTATGTAAATGTCGAAATAAGCGTTATCTCTGAAAATTTCTGTGTCCGCCAATTCAAATTCTAAATCATCTCTACTACGTTGATTTTTTTGGACTAAATCGGTGTAGGGAAAAGTTTTTTGAGGGTATTTGTATAGATAACGACAGTAAGAATGAGTTGGAGTAGAATACTGATGAAAATATAGTTCTTTTACATCTTCACCATGGTTTCCTTGACCATTGGTGAGCCCAAAAAGTCTCTCTTTAAGTATAGGATCTTTACCATTCCAAAATGCCGGAGCTATGCACAATATCTGTCTTGTATCACAGAATCCCCCAATTCCTTCTTCTCCCCATCGATAGGCATTACTTCTGGCTAAATCATGCGTAATAAAGTCCCAGGACTCCCCATACTGACTGTAGTCCTCTCTAACCGTTCCCCATTGTCTTTCCGCTAAATATGGCCCCCATGAGTGCCACTCTTTATTTTGTTTAGACTGTTCGAGTCGTTGTTCTTCTTTATTAGAACCTTCCATAAATTATACCTTAATGATGACAGCCGTAAAATAGATAGCCTTATTTGAATAGTTCAAATAATTAGAGAACTTTATCAAAAAGATTTTGTCGATGAATGTTGAAGTATTAAGAGATTATTGTTTGTCAAAAAAAGGAGTAACAGAGGAATTTCCATTTGATGAATCCACCTTAGTCTTTAAAGTTATGGGTAAGATGTTTGCTGCCTGCGGATTGAATCGAGAAGAATTAAGCGTTAATCTTAAATGTCTTCCAGAAAAAGCATTAGATCTGCGTGATGAGTATCCAGATATCCAACCTGGTTTTCATATGAACAAAAAACATTGGAATACCCTATACTTAGAGCGAGAGTTGGATGACCCATTCGTACAAGAACTTATTGACCATTCATATGACTTGGTGGTCAAAGGATTAACCAAAAAAATAAAAGCCGAATTAGCTCTTCTCTAATTTATGCTGAGAAGCTTGTACCGCATCCGCAAGTTTCCTGCGCATTGGGATTATTAAAGGTAAAACCACGATTCTCTAAACCATCTTGCCAATCAATTTCCATACCTAATAGATATATACCATGTGATTTTTCCATCAGCACCTTCATTCCTTCTATTTGATAAACCTCATCTTTTTCTTTCTGATGGTCAAACCCCAAAACATAACTAAATCCAGAGCATCCGCCGCCTTTAACTCCTATGCGTAATCCGTGATTATCATCTATATTTTGTTCTGTCTTAATTCTCTTCAATTGTTTTATCGCTCCAGGAGTAAGTAGAATCGGACTTTTGGCAATTGTTTCAGACATATTAATTGGATTTGTGTAATGTGTAACGAATCGAGCACAAAGTTAGTTCAATGTAAATAGTTTTATCCTACCCAATTCTATTAATTTTGATAACAATTTTAATTCTCATTACAATGCACATACTCTCAGTTGTTCTTGAGGTAGTTAAATATACAGTTCCCGCTTTGGTCGTATATTTTCTAATGCGTCAGTTTTCTGCTCAACAATATAATCTTGCTATGGCCGAACGGAGGGCCAAAACGAATAAAGAAACTTTAGCCTTGCGGTACCAGGCCTATGAAAGATTGGTGCTTTTTTGTGAGAGAATCAAGTTGTCAGATTTAGTAGTGCGGTTGAATAGTCCTAATATGACTGCACCAATTTTTAAAAATGCTCTGCTGGTTGCAGTACAAAAAGAGTATGAGCATAATATAACTCAGCAACTGTATGTATCCCAACAACTTTGGGATATGATCGAATTGCTCAAGGATAATACTATGTCTATAATAACTTCATCATATATAGAGCATGAAAAAAAGTCCAATGATGAATTCGCCTCTGACTTAATTGCAAAAAACAACATCTTAGAAAGCCAAATTGGTGCTAAAGTTAAAAGTGCAATAAGAAAAGAGGTGGAATTATACTTTCAATAGTCTTTATGATCAGAATAACTTATTTCATAACACTATTCATTTTTACAATTTCGTGTAAGACAAGTACTTATTGGACTGATATCAATATCGAAAACCAAAGACTCGATATATACCAAACCGAAGAAGAACAGATAAAAGATATCATTGAGCCTTATAAGATTGCTATAGATAAAGAGATGAATGAAGTAATAGGTACTCTCGAGATGGAGTTGTCCAAACAAAGACCAGAATCTACTTTAGGCAATTGGTTATCGGATATGTTACAAGATGAGCTAGAAACTACACATAATTTGGATATAGACTTTTCATTGCAGAATCATGGTGGAGTAAGGGTGAACTCTGTAGCAGCTGGAGCTATTACAGTGGGTAAAATTTATGAAATAATGCCATTTGATAACTCCATTGTAGTTATGAGTGCAGATGGTGAATTAGTGAAAGTATTGTTTGATCATATTGCGGCTGATGGGGGATGGCCTGTAAGTCGAAACATTGAATTCCAAATCCAGAATGATAAGGCAACATCTATAATGATTAATGATGAGCCACTTGATCTAAACAAGGAGTATACTTTTGCTTTGTCAGATTATGTAGCTAATGGAGGTTCGGGGTGTTCTTTTTTAAAAGAATTGGAAAGAGAAAATTTAGGTCTTTATTTAAGAGATGTTTTTTTAAACCATATTCGCCGAGAAACGGATGAAGGCAAGTCGCAAAACTCACACTTGGATCAACGTATTAAATTAACTGACCATGAATAGACGGATTTTTTGCAAATCGACCTTGTTCGCATCGACAGTAGCCACTTTTAATACAATTCCTCTATCAGCGTATGCCTACAAAGATGACTTTGTTAAGCTTACCATCTTACACACCAATGATGTGCATAGTCGTATAGAACCTTTTCCAATGGACGGAAGCCGAAATGCCGGACAAGGTGGTGCGGCTAAGCGTGCAGCTATGATTAAAAGTATTAGATCAAAGGAGAAGAATGTTCTTTTATTTGATTCTGGTGACATATTTCAAGGGACACCTTACTTTAATGTCTTTGGAGGAGAATTGGAAATGAAGCTTATGTCGGAGATGAAATACGATGCCGCGACTATGGGAAATCATGATTTTGATGCGGGTATTGAGGGTTTTATGAAACAAGTCAAACACGCTAATTTCCCATTTATAGTGTCTAATTATGATGTCTCCGAAAATGAACTATCAACAGTGCTAAGCAAAATTAAAACCTGGGAGATAGATGGAGTCAAAATAGGTGTCTATGGTTTAGGTATTGCTTTAGATGGGTTAGTGCCTAAATCGTTATATGGCAGTACAATTTATCAAGATCCAATTGAGAGAGCTACAAAGTATGAATCACATTTGATTCATGAAGAAAAATGTGATTATGTTATTTGTTTAAGCCACCTTGGCTATAAGTATAATTCGGATTCTGTGTCAGATATAGATTTAGCAAAATCCACTAAGTATACTAATCTCATCTTAGGAGGCCATACACATACCTTTATGAGAGAACCAGATGTGCAAAATAATCAAAATGGTAACCCTGTTTATATAAACCAGGCTGGCTGGGCTGGAATTTTATTAGGAAGAGTCGATCTCATGTTTGAAAAAGGCAGGAAAAAACGAAAGAATATTTGGAGTAGAAACCTCAAAATAGAGTAATCAAACCCTTTAATAAAATTTTTACATTTCACCAATTAAACATATATTAATTTTAGGTATGCTTATTTTATCAATATGTAAACTATTGTGAGATAAATAATTGGGATATAATTTTTGGAACGTCTAAATTGCAAAATATCATAGAACTTTTTTGTGTGAGTTTGGATTGATTTGTACATCTTTGTTGCGTGGAGTTAGATAAGTGGGACGCCCAAATCCTATCGAGATTCTCCCAATAACTGTTATTACTAACATATTTTTAGAACTGTTGATTGATGAAGGACCACCTGAGCGTATGGGATAACTGTCTTGTGACAATTAAAAAGAGTATTAATCCTCAAAGTTTTAAGACGTGGTTCGATCCAATTAGGCCAGTTAAGTTAGATCAGAGTTCTCTCACCATACAAGTACCTAATAATTTCTTTTATGAATGGCTCGAAGAAAATTATGTCGGACTACTCAAAAAAACTATTAGAAAGGAATTGGGCGAGGATGGTAGGTTAGAATATCAGATAGTGGTTGATAATCATACAGATGCCACATTGCACTCAAATGAAAGAGGAAATAATTTTTATTCTACAGAGCATATCAGAAATCCTTTTGTCATTCCTGGCATAAAAAAAATAAAGGTAGATCCACAACTCAATCCTAAATATAGGTTTGAAAATTTCATAGAGGGGGATTGCAACAAGTTAGCACGATCGGCAGGTTTAGCAATATCTAAAAATCCCGGAGGAACTGCTTTTAATCCTTTGGTAATCTATGGTGATGTAGGATTAGGGAAAACTCATTTAGCACATGCCATTGGTAATGAAGTGGTAAGTAAATTTCCTAAAAAATCAACACTCTACATCAGCACGGAAAGGTTTACCAACCAGATCATTGAATCTATCAGAAAAAATTCAATCAATGACTTGGTTAATTTTTATCAATCAATAGATCTCCTAATCGTTGATGATATCCAATTCTTGAGTGGTAAAGCCAAAACTCAGGAGATTTTCTTCAATATATTTAATGAATTACACCAATTAGGAAAACAGATTATTATCACCTCGGATAGACCGCCAAAATCCCTGGAAGGGATACAAGATAGATTAATTTCGAGATTCAAATGGGGATTATCTGCAGATCTTCAATCTCCAGATTTTGAAACACGTATGGCTATATTATTAGCTAAAATGGAGTTGGAAGGTGTTACAATTCCTCCAGAAGTGATAGAGTTTATCAGCTACAATGTTAAAAACAATATTAGAGAATTAGAAGGAGTATTGATTTCTATTGTTGCACAATCAACTTTGAATAATAAAGAAATTGACTTGATCTTAGCAAAGCAGGTTGTTGAGAGTTTTGTTAGCGAGGTTAATAATGAAATAACTGTAGAAAACATTAAAGAGTTGGTTGCAGACTACTTTAAAATTCCGTTGGATAAGTTGCAAGGCAAAACCCGAAAACGTGAAGTGGTCATAGCTCGACAACTATCGATGTATTTAGCAAAAAATCATACCACCAACTCTCTCAAAACAATAGGAGACCAATTTGGTGGTAGAGATCATAGTACAGTCATTTATTCATGTCGTACCGTTCAAGATCTTATGGATACTGATATATTGTTTAAAGACACTGTCTTTGAACTCGAGAAGAAAGTGCAGATGACAATCTCAAGCGCACAATGACATAGCTTAAAGTTGTCTTAATACCGATATAGTCAGCAACAGGTTCATTAATATGTTATACTTTTAGAGTATATAATTATGCTGCCATGATTAGGACAACTATCAATTGCTTTTTTCTTTTAGTCGGATTTCTTTTTTGTAGTGCTTGCAATAACTCAACAGGTGGTAATACCGGAGTTGAGGCTTATGAGGTAACAGAGGCAGGGCTGTCTTGGTATAAGATCGAAGATCTTGATAAAATGAATATTGGAGACAAGAAAGTGTTAGTAGACATGTATACTTCATGGTGTGGCTGGTGTAAAGTCATGGACAAAAAGACTTTTACAGATCCAGAAGTTGTCAATTATCTAAATGAAAACTTCGTCTTAGTTAAATTTAATGCTGAACGTAGAGATCCAGTAAGTTTTCAAGGTGAGACTTATGAATGGATCAATGCCGGACGTAAGGGAGTAAACAAATTAGCCATGAAAATGATGAATGGAAGGATGGCTTATCCCACTATTGTTTATTTAGACAGCAATTTAGAACAAATAACAGCTTCTCCAGGATATAAGAAACCTGATCAACTACTCCAGGAATTAAGAGTTTTATAAGGTAGATGCTGTCAGTCGATCAGCTATAGTATTTTTCATCTACTTTATGCGACGTATCTGAATTAAAACTATCGATACTTATCAAAATGATGATTATTCTGAAAGTTCTTCACATTTTCGATTGCTGAATATTTGGAGTAACGATATGAATAGAATATTTATCATTTTTAAGTGATCAAAACTGTTATCACAATCATGTATGATATTGTTTGTTATGGAGAGCTACTATGGGATATGCTCCCTAATGGTAAAGTAGTAGGAGGAGCACCTTTTAATATTTCAAATAGAGCTCAATCACTTGGTACATCATCAGTTGTACTTACGAGTGTAGGAGATGATGAGTTAGGAAAAGAGCTCGTTGCGTCGGTGTCAGAAAAAGGTAATAGTACGGACTACATACAGGTTCATCCCGCTTTAGCTACAAGTACTGTAGATGTGGTCGTGTCTAATGGAGGAGAACCTACCTATACGATTAATTATCCAGTTGCCTGGGATGATATCAGGCTTTCAGAATATTTAATAGAAGCAGTGGGCCATGCAAAAATGTTCGTTTATAGCAGTTTAGGATTAAGAGATAAAAGATCACGCCAAGTATTGTTTGAACTTTTGAAATATGCTAAAATCAAAGTTTGTGATATCAATTTAAGGGAGGGTCATTATGATAAATCCACCATAATCAAAATGTTAGAAGAGGCGGATATATTAAGGATGAATGAATTCGAACTTAAAATGGCAGCTCAATGGTTAGGAATTAAATATGAATCGTTTAAAGAAGGTGTAATTAAAATATCAGATCACTTTGGATACCAAGGAGTAGTGGCAACTCTGGGAGGTGAGGGTGCGATGAGTTACACTGACAAAATATTCTATCATCAAGACGTATTTAACGTCTCAGTGGTCGATACAGTGGGTGCTGGAGACGCATTTTTGGCTACCTATCTTTCGGAATTGATCAAAGGAACACAAGAAGCAGACGCACTCAGAAAAGCCTGTGCAGTAGGAGCCCTTACGGCCTCGAAACCTGGTGGCACACCTGAAATATCTTCTGCAGAGATTGAATTATTGTTGAATCAGTAATTAATTACTACAATTTGTTTTAGCGAAAGAACTTTTATTTTGCTGCTCTTATTTTAGTGGTTTCTTGTATCCAACATCCAACTTTGAAAGTACTGCCTTCCTTGAGTTGTCTTTGAAAGATATCTTCTATCGAAGGCATATATTTTTTGTATTGAGTGATCCACTTATTGGCCTCCGTCGAAACAGATGGGTCGACTCTTTTAGCTTGCTCAAATTTATCTATAGCTGGCCAGGTAACAATCTGACTATCCCAGCCTCTTCCAGGGCCACATAAAGGTCCAGATGAAGCATATAATTTACCTATTAATATATAAGGTTCACCCCAATTTGGTTTATTCTTAATGGCTTCTCGTGCATACTGACGTGCTGCCGGGAAGTTTTTAATGTGCGCATAGTATATTTTAGCAATGATCAACTGTTTTTCTGCCTTTTTGATTGGATCATCAGATTCTGCTATGTATTCTTCATAGTATTCTATGGATTCTTTAAATCTGCCCTCGTTAAGTGCTTGGTAAGCTAACTTTAAGGGACCTGGAGGAGGAGGAGCAACATAACATTCTTTTTCTTTTGCTGCTTTAAGCCGCATCACTCGAGGGTCATTTGGATCACATGACGCCCAAACCATCTTGAGGTATACTTCAGATACATTATCACAATCAGTGCTATCTGCTAAGTATTGATTAAAATATCTTTTCATATAATAATCACAATTGTAAAAACCTCTTATGCCTTCTAACCCTGAGAGCAAATTTGGACTATATTCATTAATTACATCCCATGCATCACAATATTCATTTTCGCAATTATCCATTCCATATTCTATGGCATCAAATATTTGATAAGCAATATCATGTGCTATTTCAGGAATTATTTTTTCATCAAGAACTCTGTCATAAAGCATTCTTGAATATGGATTGATAATAAAATAATCTGCTTCAACGCCCTTTTTATCCATTACTTCTTTGAACCATAAGAATAATTCATCCTCGTCAACAAAATTTCTATAGCTGTAATAGGAATTGAAGGCTTTACGTGCTAAAATGGTCCCGTCGTCATCAAAACATTCCATACGTTTATCATATATGCTTAAAATTGTGTCAGCGAGCATTTTTCTGTTAGATTGAATGGATTCATTTTTAAAAAAATGATCATAAATCTTAATACCATCATCAAAATGATACGTCACTCGACCATTGGAACCTGGAGCATTATAGTAGGCTTGCTTCCATAATGGTTTGGCGGCGTCAAAATTTTTAAATCTTACCTCATCTCGGTATAAGACAAAAGCATCTTCGGTCGTACTTCTCAGTGTTGGACTAAGATCATTAAGTGTGGTACAATCAGTATTACTTTCTATTGGAGGGGGTGGAGCTGGTTGACTTTCTTCTTGAATAATTGGTTCTACAACTTTTGGAGAGCAACTATATCCAAAAACTAATAGTATAATAATTAATCTGCTCATACTTCTTGCTGACATAAATAATATTAATTGCAATAATTTAGACCGCTAAAATTAATACAAGTAGCACTTTTGTTGATATAATTATTGAGAATACCATTTATGGATAAATCAGAAGCAGACTATTTTAAATTATGACAAAAGAAGAATTGCATGAATTGGTATTTGAAATGATAAATAACAAAATAATTGAATGCACTGATTTATTGGTTAGGATAGATGAGTCAGCCCAGAATGAAACCAAAAGCAGCGCTGGAGATAAATTTGAGACAGGACGGGCTATGATGCAGCAAGAGTATGATAAAGTGTATGCCCAAAAATTGAGATGGCAGGAAATGTTGCTAAGACTTAAGCAAATAGAATACAGAAAAACTTCAAATCTCGTGGCTTTAGGATCTTTAGTCCAAACCGAAAAAGCGAGTTTTTATATATCGGTGGCATTAGGAAAAATTATCAAAATAGGCGCTATAAACTATTACGCTATATCCTTAGAAAGCCCGTTAGGCAAGGCTTTACAAGGTAGATCTCAATCAGATATTATACAAGTCAATTCCGCTCAAATGAAAATAATTGCTTTGCTGTAGTTATTCTATCCAAGTCAAATTGCCCGAAAAAGATTCTGTGATATCTTGGTTATAGTCATCACTATATTTTACGTCAATTTTATAAACATAGACTCCTGGTTGTAAAGATTGAAAGCCTAACCCAGATCCATTCCAACCTACATTTATATCAAACGACTCAAATACTTTATTGCCCCACCTATCAAAAATGCTCATTTGATATTCTGATAAAAATATTCCTTCTGGAACACCGACTATAAATTCATCATTACGACCATCCTTGTTTGGACTAAAAACATTAGGAACATACATGTTGAAACTCACACATTCTCGGTTGAATATTTCTATATCGTCCGTGAATACACAACCTAATCCTGTAGTGGCAGTTGCTGTAAAAATTCCTGGGTTTGATACGATATAACTATTAGATGTGTTCCCGTCTTGCCAAACAACATTGACATCATTTCGATCTACATTAAGTGTAATTGTTAAGTCTTCACATTTTTGAATATCCTCACCAAGATCAAAACTCGGAAGGGGTTGAACAGATAGAACAAAATCATCTGTTGAGCTACATTCGTCAAGAGTGGCTGTAGCTGTATATGTACCACTTTCATTTACCACTATATCGTCCGTTCTTTCTCCATTGCTCCATTCAATATCCCAGCTTCCTGGATTTTCGATCATTAGGAGCAAGGTCTGATCTTCACATATAGTTTCATCGTCTTGTAGGCTAAAGTCTGGTGTTTCTTTAGTTGTGATGTTGATCATATCTTCCACAGTGCAGCCATTTATTCCGACACTAACAGTAATCATACTCGTGCCTGAGCCTGTAAGGGTGATGGAAGAACTGGTCTCTCCATTGCTCCAAGAATAACTGGCATTTTCGTTGGTGACATCCAAGACGATTTCATCGCCCTGACAAATAGTGGTATCGTTACCTAATTCAACGATAGGGAAGGACTGAACTCGCACCTCTAAAGAATCTCTAAAGCTGCATCCATCGAGATTAGTCTGTGCCCAGATACTTCCTCCTTGGTCTATCGTCGCACTTAGTCCTGTAATAGGTAAGCTCCATATAACTGACGGCGTAAGTGCTGGATTGTCCAGATCTATGTCAACTGTGGTTGATTCTCCCTCGCATATGGTTCGATCTGCGCCTAAATTAAAAGTGGCTATTGGCTGTAAAGTTAGATTAAAATCATCCGTAGCGCTACAACCATTGAGATCTATAACTTCTATAACATAATTGCCTTGTTCTGTAACAACGGCGATATTATCACTACTTGTAGTTCCCGTCCAGTTGTAGGTGGCGCCTGATATTTCGCTTACAGATAGAGTCACTTGTTCTCCTTGACATATAGTCTGATCCTCCTGAAGTGTTACAGTAGGATTAGGATTTACAGTAAGACTAATTGTATCAAATACTATACAGACACCCTGTGTCATTTCTGCGCTATAGATCCCACTCGAACTTGCAATAAATTGAGATTCTGTTGTCAGATCTTGCCATATATAAGAGACATTCTCGCTCATGGAGGATAATACCACCGAGTCGCCCTGGCAGATAGAGATATCATCCTCTGTAGCTATCGATAAGTCCGGTAAGGACTGTACTGTTATGTTGATGCTATCCATGACTCTACATACTCCATCATCAACAAGAACAGAATACCCTCCGCTATTTAATACTTCTAATGTAGGAGAGGCGCTTTCATCGGACCATAGATAACTGGCATTTGCGATATCCGGTGATAAGAGGACCGAATTGGGTTCACAAATAGTAGTATCATTACCTAATTCTAATATTGGAGCTTGTTGATAATCGATTATGACACTTGCTGTGGCTTCGCATCGATCTATACTTGCAGTGACAGAATAGATATCTGGAGCATCCAAGGTATAAGTTGATTCTGTAGATCCATCTTGCCAGATATAGTTGACGTTTCCAGTCAAATTAGAACTAAGGGTTAAAGTATCTCCTTGGCATAATGTACTATCATTACCTATTGAAAAATTATCTACATCTATAATAGCGATATTAATTGTGTCGGTAGCAGAACAAGTGCCTCTCTCTACATTGAGTATATATTGACCAGGAGTTGCAACTGTGATCTCAGCTAATTCATCTCCAGTGTTCCACAGATATATATCAGCGTTAGCGATACCTGAAGACAGGTTTATTGATTCACCACTGCATAGAGTGGTATCAGAAGAGATAAAATTAAAGTCGAGCGCAGCATCAAATGCTACCGTTATAGTATCTGACTTAGAACATGTACCTTCCATAATGGTTAGGCTGTAGTTTTCTGTAGAACCATCAGTTCCGCTAACCTCAAGGGAGGTCGAAGTACTGTTATCGGACCAAATAAAACCATTGGATAATCCCTCTGGGACATTTAAAATCAAAGTTTCTTCTGCACAAATTGATGTATCTGAGCCGATCGAAAAGTCTTCAATAAAGACATATTGAACATTGATTGTATCCTGATCTATACAGGAACCATTGACAACTTCGGCAATATAGGTACCCCCTTGAGAAATGGTGATCCTTTCAACTTCTGGATTATCGACATTCCATTCGACGATTAGATCTGGGTTAGAAGGAAGGTTATCTAATGTTAAGTTTAGGGTACTTCCTTCACAAAGAGTCGTATCTGTACCTAAATCGATTAGATACAATTCATCTATAGCCACCTCGATACTATCTCTTTTTGTACATCGTCCATTGCTAAGTTCTAACCAATACAGGTCGGGGCTGCTTACCTCAAGAGTTGTTGCAGAACTTTGATCTGACCAGAGCGGAGTGCTATTAGCAGGAGCGTTTAATAGGACCCTACTGCCCTCACAAAGTGTGGTATCATTACCAAGGCTGAATGATTCTATAGAATTAAAGTTTACCTCTATAGTGTCAGCTGTCACACAGGACTCAATTCCAACTTGGACTTCATATACTCCCGTTTCAGAAACTAAGAAAGACTCTTCTGTGCTCATTGTGGGACTCCAATTAACCACATAGGCAATATCGTCAGGCAAACCTTCGAGTTGCAATAGCAGCGTTTCTCCATCACATAAAGTGGTATCAGGCCCTAAATCAAACTGTCTTGGAGTATCAAATGTGACCAAAACAGTATCCGCCAGACGACAGATGTCTTCTCGTAATTCTAAAATGTATATATCCTCTTCTGATATTGTAATCTCTGTTGTGGATTCGCCAGTCGACCAGGCAAAATCGCCTTGATAACCATCTGGAATCGATATTTCATAAGATTCTCCTAAACAAAAAGTTGTATCCGACCCCAAATCAAATTCTTTGATTTGCACCGTTGAAATTTCGATAGAATCAGATGCTATGCATGAACCTATCTGTACATCCACACTATAGATTCCATCGTCATCTACAGTAATCAAAGGTGCTGTAGACCCAGTAGACCATGTAAATATACCAGCGTCTCGATTGGTATTCAATGTGATCGAAGCACCATTACACAAAGTAGTGTCATTGCCTAAGTTGATATCAAATGCACTATCAAAAGTGATGTCAATACTATCTCTAAATACACATATATCTTGACTGAAATCAGCAAAATAAATACCTGATTGTTGTATTTCTATGCTTTGGGATGTAGAACCATCAGACCAAACTATTCCTCCGTCAAAATCAGCTGGCCCGTTTAAAGTCAGCGTGTTGGCATCACATAACACTGTATCACGTCCGAGAGTTAGAGACGTGAGATCAAACGATTGGATAATTATTTCATCTTCAAAGCTACAAGCACCGCTATCTACTTTGACATTATATGTTCCCGGTTCAAATATCAATATAGAGGCTCCTGATTCTCCATTAGACCAATTGTAGGTGGCGTCATCTATAGGTACAGTAAGCTGCCCTAATTCCCCATTGCAAAGTGTACGATCTTCACCTAAGGAAAAATCAAAGGCTTCGTTAACCCCTATCATTACAGTATCCTTTTGACTACACCCGTTGCTGAAAAAAACTTCCGCTGTCAGGGTTGTGATTATAGCAGGTCGTTTATCCAGAGTGGCTACGGTAAAGGTATAAGGGCCACTTTGCTGCAATTCATTTCGATTCCATATGACACTATCTACATCATCTTCTTCAAAATTCAGATTAAAGATTACTTCAGGGATACTATTGCACACTATGGTATCTGGTCCTAAGAATTTATTGATTTCTTGGGCATCAGGGTCGCGAAATGACCACCCACTATTACCTCCCAGGTCAACACTTCCCTCACCAGCATCAAATGGATTGCCACCTGATGCACTGATATCTGAAATTTCGGTATAACTCATACTTAATTCAGCACTCGCTGGAATAAATAGATTTTCCTGTATACCTCCCACTAGGCTTGCAAATGTAATCGGACGGCAAATATCACCTACAGACTCAAAATATTGATTAACAGTGATTTCTTCTGTAGTTTGGATCATGTATACTCCTCCTGCCGAAAAGATCAAACTGTCTATTATATATTCATCCTGAAATATCTGACCATTTCCATTGAAAGTTAGTTTTTGGATAGTGGCAATGTCTGTAGAAAATGCAAATGCTTGTCCTAGTGGATTAGAGAATAAGATAGTACCTAAATCTCCGCCGCTAACCTCAAATCCTGTACTCTCAGCAGTGAACTCCCATATGGTATTATTAGTCGAGCTTAGTGAGGAATTAATTAACCTGACTGGTTGGTCAGCTTCTTCCAAAATACCATTGATAGTAATGTATGAATCAGTTAGATCTAACCGCATATCATTATTAATCGCAAAAAATCGACCGGTGTTTATATTGTGACCATTAGTGATGAAACTTACACTTGGATCAAATCCATTGATAGTGATATCTAATTCTACATTGAGGTCATCTTGCAATTCGATATTTCGTTCGCTAAAAACATTGATATTTTGGAATACAGTACCACTTGAAGTGATAAGCTGCATACGACTTGCGCCACCCTCCCTATTACCACTAAAGTTAGTGGATCCTACTCTCCAGGTAATACTTCTCAGTAGAGTGAAATCATTAGAAATAAACATTTCTGGCATTATGAATGTAGTCCCACTTTCGGATGCAGTATAAGTGATATTATTACAAAAAGTAGCTGAAGTACTACTGACAATATCCATATTACTATCAAATGAATTTTCATCAAAAAAAACATTGTCAATGGAGGTGGGAACACACTCTCCGCCAGGTCCACCACTTTCCAGTGACCAGTTGGCAGGGTCATACCAATCTCCAGTTCCTCCCACCCAATATAGATCTCTCACATCAGGGTTACTTGCATCAAAGTTGATATTTTCACCTCCATTTATGGAAAATCTTAAATCGAGAGGGAAATTTACCCCTTGTACTAATACTATGAATTCTATTCTACGAAACAGAAACCCTCTGGGTCTATAGTTGCCGGGAATAGCAATATCTAAAACCGCAGGAGTATTAAATTCAAGAAAACCAGAAATAGTAGCATAGCCCACACAGGGGTCATCAGTTATTAAGTCTGTATTAATGGTTTGCTTACTTCCACTTTGAATGAATAAGGTTCGACTATTTCCTAACCTTAAGATTTCTAAACTATGATTACCATAGATCTCACCGTCGGTTATAAATTCAACATAATTTAAGTTGAGTTCGCCAGTAGTCTGCAATTGATTAAGACCGTCACTCTCAAATATTAAACTATCCAATCCGACAAGCGTGAAGTTTGTAGAGTTGATAGAGAATGCTCCTACCATAGAAGCATCTGCATTTATTCTTATAGTGCCTGTTGAACTATCCAAAGTCCTGTTGTTGACAAAGTTGGAACTATATATACCTGTGCTTATAGTACTCTCATTGCTGATTGTCCCAGACATGTGAGTAAAGGTGTTTGTAACTGAAAGTGCTGAAGAAATAGTGAGACTACTTAATGTGTTATATTCCAGGTTACGACAAATAGCATTTTGAGCAATGATACAGTCACCAGAATTATCATCAAAGTATACGTCATTATTTGCAGTAGGAACAGCACCATCACTCGGCCCTCCACTTGACGTAGACCAATTATTGGCATCATTCCAGTTTCCCCCATTACCTATCCAATAAAGATCTTGCCCATGTACCATAACAGTTGAACAAAACAAGAAAAGTCCCCAAATCAGTTTAAACAATTTATGCATGGATTGCTCTATGTGGTTCTATATCTTAAACATATAAAATGTCTCTCTAATCAACACAGTATATCTTGAAAGACTGTTATCATAACTGTCTTAGCGAATTGAGAGAAGTCCTTTTTTAAACAGAATTTAAGCCCTTAAAATTGCCCGGAATTAATGAAGAATCGACAGATTTTTTTCTGTTAATTACCTATATTTTTTGGTAACATGACTTTAACAGCATGATAACAGAAGAATAGAAAAGTGTCATTAACTTTACACTCGTTATGGATAAACTGTCATGCGACATACATTGACCTGACAATACCTACTGAACCTATACTTACCTAACTACCATCTGATATAGATAGTTGTCCAAACTATTTATTAATAAAATCATTTCATTATGCGAAATGCTCTACTTTGTATAGACAAGGTCACTAATAGTATGTTGACTTTAGTCTTACTGCTTTCATTGAGTTCAACCCAACTTTACTCGATTAATGAGTCCTACTTTGATTTTGATTGCAATAGGTCTCCTGTCATCACTTGTCCACAAAACTACTTTGGTTGTGAAGGAGACTCTAGTTCTCCAGATGATATAGGCTGGGCTACTGCGGTTGCTGGAGAAGCAGGATGCGATATTCCAGTAATATCTTATACAGATAAGATTGAGAGTAATGATGATTGTAATGGAGGAATATTGATAAAAAGGCTTTGGCGTGCAGATTATCCAAATAATTCTAATCCATGGTTATTTGCAGAGTGTACACAAATTATCTTATTAGAAGACACTGATACTCCAATTATATCTAATTGTCCTTCTGACATAGTGGTCAACTCAGACCAATCTTGCTCAGCGGTGGTCAGTTGGACTGCTCCTGTAGCTACAGATGATTGTACAATTATATCATTCACAAGTAATTATGCTTCAGGAAGCACGTTCCCAAGTGGCATAACTACCGTGACTTATACAGCTATAGATGCTTGTGGACGTACCTCGCAATGTTCATTTACTATCACAGTTAATGAAACTTGCTGTACCGAATTACCAGTTATTTCATGTCCTCCTACTTATAGTACATGTATAGGCTATACGATTGATCCGTTGAGGACAGGTATGGCTACAGCGAGTTTTTCAGATGCTGGATGTGGGACCCCTGTGGTGACTTATGAGGATATCACAATTGGAGCTGCTCCAGGATGTGAAGGGGCGCTAATAATCGATAGAATATGGACAGCGACGCATCCAAATCATAGCGACCTTAGAGCGACATGTACCCAAAGAATAAGAATGGAAGATGTTGAACCACCAGTCATAGAAAATTTACCTGGTGATATTACAGTTACCTCTAATGATGGCTGTGACGCTATAGTAACTTGGGAGATGCCGAAGGCAGTAGATAATTGTGCAGTGACATTTTTTATGCCAAGTATAGCCAATGGATCAAGATTTAGCCCTGGAACCACTACAGTTACTTATACAGCTTTGGACAGATGTCAGAATAGTTCATCAGCTTCATTTAATGTAACCGTCATTGAGTCTTGCTGCAATGAGAATCCAATAATTTCTTGTCCTCAAGATGTAACATTATGTGTAGGTAGTTCTATTGATCCATCTATCACTGGAAGACCTTCAGCCTTCTTCAATAATGATCAATGTGGCACGCCGAATATTTCGTATACCGATGTTGTTCAATCTATTGGTCAATGTACTGGAGCAAGAACGATACGTAGAGTTTGGACAGCATCTCATGCGACTGATCCTAATCTTAACTCGACATGTGATCAGATCATCACACTTAGAGACGATACAGCACCTATTCTTTCTGAATGCCCAGATGATATTGTGCAAAATACGATCTCTACAAGTGGGATAGTAGTGCTATGGGATGCTCCAACGGCAACTGATGATTGTGGAGTAGCTTCTGTTACTTCTAACATGTCAAGTGGAAGCGTATTTCGACCTGGTGTTCATACTGTAACTTATACAGCTCTTGATTTTTGTGGTAATAGTACATCTTGCACATTCACTATCACTGTAAACTTAGTGGGCTGTACTGAAACACCAATATTGAACTGTCCTAATGATTATTCAGCTTGTGTGGGTAGTTCCATCGATCCAGCGGTCACTGGCCAGGCAACAGCCTCCTTTATCAGTGGCACTTGCGAGCCAGCATCTGTTACTTATGAAGATATCACAGTTGCTACAGGTACTTGTAATAATTCAAGAACTATTCAGAGGATATGGATGGCAACGAGTATTTCAGACCCGACCAAATTTGTTTCATGTATTCAGAACATTGTATTGGGAGATACGCAAGCACCAGTGATAACATCATGTCCATCGGATATTACTTTGACAAATACGAATGCCGCTTATACTTGGAACGATCCAATAGTATCAGACGATTGTGGTTATACTATAAGCAATTCTGTGGCTAAGGGTAGTACTTTTCCTATTGGAAATACTACAGTCGTGGTTACCGCTACTGATGACTGTGGTAATAGTACTTCTTGTTCTTTCGTAGTGACGGTTAACCAAGCGACTTGTACAGAAATACCTACGATAGCTTGTGGAGCTAATTATGTTGGTTGTATTGGAGGCTCAATAGATCCTTCAGTGACAGGTCGGCCATCTACATATTTTGTAAGTAATGTTTGCGGGACACCAGATCTGACTTATACAGACAGGACAATCTCTAATGGACCATGTAATGGACAGATTAAAATTGAGAGAACTTGGAGAGCCACTAATATTGATAATCCTTCATTGGTGAGAACATGTATTCAGATCATAGAATTAAAGGATGAAGAAGCGCCTGCAATTTCTTCTTGCCCATCAGATGTTACCTTGTCGAGTGATAATCCAGTCTATACATGGAGTGATCCAGTGGTATCGGACAATTGTGGATATAATTTAACCAGTAGTGTAGCTAAAGGCAGTACATTTCCTATCGGTACTACTACCGTGGTTATCACAGCTACGGATGGTTGCGGCAATAGTACTACTTGCTCATTTGTGGTGACTGTAGAAACAGAAAATGTTGGATCAACCTTATTGATTAATTGCCCAGATGATATAGTTATGCTGTGTGATGAAGAAGAGGCCATTGATTATATTCCTTTACCAGAGGTAAATACGGACTGTGAGCTATGTAATGGAGGAGAAATTCCTGGATTCATATACATGGGTGCATATAATGGTAATCAATATTATTGTTCAAGAGACAAGGCTACTTGGGAATCAGCTAAGTTAATTTCTGAAAGCAATGGAGGCTACTTGGCAATTATAAATTCTCCGGAAGAAAACAGCTTCATTGCTGGATTATTGCAGACTAATGCGGCATACATTGGTTTGAGCGATCGTAGTGTTGAGGGTAACTTTAAGTGGGTTGATGGATCTGATCTAAGTTATACTAATTGGTACCCGCAACAACCTAATAATTATAGAGGATATCAAGATTATGTTGAATTACTGAGAAATGGGCTTTGGAATGATCAATACAACAATAAGCCCTTAGAATTTGTAATGGAAGTACCTTGCTATACGATCACACAAACAGCAGGACCAGATGATATGGCTATGATCAATGAGCCGACTACGGTTAGTTATGAAGTAGTAGATGCATGTGGCAATGTTCAGTCTTGTAGTTTTGATATTGTGGTTGAGCAGACTATTACTTTCTCTTGTCCCGATGACGTTAATGCTCAGACAGGAGGAGATTTCGCTACAGTGATATATGATGAACCAGAATTTAATTCATGTTGTATGGCAGAACACAATACCTCTACGGGCACTCAGATAGATGGATATCTTTATATGGGATACTTTAATGGTTCATACTATTATTGTAGCAGAGAAGATCTTTCTTGGCATGATGCTAACAAGGAGTGTCGTAGAAATGGAGGTTATTTAGCCGTAATTAATAGTCCTGAAGAAAATTCATTCTTGGCGAATCAGCTTATCACACAAACAGCTTTTATAGGCATTAGCGATCACCTTACAGAAGGAGATTTTGCTGCTGTAAATGGTCAACAGATTGGTTTTTTCAATTGGGATGAGGGGCAACCTAATAACCATAGTGGAACGCAGCACTACGTGGAGATGGCACCTACTGGACATTGGAATGATAATCATGGATCTGTAAAACGAGAATATATCATGGAGATACCCGCAGGTTATCATTATACTTTGATTGAAGGATTGCCAAGCGGAGCCCATTTTCCAGTGGGTACCACCACTATAACTTACAGGGGAAGTGATGCCTGTGGCAATACTGATGTATGTAGTTTTGATGTAACGGTGACCTCGACTAATACTGGTTCGGGAGCATATTGTGAATCGTATTCAACTAATAGTAATTATGCTTACATCAATGAAGGGTTAATTACTAATAAGCTTTTTCAAACGGGTAATAACGGCGGATATGGTAATTTTGAAGCCTATTGTGTAGATGTAGTAAGAGGGGAGACTGTCTCAGTGAGATTTACACCAGGTTTTAACAGTTACAGATATTATTGCTATTATCACATCTTTATAGATTATAATGGTGATGGAGATTTTGAGGATTATCGAGAGCATATAGGTACTGCCAAAAGTGCGAGCACGATCACTGGGGATCTACCTATACTTGATGATGCTGTATTGGGTAAAGTAAGAATGAGAGTTGTCATGAGTCTTAGCGGATATCCGAGCAGTGCCTGCGAAGTATTGCAATATGGAGAAGTAGAAGATTATTGTCTAAATATTGTCCCAGGGACATCTAATGGTTATGTTGGAAAGACAAGATCTATTGATATATCGCCTATTGTGCTTGATTCTAAAGGCGATGATTGGGGGGCATTAGAAAAAAATAATGTTCCAGAACCAATAATTAGCCCCAATCCTGCAAGTCATTCTTTTAAGATTGACAGTAAAGGATTAGCTTTAGCTAATGTTCAGTTATTGAGCATGGACGGCAAGGTAGTGAAGGAGATACGTGATACCTCAAGAACTCAGAATATCTCAGATCTTCCAGCTGGTCTTTATTTGATTAAGATGACTGACCAAATGGGAGAAACTTATTTAGAAAAAATGATTATCGAAAGATGATAAAGAAATATGTGGCACTCAAAGTGTCATATTATTAGTGGTATTAGATAGGCTACAAGAATGCTTCTTGTAGCCTTTTTATTTCTTATTTGCCTCTTGCATTATACGAGAATATTTTTGCCATGGCCCAACGTCCTTCGTATAATGTTTGACTAATGTACGTGAGATCTGATGGAGATGAGCCATATCATGAGTAGTCCATGTCGCTATAAGTTGCCTCAAACTGACAAGGCCAAGGTCTGGGTGAATTCCAGTTTTGTCGAGATCTTCATCTGAAAGTTTCCACGATCTTAGTGTTTCAATGTTTTTTAGCCTGAGTATCCTAAACTGTATAAGTAATTGATCAATGGACTGATGATTATATAATCTATCTTGAGCGAATCTGTCAAAAGGTATGAATGTTTTGTTTGGAACATTACTTAATATAATTCTTGCTCTTGGGATCCAATCTGTCTCTTCTCCATGTATAAGATGACCTATAATATTATAGGCTGACCATGTATTTGGGCCTTCATTTATCTTATGCCAATCATATTGAGAATGACTAAATAGAATACTATAAACTTCAGGGGTTCGGTTTAAGATTTCAATAGATTTGTCTAAATCGAAATTCATGTGTGTGATTAAAGGATGATTTAGTTGAAAGATTATTTGTTACTACTTAGTAATGAAATTGTCCAATTTCGATAAGATTTTGTCCATGTTGTTTACATAAAAGACTGGTCTTCCATTTGAGGTTTTGTTGAGGTGACAATAATTATGATTTGATGGAAATCGAGAAGAATATTTCAGAGGATCAAATAAATAGATCGGTCCTTGAGGGGTTTGTATTTCTGCTATAATTTCCATGGTAGCTTTCGCTCCTCTTTTTTCACTATCAATAGTGAGATAGATACCTTTACTTTTTGGTATGTCATATTGCCACCAAGTTTTTAATTTAAGAGGAATTGGTAGGGTGAATTTGTGTTTTAAGCTGATAAATCTTAATTCTGATCTTTGAATTTCGATTATCGTAAACTGATTGAGGTGAATTAAAAAGACTACTATTATCCAAATAGGAATAATATAGGATATGGTAATTAGAAAGTCCTGATCTATTCTAAAAATAAGAAAGAATATAATGAGTGCTATGAATACAATAAAGACTTCAAAGAGGTCATAAGATATGGTCCAAATTCTCCTTAATATTGCCATGTAGGCAATTTAAACAATTATTTAAAAGAATAATGAAATCTAATCTATTCTAAGATCCTCGATGTATACCTCTGGATTTTTAGCTGTATCAAATTTGAAAAAATTGTTTTCATAAGACTGGTTGGTGTCCATTTCTGCTAAAACCACGGTTATTTTACTTCCGTCCTTTCCGAAAGCCTCGACTTTTTCAAAATCATTGTTTCTTTTACTGATTTGAACTCTATATTTTGAATATTCACTTTCTCGACTTAAAGGCTTGAATTCGATAAAAAGGTGTTGATCAGTTTTATTGACTAAATCATAATCAAATTGGTCTGACTGATATTGTTTCAATAGGTCTCTAGGGGTCATAAGACCAAGATCATCTTCATCATCATAGTTATTTAGTTGCACTTCATCTCTGTCCTTAAGATGCAACCACACATCTCTACCATCACCATAAATATCTTGACTTTCAGAAAAGAAAACGAACTGATTCCCTTTTTGAACTATCCGTGCAGTCTGTCGTTGAACAGGTCGTTCAGGATAGGCTATTGTTAAGTCAAATCTCATGTCAATGGAAGTATAAGCCTCATATCTTTTGCTTATTTGATCGAGCATATTTTTAGCTTCTTTATTTTGCCCAAATAGCGTAACTGTAAAAAATAAAGAAAGAATAATAAACAATTGACTTCTCTTCATGACTGCATAAACGTTGTTGTATAACAAGGACGTATTGACTCGATGTTTTTGTTGATAAGAATCTGTTAAATTTTAATGGATGCTTCAGGTTTAAATTAGCTGTCTTTGTCAAGACTATACCTCCCAGCACCCATAAGAAGAATAGCGGCATAAATCCCAAAGTATAAAAGTGGAAATTCTTTCTTTCCCCAAGGGTCTCCACCATGTACAATAAACGCCGCAACTACCATAGTGAACATGAGAGGAATAGACGCTAAACGAGCTTTAAAGCCTATCGTAACCATAATGGCGCATATAAATTCTGCAAAAACGGTTAAAATTAGACTCAAAGTCATTCCTAAACCGAGTGGATCTGCAAAACCAAAATCACCATTGACCATTTTCATAAGCTTGGGTATGCCATGAGATAGCATAAAACCGCCGCCTATTAATCTTAATATCAATAAGCCCAAATCGGTGTTCCTAAGTTGATTATTAAGTAATGACTGGAACATAATTAATTAGAGTTTTATTTAACACTAATGTAAGATTTCATATTGAAAATATACATATGCGTTATTTTCGTTTCTTATTATGAAGTTGCGAACACTTGTTCTTTTGCTTGCCCTAACTGTACCTGGCCTTAATTCTTTTGCTCAGTACTCTTGGGATTGGCATGATCCATTGGATCTTAATTATTTTGATTTTGGGGATAACAAACTACTACTCTATAACGGTATAGGCCTTGGCTTATCGATGCGATTATCTCAGTTAACTCCGCAGGAAAAAAAACTTTTTCGAGGGGTCAATTTTTCGAGTTATGTAGATGTGATTTATGAGTATAATCGACCGCCAAAATCCGATGTACTGATAGGTAGATTCAGGTGGGATAAGAGAATCAGGAAGGTATTGAGTATCGGCGGCGACATGAGTATGTATAAAGTAAGTGATACAGAAATTTCTACAGTGGGTGTGGGTACCCAACTGGTGTTTTTATGGCATATAGTCGATAGGGAGAACTGGAAATTACAATTTGACAATGGTGTAGGTCCCAACTATTTTGTGGATGCTTTTCCTTTCGGGGGTACTAAATTTAATTTTACCACCTTTTATGGCTTAAGCCTCGCCATAAAGCTACCCTCTATTGCTTGGATAGTAGTTGGTATTAAAAATATACACATCTCAAATGCCGATATAAAAGGGCGAGAGAGAAATCCTGCATTGGATGGAGTCGGGTTGAGCGTTGGCTACAGATTCTTTTAATTTCGTTAATTAGGCAGCTTTAAGCAGTGCTTTTGTTTCTATAGAATTGAAAAAAGGAATAAACTGTTTGCTCAAGTGTAATAGATAATCGCATAAATGCCTGGAAGTCAATTGCCTTTTACCAATTTTTGTTTTGATACTTAATTGATTACCTTTTTCAAGAATCTGAAAATATCTCTTAAATGCTGGAGTTGATCCAAATTCTTCAAGCAATTCGCCATCATAGGACATATTACTAACTCGAAATACTAAACTACAAGAATGTTCTTTGTCAAAAATATAGTCTATAGAACAGTTGGCATTATTTGATAAAGTGATTATGGTTTGATTTTCCTCTTCGTCTTCCATAATTTCAGCGTCATTCGAGCCTTGTGACCAGTCAGATTTAGGATCTAATGATTTTAGTTCTTCGCACACTGCTCCTATTACGCTCGTAAGTTCAGCCTGATAAGATTTTAATGCATTATGGTATAAATTCGCATTTGGTAGGTTATTACCATTCTTAATGAAATCTATACTCTGAAGTGAAAGTCGCCCAATCATAATCATTTTGTTTAAGATATGAAGTGTAATAGTTAAACAAAAAATCGCAACCTTGGTTCAATTGAAGCTTATATTAATTTTGCATTAGGTTGCAAAAGCACATATTTAAAGAAGATTTCTATATCTGACATTAAGGAATTAATCATTTTAGATGCTTTTTTGAAATCCTCAAATTGAATAGGACTAATTGACTTTATTCTATAATAAGAATAGAACATTAAGTTTTTAGATGAGCTGAGACAATTTTTCAATATTTCGAATTGGACCTTAGATTTGACACTCTCTATAAGGGTCCTATCGTGCTGGTCATGCACTAATCCTCCATCGACTTGTATCACATTATTGTTGGTGAAAGTGAACTGTAAGTCTAAAACTTTTTTGTCTCTGTCTGAGAATGTAACATTCATTTCAGAAGGCTTATTCTCGCTATCAAAATGATTGAAATCTATCTTCCAAGATATATTTTGATGCTGGGCACTTAGATTCTGTGATAGTTGATCAATCTGAGTACTAAGTTCAGCTAATAGGTCGTTTGGCATCATTTGATGGTAAGTTTATTTTCTGCAATTGGGATTATGAAAAATATATAAACGAACATAATTCTGACTTAGTTTAATCCCTTGCTATTAAAGTGTCATTTTTCAATTAAATAACATTTTATTAATTTTCAGCAACGATTGAATTACACCTTAGACGACATGAGAAAATTTAAAGGAGTTAACAAGACGCTCTATTTGACATTTATTCATATATATGCGGCTCATGTAGATAACAATTTTACAGCAGAAGAAGCCGAATATATACAAAACAAGTTTGGTTCAGAGGCTATGAACCAAATGTTACAATGTTACAAACATAATAATCGATCAGAAAGCGATGAATTTATTTCTGATAACATTGATATATTAAAAGAAGATGATATCGATGATCTTAAAATGAGTTTGGATATTTTATATCATGTTAATGGCAATTATTGTCGTCATAAAAAGGCATTCTCCAAATTTCTCAATAAGCTCCTAAAATTCGTGGAAGCATAATCGCTTCTTTTTCTTCCTCAAAGTGTTTGTGAAGTTTCATTTTTATATGTTCGACTTTACCACCGTGGTAACATTCGATACCTATATTTTTTAAATATTGAGAAGCTTTATTCCCATTTTTACCATCATAACTGACGATGAGAATTGGTCTTGAAGCCTTAGAAAGTTCTTTTGAATATTTACTAAGCTTAGAAAATCTAATATTGAGTGAATCAGGAATGGGTGATAGTCTATAATCCTTTGGACTACTGACATCTATGATTAATACGCCTCTTTCTAAAAGTTTGTCGAAATCGATCTGATCGACTTGAACTCTTTGGACAATACGAGGTCTTAATAGTTGCTTAACTATGTTCATAAGGGTTTCGGTTTTTGTGGATGTATTAAACTTTAATAACCAATTTATATTGTTAGAAAAAGATCAGTTTTTTCAAGAATTAGGGTTTCTACTAAAGGGGTATTATAGCTTTAATTTTTGGTAGAGAATACTTACTGATTTTATACTTATATATCTCATGTGATAAAGTAAAAGGATTGAGTTATTTAGGGAGGGTAAAATCCTACTTCTAATTTGATTATATTAGGTGTAGTAATGATTGGGCTATGGCTAAAAAAAATGTTTTAATCACTGGAGTTTCAACTGGTATAGGTTATGCTACTGTTAGAGCTTTGATAAATAAAGATTATCGGGTTTTTGGGAGCGTACGAAAGGAAGAAGATGCTCTTAAACTCAAAACGGAGTTCGGCGATAATTTTGAACCACTTCTCTTTGATGTCACTGATAATGAATCAGTCTTGATAGGAGTCAAAAGAGTAACTGAAAAAATACAAGATCAAGGGTTGCATGCATTGATCAATAATGCGGGAATTGCTATAGCTGGGCCAATCCAATTTCAATCAATGGATGAAATAAAACTCCAATTTGATGTGAATGTTTTTGGAGCAATTCAGGTGACCAAAGCTTGTCTACCTTTGCTTGGCGCTGTGCCTGATCATAGTCTACCCAAAGGGCGGATTATTAATATCTCTTCTGTTGCTGGACGTTTAGCACAGCCTTTTGTTGGTTCGTATGTCGCCACTAAGCATGCATTAGAAGGTTTTTCTCATAGCCTTCGTAGAGAACTACTCATATATGGTATTGATGTTATAATTGTAGGGCCTGGAGCGGTTAAAACACCAATTTGGAACAAGGGTATAAATATGAAGAAATATATGGATACACCATATGGGAAGATTCTTGAGCGCTTCGCTAAAGGAGCTAAAAAAGGAGGCGAAAAAGGTCTATCTCCTGATCAGCTGGCTAATAGTATTGTGCGGATTCTTGAGTCGCCCTCACCTAAAACGAGGTATGCTTTTTTAAATGAAAAGATTAAAAATTGGAAACTCCCGATGCTGATGAGTGACAGAATGTTAGATGGTGTGATCAAAAAGATGTTTGGATTGAAATAAATAGAACGAAAAAAGGCCATCTCTCTCGAGATGACCTTAAGTTGTTTTCGCTTAAGAAATATTCTATTAAATATTCTTGTTTCTTCTCACTGGATAAGCCACTTCGATGCCTGCTTCTCCAAATGCTTTCTTTATTTCTTTATAAGAATTGAAGTATACATCCCAATATGTGGCATCTGTCGCATATGGACGAACAGCTAATAGCACATTATTTTCAGCAAATTTTTCGATTTCTATAGTTGGCTCATCAGGAAGTCTTTCGCTCACTTTATCTAATGCACCTTTTATTATTCCCTTCACCTTATCAAAATCTTCTTCATATGGCATAGCTACGTTAAGATCTACTCTCAATTTACCATTCGCTGTTAAGTTTGTCATTATACCACTTGTAGCGATACCATTCGGCATGATAACTTTCTTGTTATCAAGAGTATTGATGATTGTATTGAATACTTGAATTTCTTGCACATGTCCGACAGTTCCTTGTATGTCTACTAAATCTCCAACTCTATATGGTTTGAATAATAATACCATCACACCAGAAGCAAAATGACCCAACGTTCCAGACATAGCCGCTCCAACTGCTAAACCTGCACCTGCTAACAATGCAGCGAATGCGGTAATTTCTATTCCTACTGCTCCAGCAGCTGTTAGTACCACTAAAACCTTAAGCAATACACTAACCAGTGATTTAAGGAAAGGCTGTAAATCAGCATCAACACCGCTCTTATTCATTGTCTTACCAAGTATGCCAACTATTTTCTTGACAATCCAGAATCCAATAATAAGAATCAAAATTGCACCAATAATTTTTGGAGCGTATCCTATTGCTGCATCTATGTATTCGGGTATTTTTTCTACTATGTTGAAACCATAGCTTGCGGTTTCTTGCACGCCAGTAGCGGCTGTCTCAGCGACATTTGAGCTTTGCATAATCGTTAAATTTAAATATTTGTTAATTTCTCTACTTCAGACGTCGAAGAAACGATTGGTCACTAATATGCTCTTTATAAAAGCTTACGATTATTGAGCTGGGGAGGTGTTTTCTGAGAGATAAATGGAAGAGAGCATGTCGCCTTCCTCCATCTGAAGTAAAGAGTCCATATCAACCATCTGCGCTAACTCTTGTATATATGTTTTTGTGGCTTCATCGGAGTCATCAACATATCTCATTGCATAATAGATTTCTCTTTTAGCATGATTGCACCAACGACCATCTTCTTGGCATTTAATTAAGTAGGAGTAACAGAGATTTTTGCGAGGGCCCATTCTTTCTGGGAATAGTGTTTTGGCATTAAAAAAATGATGAAGGGCGATATCAACATATTCTTCTTGTAGATAAGACTGACCCAAGGTCATGAACTGGCTATAATTTTGATTCATCGAGGCGAGATTTCTTTCTTGCCTTTCTTCTAGCCATGAATTACCGGCGTCAAGCGTAATCTCCTTTTGTTTTTGGTCAAAGGCTGCGTTGCCAATTATGAATTGACTTAAGAGTACGACCAAAACGCCTGCTACTAATAAAGTCTGAAGAATAGGTTTAATCTGCTCATTCAAGATCATACGTCAAGATAATTGAATTTGACTTTTGTATCAAGTACATATCCTTAGTCAATTAAATTGATGTTGCTTGCCCCCCTTCTATTTAATTATAAAATGGTTCTTATTAATACAGATTTAATCGCTCAGACTTAGGTAATATGTCCACTATGAGCTGGAGATACTTTTTAATACTTGATGATCTATGATCTTGGTCTATTGAACTCAGATCATTGAGCAAATTTCTTTTGAGATATTTCATATGCTCTTTCTCGCCGCCGGCATATATTCTTTCTTTCATTCCTTCCACAAATTATGCTTTAATAACATTAAGACACTGGATTTAGTTTCTTGACCTATTATTCCATCAGATTTCTGGATGATCATTTTCATATCACACTTGTCTTAGTAATATATTAGTTTTGTCGATATGGATAGGTTAAGAATATATATAGTCTTGTTTTTAGGGATCACTGCTCATTTGGCTGTTTTTGGTCAAGAAAAGGATCAAATAAATGATCTTATTTCACAAACGAGTATTCAATCACATTTAAGTTTTTTAGCGTCTGATGCATTAAGAGGAAGAAACACTGGTTCAGCAGGCTTGGAGGCTGCTGCTGCATATATAGGAGCACAATTTATGCGATCCGGAGTAGATACAATGGAAGGTTATGGTGATTATCTTATGACTATCCCATTTAATGAAGTTGTACCTCCTGATTCTGGCATGTTATATATAGGTAACCAACAGCTGGTAATGCCAGATGATTTTTTTGTACTCAATGGTCAAACACAGCAGTCCACTATGCCTGGCAAATACCTCAATTTTGGTGGTGCTCAAGACTTTGACAGTACAGATGTGAGATTCAATTTTGCTATAACTAACGTAGGTGATGGATTATCGCAGGATGTGGGTGCTGCGCTTACTGAAGCTAAAAGTAAAAGGGAAAGAGCTATTGAGGCCGGAGCGATGGGGATGATAGAAATATATCAAAATCCTTTGGTTCCATGGAAATTTCTGAAAAGGATGGGGTCTCAAAAAAGGGTAAGTTCTGCACCTATAGAAGACAAAAGACAAGAGCAGTTTCCGCATATTTGGATAAGCACTAATGATAGTATAGCCATAGCACACTTGACGTCAGGGAAACATCCAATAAGGTTAGAGATGGATGGGTTGAAAAAAAGCCCTCTTCCTTCCTCAAATGTATTGGGATGGGTAGAAGGGACGGATGCAGCACTTAAAAATGAGTATATCGTGTATTCTGCACATTATGATCACGTCGGAATCGGTCGAGCGGATATGCATGGAGACTCAATATATAATGGTGCTCGAGATAATGCAGTGGGGACTACAGCTATCTTGGCGTTGGCTGAGTATATTGCTAAGTATCCAACTAAACGAAGTGCATTATTTGTGCTTTTTACAGCTGAAGAAAAAGGATTGTTAGGATCGAGTTGGTTTGTAAATCACTCCCCAGTTGCTCTTGAAAAGATTAAATACTGTTTCAATATTGATAATGGAGGTTATAATGACACAAGTATAGTCAGTGTGATTGGTCTTACAAGAACGGAGGCCGAGTCATCAATTATGGAGGCCTGTGAGGTTTTTGGATTAGAGGCTATTGAGGATCCTGCCGGAGAACAAGGACTTTTTGATCGCTCGGATAATGTAAATTTTGCAAAAATGGGAATTCCAGCACCTACATTTAGTTTAGGATTTAGGGCATTTGACGAAGAAATATTTAAGTATTATCACCAGCCAAGCGATGAAGTTCAATCATTAGATTTGGACTATATCGAGAAATACGTTAAATCCTTTATCCTATCTGCTATAAAAATAGGAAATGGAAATAAGGCTCCATTTTGGAAGGAAGGTGATAAATATTTTGAAACTGGGAAAGAACTGTATGGTTATTGATCATTGATATGGCGGATGGTTAAGCGTGTAGTCAAATTGTAAAGGCAATTTGTTAAAATTGGTATGGTTATTTCCTAAATTTAGGCAACGAATGAAAAGAGTATCGACTCTTTAATACCCTTAGAAGTCCCTTTTTTAATACCTTTTAGGGACCTTTCTATTAGACAAAAAATAATAACCCCAGAAGACTTACCCCAAAGTATATGGCTATTGTTTTAGCACCATCATAATCTTGTGCTATCCTCTGACCAAAGATCAACATAATATAACTCAATAGAGATAAAAGCAGCCCGGTGTAAGTACAACTGTAGTCTTCAAATAATAAAATACAAAATATTCCAACTGCAGCGAAGCATCCTGTCAGCACCTCAACAAGGGTTAATGCGATAAACATTGGAGTCACTATAGGTGATAAGAATGTTTTACGAAAATGATCCTTTATCCAGTTTAAATTGTCGGCATAGTTAAAAATTTTGTCGAAACCAGATTGTAAAAATACAATAGACAAAAAGAGACTTATACTTAACTGTGCTATTGAAGTGACATCATTTAATATCTCCATGTGTATATATTTTTTTACTCTCGTACAGTAAACATAGTAATTAACAAGCTCTTTACAAATCGTTTGATATCGGTTAACAAAATCATCATGAGAGTGCCACTAACTTGCCTAAAAAATAGAATTAATGAATAAAGTGATTTTAATTATTGGGTTGATAGGCAGTTGTATTACTGGTTTTGGACAAAAGTATTATGTTGATGAAAAAGGTGAAAATATACATTTATGGGGAGTGTTTTCGCCCGAAAAGTTGCTCACCAAGAACTATCAGGAATGGTATAATGTGTCTGTAGATAATTACGATTTTGATTTGCAACCATTTGATCAAGTTAAAGGACTTGAAGATTTAAAAGTGCAAATCTTTTTAGGTACATGGTGTGGAGATAGCAAGAATTGGGTTCCTAAATTTATAGAGTTATGGGATACTTTAGGACTGGCGAAAGATAATATTGAGTTGGTGGCATTACATCATGAATCTTCACTATATAAACAAGGACCATCTGGTGAAGAAAAGGGGATGAATATTCATCGAGTACCGACTTTTGTCTTCTATCGAGACGAAAAGGAGATAGGAAGAATCGTTGAACAACCTATAAATAGTCTGGAGATTGATCTCGCTCAGATTAATGCAGGGCTGCCTTCTCAGCCGAGATATGCCGCAGTTAGTTACATCAATCATTTTTTTAATAATTGTCCAGATAATGATTATAATAAAAGCTTCAACGATGTGGTGAGAGCAGTATATAGAGAAGTAAGAGGACCAGGTGAGTTGAATACATACGGTTATGTCTTGAAGTCAGCAGGAGAGCATGATAAAGCACATTTTGTATTTTCCATCAATGCAGCACTTTTCCCTTTTACTCCCAATTGTCATGATAGTCTTGCGGAGTATTATTATGAACAAGGTGATTTAGAATCATCCAAACAACATTATCAGAAGGTAATACAACTCAATCCAGATGACGAGCGAGTACAACACATATTAGCCGAATTCAAATAATTTAGTCTATTTAAACGGCTCTGGGAATTGTGTGATATCAATATTCCATACTAATGGTAATATGAAGTAAACAAATAATGTTAGGAGGAATATTGATATCAAGTTCAACCAAAATCCAGTTTTTACCATATCTGGAATTCTCAGATATCCTGATCCAAAGACCACAGCGTTGGGAGGTGTTGCTACTGGCAACATGAAGGCACAAGAAGCGGCCACTGTGGCAGCGACCAATAGAAGATAAGGGTGCACACCTATATTTAGCGCCATCGGGGCAAGAATTGGAAGTAGCATAGCTGTTGTAGCCAAGTTAGATGTGATCTCAGTCAAGAAATTTACCGTAGCGATAAGTATGAGTACTAAGACTATAATAGAAATACCTTGCAATAAGGTCATCTGATTACCTATCCATAATGCCAATCCGCTTGATTTAAATCCTGAAGCTAAGGCCATACCTCCTCCAAATAGAAATAGTATCCCCCATGGAAGTTTGATAGCTTCATTCCAAGTTAATAGTTTACGCTCTCTGTTTTTGGTGGGGATAATAAAAATGACTATGCCTGCTATCATGGCAATGATAGCATCATCTATATTGGGTAGTACCTTCTGAAGTAAAAAAGACCTTGATATCCATGCTACAGCTGTACATATGAAAATAACCAAAATAGCTTTTTCTTCATAGCTCATTTTGCCTAATCCTGAAAGTAATTTTTCAATTTCTCTTTTACCTCCTGGGAATTCTTTTTGCTTGAAACTAAAAGCAATTTTGGTGAGATATTGCCAACAGATGAATAATAGAATAATCGAAATTGGCAACCCAAAAATAAACCATTGAGTAAATGTGATCTCGATACCATACACTTCTTCCACTACTCCTGCCAGCACTAAATTAGGAGGGGTTCCAATCAATGTTGCCACACCACCAATAGATGCACTATAGGCTATCGCGAGCATTAGAGCTTTACCAAAGATCATATTTTCGTCTTCTATCGTCGATGGGTTATCTTTTAGCTGTGCTACAATTGCCATTCCGATAGGCAGCATCATCACAGAGGTGGCCGTATTGGAAATCCACATTGACATAAACGCTGTGGCAACCATAAAACCCAATATCATCAGATTGACGTTGGTCCCGATTATGTTTATTATGTTTAGAGCGATTCGTTTATGGAGATTCCATCTCTCTATAGCTATCGCTATGATAAAACCTCCCAAATACAGAAATATATATTTGTGACCATAGGATGCTGTTGTATTACTTAGATCAAGTGCCCCGGTTAATGGGAATAATATAATCGGTAAAAATGAGGTGACCTCTATAGGAATAGCTTCGGTTATCCACCATGTGGCAATCCAAAGTGTTGAAGCCAATACGGCAATGCCTGCCCATTCTAACCCTTCTGGTCTTACGAATAGTAGGGTCAACAAAAAAAGGGCAGGGCCTAAAATCAGTCCTACCTTATTCTTAAATTTTGTGGAGGCAATTAGAGTCATATTTATTCTGATATCTCAGGTTGGCTCAAGATACACACACTTCCACATTTTTTGTAATTAGAACTAGCTATCAGTCCTGACTATAATTTAAATATCCGATGAGATTTTTTGGAGAACTCATCAAATACTATGAGGATGTACAATCCACTTGATAAGCCATCAACGGTAAGTGTTAGTTTTTCTCCTGGTGAGAATTCAGCAATGTGCTGGATAGAATGAGTTAAAGATCCCCCAGTATTAAACAGGGCAACATTGACATTATTATATGTTCTTCTTTCGCTTTTATTTTGAATTTGGATTTGGCCACTAACCAGATTAGATGCAATATTTATATCGCCTTTAGCACCTATTTGATCAGCGATATCGCTACAATTGATTGCATCAAATAGATCATGATAGTCGATAGAAACAACTCCAGGTGCCACGGCTCCTACAACTTTCTCACCTTCTATTTTTAAAAAACTTACTGCACAACCTACTAAGTGATATTTATCATCATAATTTGATAAAGCTAATATGTAATCACTATTACCTTTTAAATCGTTGAAACCCAAGGTACACATATCATAATGAAGTTGAATATCTAAAACGTCTATAGCTCCATAGAGTACTTCTCTGATTTCTAAATGCTTGGTCATATCATCTGAGTCGGAGACCTTGGCCCGTACAATGAGATCTGCAAAGATCTCTCCATCAAAGGAGGCTATTCCTTCGCAAAAAGTCATGGCAGGAGCACAAGAACAAGCTTTAACAACTTGTAATGAAGAGCAGAAGATAACTAAGGCTAAGATAATTTTCATATCTACTTAACGCCGCTATCGATCGAAACGCTTATGTTGATATTAGTTATTTTCAATGAGGTAAAGACTTTTATTTCGGTCTTATAGCTCTTACAATTTTAGTCTCTTCAAGACCTTTGATTGAAAAAGTAGAATTTTGAGTGGCGAAAAAGCATTCTCCTTTATCAAGATGAATTGATTCATTATCACCTGTGACTTTTCCTTGGCCTTTAATCACCATATAACATTCATCACTTTGAGTAGTTAAGTAGTATTCTTCTTGGTATGTTAAGTTGATCAAGTGCAATTCGAATTCTGTAGCTGGGCTATAGTAGACGATTTCTTGATCTGTTATAGATTTAGGTTCAATAATTTTTGGTGAGACACTTTCAAAGACTAAATGCTTAAGCAAAGCGGGAATATCCATGTGCTTAGGTGTCAATCCAGCTCTAAATACATTGTCGCTGTTGGCCATTATTTCAACATTTTGGCCTTCGAGGTAAGCATGAGGGATCCCAGCCTCTTGATAAATGCCTTGGCCAGGGCTTAGATAAACCAAATTGTAGAAATAAATAGAGAAAATTCCCTTGTCAAATCCATAATCCTCAAAAGCTTTTTTAGCCCAATAGTCAGGGTGATTCTTGTCTTTAGGATCTTCTTCTGTTAATCTAATTTTTAATGAAGATAAGGTAGCTGTAACTTCTCCTTGGTCCATATTGAGCAAATAAGTATAAAACCCTTCTAATCCTAATTCTACTTTACTTAATAACGAGGTGAATTCCCTTGTTTCCTTAATAGTCTCCTTGATAGCTTCCATAGATTTGAATCCATGCAATAACCAAAAATCACTTAGGGCCATCATAAGTTCAGGCTTGTGATTATCATCTTTAAAAATTCGGTGTTTTGCATCAATTGGTATCCCTTCGGCATTCTCCTTTGCAAAACCTATTTCTGCTTGTTTTTTATTAGGATGTGATTGGATCGAGAGCATTTTATTGACATCCAAAATCTTAAGCAAAAAGGGTAAAGATTTATAATCATCCAGATGTTCCCATCGTTTATCGACTTTTATGCGAGACCTGCCTCTGGGGTGTACACCTACCCAATATTCTGCATATGGCTCCTGCTCTCCATTGTGGATGCCCAGTAAAGATGGAATAAACTCTGTTCCTCCCCATGCATAGTTTTGTACACTACCTTTCAAGGGATATATACCTATTAGAGGGTCCTTTTGTCGCATAGCTTTATACTTATTGATTAACCCATTGGTAGAAGAGTCGTGAGTACTAATTTTATCTTCATTTTCTAATTCTGGAAGAATTTTTTTAGCCAGTTGTTTTCCCAGTTCCACACCCCACTGATCAAAACTATAGATATTCCATATGTAACCTTGCACGAATATTTTATGCTCATACATTGATATAAGCTGACCTAGGGTAAAAGGAGTAATCTTTTGAACCAGTATGCTATTACTTGGTTTATTACCTTCAAATACTTTGAAAGGTACTATGTCTTGATATTCCTTTTTTGAGATTCCTTTGGTTTCGAATTCTGCTATCACACTTTCCTTGTCTTTACCTTTCATCAGGGCTTCTGTCTGAGCAAAATAGTTAGACATAAGTAGTGTATGATGATTGTGGATAGGATTGTGACTGAGAGCAGGTGCTATGAAGTCGCAAGGGATTAGTTTGGTTCCTTGATGTATCAACTGATAAAAAGCATGCTGACCATTGGTTCCAGGTTCTCCCCAGATTATTGGACCTGTCTGATAGCCAACATTATTTCCTTTACGATCTACTAATTTACCGTTCGATTCCATATTCCCTTGTTGAAAATAGGCAGCAAATCGATGTAAATATTGATCATAGGGTAGTATAGCTTCACTCTCTGCTTGATAAAAATTGTTATACCATATTCCTATCATTGCCAGTAGGACTGGAATGTTTTGATCAAATGAGGTAGTCCTAAAATGTTCATCCATGTCATGCAACCCATCTAATAACTCACTAAAGTTATCATAGCCAATAGTAAGAGCTATTGACATACCAATAGCTGATGATAGGCTATATCGGCCACCAACCCAGTTCCAAAAAGTAAACATATTGTTGGGGTCTATACCGAAGTCTCTAACTCCTCTTTCGTTTGTACTTAAAGCGATAAAATGTTTAGCTATATCTTTTTCTTCTGCACCACTTTCCAATAACCATTGTCGTGCTGTATGAGCATTTCTCATAGTCTCTTGGGTAGTGAAAGTCTTACTTGCTATAATGAACAGGGTATGTTCGGCGTTCGCAGTTTTAAGGGCTTCAGCGATATGTGTACCATCCACGTTTGATACAAAATCAATCGTAACTCCTTCTTTCCAATATGGCTTTAACGCTTCTGTGACCATTACGGGTCCGAGATCAGACCCTCCGATACCGATATTGATAATATGATGTATGGGCTTTTGAGTATAGCCAAGCCACTTTTGATCATGAAATCGATTGCAGAATGACTCCATTTTGGCAAGTACTTCATTTACCTTCGGCATCACATTTTCTCCATCCACTAAGATGGATCTATCTGACCTATTTCTGAGAGCGGTATGTAACACTGCCCGATTTTCTGTAGTGTTTATCTTTTTCCCATCGAACATCGAATTAATTCCTGCTGCCAGATTTAATTCTTCCGCAAGATCGATCAATAAGTTGAGCGTTGTGGAGTCCAATCTGTTTTTGGAATAGTCCACCAAGATATCCTTGTAAGAGATTGAGAAATGATCAAAACGATTTGCGTCGGATTGAAAATAGGAGAGAATAGTCTTTTCCTTAATTTCCTCAAAGTGGTCAATCAATGCTTTCCATGATTTGGTCTGCGTAGGATCGTTTTTTAATAATGCCATACACCTTTTTCTTATGTACAAGGCAAGGATGATGAGAACCTTACCCAGAATTATAATAATGACACGCAAAGGTAAGACTCAACCTTATTATTTTGTTTCTTTATTGAAACGATTTCACTTATGTATAGAATTTTATTGTCTGCAAGCCTTTGTTTATCATTAGTTGCGCTCCATTCTCAGGACAAGTTTATGGATCAAGCTGTACATAGTATGCCTGACTTTATTGAGTTCTTGAGCATTCCTAATGATGCTAACTATATAGAAGATATAGTTAAGAATGTGAGTTGGGTGGATCATAAATTAAAAGAGCGAAATTTTACTACCACTATTTGGGATACCCCTACACGACCTGTGCTTTTTGCCGAAGCCAAGTCAAAAATGTCCAATAAGCCTACTGTGCTGTTTTATTTTCATGCCGACGGACAATCTGTAGATCCGCAATTTTGGTTTCAGGGTGATCCATTTGTTCCAGTACTAAAAAAACAGGTTGAGGGTGAAGGTTGGGTAAATATTACTTGGGATCATATAAAAGACAATATTGATCCTGAATGGAGAATTTTTGCAAGATCGAGCTCTGATAGCAAATGCAATATTATTATGTTTTTGGAGGGATTAGACATGATTGACCAAGAAGGAATTGGTTTGCCTTATAATCTTAAAGTCCTCATAGATTTCGAAGAGGAAAAAAGTTCTCCAAGCCTTCCAGAAGTGGTGGAGGATCATAAGGATGAGTTGTCAGCAGATATGCTTGTGATTTATGATGGACCTCGACATATCAGTAATAGACCTACGATCGCCTTTGGAGCCAGAGGTATCGCTGCAGTCACCTTGACAACGTATGGACCCGTATTCGCCCAACATAGTGGTCATTACGGCAATTATGCACCTAATCCAGCTTTGAGAATGTCGCAGCTCTTAGCCTCTATGAAAGATGATGATGGGAGAGTGCTAATAGATGGATACTATGACGGTATATCATTTGATAAAAAGACAGAACAAATTCTTGATGCTGTACCAGATAATGAGGCTATTATTAATGCAAAATTGGGTATCAGTCAACCTGATTCGGTAGCAGATAGCTATCAGAAGGCATTGCAATATCCTTCGCTTAATATCAGAGGTATGGCATCTGGATGGGTAGGCTCTGAGGCTAGGACGATCGTTCCGTCTCAAGCTACAGCGGAGATAGATATCAGATTAGTCAAAGAAAGTAATCCCAATAAATTAATTCAATTACTTAAGGCACATATTGTAGATCAAGGGTATCACATCATCTATGATAAGCCTACACAGCGCGAACGATTATCATATAAAAAGCTATGTAGGTTTAATTCGAAGATATCATATCAGGCATTTAGAACAGAATTTGATTCTGAAGTGGGGGTATGGCTTAATAAAGCCTTAACTCGGGCATTTGGTTCAGCTCCCATAAGAGAAAGAACAATGGGCGGATCTATCCCAATTTCTCCCTTCGTGAGAATTTTGGAAGCTCCTGCCGTGGTTATTCCTTTTGCTAATAAAGATAATAATCAACACAGCCCAAATGAGAATTTGAGATTAGGCAATTATATAGACGGTATTAAGACAATGTATTATATCTTGTCTACACCGATAAATTAGAGTTTATCTGTTTACTTCAAAGAATGGGGCATTACGTTTGAATGCACAGCCAAAGTCAACAAGGCTTTCAGTATCTTGCACTCCAGCTATATTTTCTATTTTAGTATAGAGGATGTCTCTCATATGCTCGTTATCTTGGGCTACAACTCTGATGTAAAGAGCATACTTGCCAGATATATGATAACACTCTGTTACTTCGGGTATTTTCTTTAGGTCTTCTATGACTTCATATGTATTGCCATTAGGATGTAAAGTGATCCCAGTAAATGCTCCCCATTCAAATCCCAGTTTTTTTTCATCGAGTTCTATACTGTGGCGTTTTAATATACCTTCTTTTTTGAGACGAGTGATACGCTGGTGTACCATGGTATTGGATATGTCTAAGTCTATGGCAATTTGTGAGAATGGCTTCTTTCCATCTTCTTCTAATTCTTTGAGAATCTGTTTGTCATAGTTGTCTAAAGAAATTTTTGCTGTCATGATACCTATTTGATGATGAGGTACAAAGCTAAGAAACCTTTCAAGAAAAAGTCAATTTGACTTTGCTTAAAATCTAAATGCCAGATTTGCCATAGGCGCATAGCCTCCTGAGGTATCAGTTAATATCCCCACATCCAATAAGAAACCCCTATTCATCATTCTAAGCATAAGGCTGGCACCGGTACCAAAAGAGTCAAAGATACCAGTAGAAATGCTATCAAGTACGAGTCCTAATTGATTATTCAATCTTAAAAAACCCGAGAGTTGAAGAACAGGTTCATCTCCAATTTCGAATTCGTCATAACCCCAACCTAATCCGACAGTAACATTGCTGTTGACATCTCCAAATGTGGCTATTCCGTAAATAGATCCGACGTAGGACGTGGAACTGATATTTGATAAAAACACAAAATTAGCCCCAACACCAAATTGTATACTTGACATAACATCGTTAAATGTAAACTTAGGAGCAATGAGTACTGCAGGTGCAGATCCATCAAATATCGGGGAAGCCAACTCAAAACCTCCATTAATACTAAAGTTGTCGCTTAAACCGAATCCAAATTTTTGTCCAAATAGTAATACATTTTGATAATATACTTCTCCTTTACGCAATCCAAATCCCGTCTCTGATAAATAATTGATACTTGGTAAAGGAGGGTCAAAAGAATATTTAGACGAAGTGCTATATGAATAAGGATTTTTATATTTTGAAATATGAACTTCGTCAATCGCAAATTTTACCTCTCCTATTAGATTATTCTTAATTATGTATTTATCAGTAGTGATAGTTTTTAGAATGCCTATAACCTGATTTCCTGTCGAATCTGTGACAATTACTTCACTTCCTAATTTTTGAGCACATAGGTTATAAGCCATGAGCAAAGATCCTATTACTAATAATATTCTCATAGCCTTCAACCTTAAAAATGAACTAAGACTAAGGCAATTAGGGCTGGTATTCCTTGTACATAAAAGATTCTTTTATTCACTGAATAAGCTCCATATATACCAGCGATTAAAACACAAGAAAGAAAAAAGACCCATACGTATAGTTTCCAAGGATAGTCAACTATGAAGAAGCCCCATATTAATCCAGCTGCCAAAAATCCATTATAAAGGCCTTGATTGGCAGCCATTGATTTGGTTTTTTCAAAATGGTCTTTACTAAAGCCCTTAAAGACTTTAGGGGCACGAGTTGTCCAAGCGAACATCTCTAAATACAAAAAATAAATGTGCAGCAATGCAACAATTCCCACTGATATATTAGTGATGATCTCCATAGATGATATTTTATCGTCTCTAAAATTAAAATAATCATCTAAAGAGTTGATAAGTAATGGTTTATTAATATTTCTATAACTTGTTGGCTATAAGATCAGCTATGTTACAAGTGCCCGGACTCATTATAATGGAGGATTCTGTCAAGGGAAGAGGGGTTTATACAACCATAGAATTAAATAAGGGAGATCTTATCGAAATTTGTCCAATCATTAAATTTCCTCAAGGACAGCTGGAGCACATTGATAAATCTGTATTGTTTGACTATTATTTTCTTTGGGAAGAAGATGGTTACCAAGGTTGTGTTGCTTTGGGTTATGGTAGTATATATAATCACTCCAGTGAACCTAATGCAATTGTCATATTTGATTATACAGACAGTACTATCAAAATAGAATGTTCGCAAAAAGTTAATATAGGAGATGAGTTATTAATAGATTATACAGGTGATGGAATTAGGACAGAAGATCAACTTTGGTTTAAGCCTGTATGATTACCACAGATGATGCACAAGAGGTTTGATATGCGTTATATAGTAGTGTTGGAGAAAATCGATTTGATCTTGATGTAAATGCTTCATTGCCAATGCCTTCAGATTATCAAGAACTTGTTCTTTTTTGGAAGCACCTGGAATGACAGTGGTTATCTCACCGTGATGCAATATCCATTGTAAAGCAATATGGTGAAGGGCGATGGGTTCAAAATGACTCTTTAATGATTTAGACATTTTTACCCCTTCGCTATAAGGTATTCCTGAAAATGTTTCTCCTTTGTCGAATGCTTCTCCATTTCTATTAAAGAATCTGTGGTCGCCTTTTTCAAATGTTTTATCAATTGTGTATTGACCAGTTAGGAGCCCGCTCGCCAGGGGTACTCTCGCAATTACACCTACATCCTTTTCTTGGGCTCTTTGAAGAAATAATTCATTGGGGCGCTGTCTGAAAATGTTGAATATGATTTGTACTGAACATACGTTGTCATATTCAATTGCCTTTATGCCTTCTTCGACTTTTTCGACACTGACGCCTAGATGAGCGATCTTCCCTTCTTGTTTTAACTTTTCAAATTCTCCGAATATTTCAGGTCTATAATATACTTCTGTCGGAGGGCAATGCAGTTGAATAAGATCTAAACGGTCTAAACCCGTATTGACAAGGCTATCTTCTACATATTTTCTTAAGACTTTTGGAGTGTATCCTTCATTCGTATGAGGATTGATCTGTCGACCGCATTTAGTGGCGATATATATATTTTCTTTTCGGGATCTGATGATCTTGCCCACAGCTTTTTCGCTAAGCCCTGATTCATATACATCTGCCGTATCTATGAAATTAATGCCATTATCAATTGCAGTATTAAGTATGTCTTCAGCACCTTTCGGGTCAAATTGTGAGCCCCATGTTCCGCCTACCTGCCAAGTTCCTAAACTGATTTCGGATATATCTATCCCTGTTTTGCCTAATCTCCTGTATTGCATTATCGTCGAGGTATTAAGGTGGTGGGGAAGTGAATGATGCTCTCATGACCATCTTTACTTACAGCGCTCACTCCAAATAAATAATTATCAATAACCACATTCTTAAGTGTAAAGTCATTAATGTTTCCGACGTATCGAGAATATTGCCAATAGGGAGAAGTCGTTTCTCTCCAGTACACTTTATATCCTGAGATGTACTCATCTTCAGAAGGATCCCATTTTAATCGTGTAGAGGGGCGGACGGCACCACCAATCATTAATCCTTGGACCTCCTTTGGTGCCCATGCTATACTGGCCAAAGAAATCGCGTTGACCGCAGTAAGTCTCGCTGCGTAATCAAAGTTGACGTGTTCGATTCGATCACCGTAAGAGATACCATCCTCTACTCGGATGTCTTGGTGTTGTTGGTCATAATTTTCATGAGCCTCCATGATCCTAATCCCAGCAAAACCAGCATCATTAAAAGGCCTGTGATGTCCACCTCTACCAAATCTATCTAAACGATAAATCATGATAGGATTCATCTGAGGCATATATTGTTTAGTTAGGCTATACACATATCTTGCTAATTGTCTTGAAATACCATCAACTTCACCTCCATAAAATCTTTTCCAGATTCTTTTTTGCTCATTCTCACCTGGAGGAGCTGATTCAGAAAAGATCCTGAATGATTGATTGTCTATTACACCGTCTATACCTTGGATATTTCCTATCATGTCATTATTGAGGATTCCAATGATTTCTGTACTATCTTTTATCGCTTGTGCGGCCATAATCTTTCCTCCAAATAAGCCTTGTTCTTCTCCTGATAAGCCCACAAATGCGATACTATTGGCAAATTCATATTTTGACAGTACTCGTGCTGCTTCCAAAACTCCTGCCATACCAGAGGCATTGTCATTGGCACCAGGAGAATCATCTACACCATTGAGTGGGTCAGAGATCCTGCTATCAATATCACCTGACATGATGATGTATCGATCTGGATAAGTTGTACCACGCTTGATGGCTACCACATTAACTATTTTGGTGGATTCAGGTATTCTTCGACTTTCTCCTTTTTCTACAATTCCACTTTGATAATTGACTTCAAGACAATTGTTGCAGGCACTACTTATTTTCTCAAATTCTGACTTAATCCAACGTCTTGCTGCTCCTATTCCACGAGTGTCTGATAGTGTGTCCGACAGCGTGTGTCGAGTGCCAAAAGATACTAACTTGGTGATGTCTTTTTTTATTCGTTCTGCAGAGCAAGAGTCTATTATCTCGTACAATCTATTGTCTTGTGATGGTGGAATTATATTCTGGCCCAGACAAGTAAATGATAGTAAAAGTAAAGGTGCGAGGTATTTCATATAGCATAATTTACTCCTCACAAATTAGTGATTATTCTAATTAGTCTGAAATATATCAGCAATGGGTGTTAAGAGCTCGCTAAAACATATGACTCCAAAGTTGCCCAAACATTTTCAACTACTATTTTTTGGCCTTTTGCGTTGGGGTGTTTGCCATCGGGCAGGTTTAAATTAGGGATACCTGCTACCCCGTCCAAAAGAAAAGGTATTAGGCCAAAACCATTATCCTCTGATAAATCTTTGAATATTTTAAAAAATTCATTTTGATATTCTTGACCCATATTGGGCGGAGCTTGCATGCCAGCGATGATAATCTCGATATCATTATTCTTAGCGCGGACTCGCTCAATTATAGTTTCCAGATTCTTTTTTGTCATACCAATGTCCAAACCTCTGAGCATATCATTGGCACCAAGTTCAAGGACAAATATGTCTACATCTTGTTGTAGTACCCAGTCTATCCTTTCTACTCCTCCCGAAGTCGTTTCGCCGCTTAATCCCGCATTAATAACCGTATATGGCAGATTAAGAGAATCGAGTCTTTTTTGGATGAGAGAAGGAAAGGATTCTTCTTCAGAAAGTCCATATCCTGCTGTAAGGCTGTCGCCAAAGAATAGAATACTTTTCTTAGTTTTTTTCTCAGGCGTCTTCACGTCAGTCGATTGTTTATCAATTTTAGTCGATTCTTGTACAACTTCTTGAACTGTTGTAGGTTTATCTTTACATGAACTCATGATAACACTAATTAAGATAGTGCAGACTAATAAGCATCGATTGAATACTTTGTGAAGAGCTGTCTTTTCCATGATTAGTAGTTTGAATAATTAACGTAAGTCTTTTCACTAAGTTGTAAACTTTTCTAAAGTAGTATGGATAAAATTCTGGAGGTCAATAATTTGACTAAAATCTATAAAGGCATCAATAAAGATCTAATCGTTTTAGACGATATAAACTTCTCAATCAAAGCAGGCGAAATTGTATCGATCGTTGGCCCTTCTGGGAGCGGGAAAACTACATTACTCGGGCTATGTGCAGGATTGGATGCGCCATCTGATGGTACTGTAATGTTGACAGGAGAAGGGATAAGCGCTATGAGTGAAAATCAAAAAGCCGAAGTGAGAAATAGAAATGTAGGATTCATATTTCAGAATTTTCAATTGTTACCTACTCTTACCGCCATTGAAAATGTGATGATACCTCTCGAACTTCAGGGTAAGTCCAAAGGGGCTCGAGACATAGCAAGGGACCTTCTGAGTAGGGTTGGGCTTGGGGATCGTTTGACCCATTATCCATCGCAACTTTCAGGTGGCGAACAGCAGAGAGTGTCTCTGGCACGGGCATTCAGCAATTCTCCTAAAGTATTATTTGCAGATGAGCCAACAGGAAACCTTGATGAGGAAACAGGAGAAATGGTTGAGGGCTTGCTTTTTGAGTTGAATAAAGAAAAAGGGACAACCTTAATTATTGTTACACATGATCTGGAGTTGGCCGAGAAAACACAAAGAGTGATCCAACTCAAAGGAGGTCGGATCATAAGTGATCAGCTTAATTAAGATAAAATAGTAAGTATAGTGCAAAAATTAAAATACCTACTATTAACAGCCTATAGAGACAGTCGCAGAGATCGTGGCAAGCTGGCTTTATTTATGAGTGCCATAGTGTTAGGTATAGCAGCTCTTGTGGCGATTAACTCATTCAACTATAACTTGGTCAAGGATATAGATGAGCAATCAAAATCATTATTAGGGGCCGATATTGTTATAACTGGCAACAGTAAGGTGCCAGAGAATTTACAAAAATCATTAGATAGCATTCCTGGAGTAAAGGCATCAGAGATTGAGCTTTTTACTATGTCCTATCTTCCGAAAACTGATGAAAGTCAGTTCGTATCAATCAAAGCCGTTGATGGGGATTTTCCATTTTATGGCTCGCTGTTAACAGAACCAAAAAATGCCTACCGTAGTCATAGAAAAGGACAATTCATATTAATAGATCATGGCATGATGCTCCAATACAATCTTATGGTTGGGGACAGCATTAGAATTGGAGGGGTTGACATGCCAATCGGGGGACGACTTAAGAGCTCATTTGGGAGTATTAGTGCAGGATCGAGTTTTGCCCCAACTGTATATATAACACCCGAATTATTAGAGGAGAGCCAATTGATTCAACCAGGTAGCATGGTGGATTATGCTCAATACTTCAAAGTGTCTGAAGGCTTTGATCCGGATGAATGGAAGAAGAATAAAAGAGAAAGCTTTAGAAATGAAAGCTTGAGAATACAAACAATTGAAGACCAAAAAGAGAACCTGCAAGAGGCATTCTCCTCGCTGAACTACTTCCTCAACTTGGTGGCCTTGGTATCGCTAATATTGGGATGTATCGGAGTTGCGAGTAGTGTTATGATCTATCTCAAAAGCAAAATAAGTTCTATAGCAATATTCCGATGTTTAGGTATGAAAGGATCTGATGCCTTTTTGATTTATTTCATTCAGATTTTAGGATTGGGTTTGATCAGTGTTGTCATAGGTGCTCTCTTAGGGAGTGCGGTACAAATGTTACTTCCGATTATTTTGAAAGACTTCTTACCATATGAAGTTGACATGGATATATCATGGAGGGCTATTTTAGAAGGTACATCCATAGGTATCCTAATTACCATGTTATTTGCATTGGTGCCATTAGTTAGCATACGAAATATTAGCCCGTTGAGAACTCTCCGAGCTAATGCCAATGACAGCGAGACAGGTCGTGATTACATTAAATATGGGGTCTATTTAGCTATAGCCATGAGCATATTCTTATTCTTACTTCAGATGACCGAGAGTTGGCGTGAAGCGGTGGCATTTTCTGTCGGATTATTAGTAGCATTCATCGTATTATTTGCGGTATCTCGATTGATTACATGGGGAGTTAGGAAGTTTTTTCCGAGATCGTGGTCTTTTGTTTTCCGTCAAGGATTATCTAATCTGTATCGTCCTAACAACCAAACTCAGACACTGATCGTCTCGATAGGGTTGGGCACAGCTATTTTGACAACTTTATTTATAATTCAAGGATTGCTATTGCAAAATGTCGGCTCCATGGATGCGGGCAATCAGCCCAATATGATATTATTTGGTATCGAAAAAAGCCAAAAAGATGAGCTAAAAGATTTAACCAAAGAGTTTGATCTTCCGATAATACAGCAAGTGCCTATTGTTACTATGAAACTCGCCGCATGGCAAGGAAAGACAAAGGAAGAATGGTTTGCCGATACTTCGCGGACGGCAAGTCGATGGGCTATCAATAGAGAGGCAAGAGTAAGTTTCAGAGATACGCTAAATGCCGACGAAGAGTTAGTCAAAGGGACCTTTACAGGAAGTGTAGCAAAAGGAGATAGTATTTTTGTCTCATTGGCAGATAATTATGCTCGTTCTCTTGATGTAGAGATAGGAGACGAATTGATATGGAATGTCCAAGGTGCTATGATCACGACTTATGTAGGGAGCATACGTAAGATTGATTTTAGAAGTATGCAAACTCGCTTTTTTATTCTTTTTCCTAATGGAGTACTGGAGAACGCGCCACAATTTCAAGTTTTAGTTACTAAAAGTCCTGATACCGAAACTACTGCTAAATATCGCAGTGCTGTGGTAAAAGCGTTCCCTAATGTCTCTGTGATCGATCTGGGAATGATCTTAGTCACGCTTAATGACATATTGAAGAAAGTAAGCTATATTATCCAGTTCATGGCGGGCTTTAGCATTTTGACGGGATTGATTGTGCTAATAAGTTCTTTATTCTTGAGTAAGTATCAACGCATAAGAGAAAGTGTTTTATTAAGAACTATCGGTGCAATGAGAGATCAAATTCTCAAAATTAATTTTGTTGAATATTTTCTTCTGGGTTCTTTATCCGCTCTTACAGGTATTCTTCTTGCTCTGTTGGGGAGTTATCTCTTAGCGACTCAGCAATTGGAGTTAGAATTTGATATCAGATGGTTACCTATATTGATAATCTTTATAGTCGTAGTAGGCCTAACCGTGTTGATAGGACTACTTAATAGCCGAGATGTTCTAAACAAAGCGCCGTTGGAGGTACTTCGAAAGGAAATAGCATAAGTCTGTCATGATGCCAATAAAGCTGTTGAGTCAATTTTAATAACTCGTAACTTTATGCGGTATGAAGAAATCCATTCTAATCATTATAGGATTATTACTAATAATATCTATTGTGTTTGTGCTCTGGCCGAGTCCGATTAATGCAATCGCTTTTACTCCAGAATCAGCTCCCGGATATGTCGGAGTCTACGCTAAGAATAATGATTTGGAAGGATTAGAAAAGATATACACTGGCCTTTGCAATTCGTGTGAAGATGTAGCGATAGATAAAGAAGGTACAATTTATGGTAGTCAGGTGACTGGAGAGATTGTGGCACTCGAGAAGGACACTAGCTATGTGATAGCTCATACTAATGGGAGGCCTTTAGGATTGGATTTTGACCAATGGGGTAATCTAATAATTGCAGATGCTGATAAAGGCTTGTTGATGTTAGATACATTGATGAAGCTAACCACATTATCTACCAGTTCAGAAGATATAGATTTTAAGTTTGTGGATGATGTGGATGTGGGTCCTGACGGAATGATATATTTCAGTGATGCTTCATATAAATATGGATTTCATGAAACTATGAAGGATATAATGGAGCATGGAGGGTATGGTCGACTTTTGGTTTATAATCCATTCACAGAACAGACTAAAACTTTACTGAATGGTTTACAATTTGCGAATGGTGTGGCGACATCTCCAGATAGCTCATTCGTGTTAATTAATGAGACTGGGTCTCACTCGATGCGAAAATACTGGTTGAGAGGACCTAATAAGGATACAGAAGAAACCTTGATGACTAATTTGCCTGGATATCCTGATGGTGTCAGCAGAGGAAGTGATGGTATTTATTGGTTGACATTAGTCAATCCAAGATCAGCAGAATTGGATGCTATGATGCCCAAACCTTGGCTTCGCGATTTAATCATGAAGTTGCCATCCAGCGTTTTGGCCGCTGTGCCAGAGCATTATTCATTCATCATAGGCTTGGATGAGTATGGTAAGGTCAAATACAATTTGCAGGATTCAGAACCTAACCTCAAGGAGATTACTTCAGTAGAAGAATATAATGGGGCCCTTTATTTCGGTACACTTAGCGATGATGGTATAGGGCGTTTAGAGTTGAATAAAATTTTTAATTACAAAAGATAAATACAAACGATGAGACTAAAAGATAGAATAGCTATTGTGACAGGTGGTTCGAGAGGAATTGGACAAGCCACAGCTGAATTATTTGCTCAAGAAGGTGCAAAAGTTATAATCTGGGATCTATTAGATGAAGGAGCAACTGTTGCCGAGAAAATCAATAGCAGCGGTGGGACTGCTGAATTTGTCAAAATTTCCATCACTGACAAGGAAGCCGTAGAAGCCTCGGTAGCGGATATTGCTAAGAGATATGGTAAGGTGGATATCTTGATTAATAATGCTGGGATAACACGTGATAAGACTTTAGTTAAGATGTCAGATGAAGAATGGGATGCTGTCATCTCTGTCAATCTATCAGGTGTCTTTTACGCTACAAGGGCTGTAAGCAAAATCATGAAAGAAAATGGATATGGTCGGATAGTATCAGCCGCCTCTACCACTGGATTGAGGGGAAATTATGGTCAAACTAACTATGCCGCCACTAAGGCTGGAGTTATAGGTATGACAAAAACTTGGGCTACAGAATTGGGTAAATTTGGTATTACCGCCAACGCTATTGCACCAGGATATACAAAAACACCAATGACTGATGCGATACCTGATAATATTAAGCAGATGGCGTTAATGACTATTCCTGTTGGCTTTTTAGCTGAGCCAATCGACATAGCTCACGGATATTTGTACTTGGCTTCTGAAGAATCGAGATTTGTTAGTGGAGTTTGCCTACCTATAGACGGGGGATATTCAAGATAGAAAATTTAATAAGTTGTGGATAACATAGATCGCCCTAAAGAAGTAAGAAAAGGAGAAGAACTGGATATGAGTCGCTTGGCTCCTTATCTGGCTCAACTTAACCCCACTTGGACAGGGGACTTTGTAGTTACACAGTTTCCAGGCGGATATTCTAATTTAACTTACAATATAAATATAGGAGGTCAGGACATCATACTCCGTCGTCCACCATATGGTGCGAAAATTAAGGGTGGTCACGATATGGGTAGAGAGTATAATGTGCAGAAGCTCTTGAAGCCCCATTTTGACAAGGTTGCTGATGTCTATGACCATTGTAAGGATGAGAGTATCATTGGGGCAGAATTCTACCTAATGGAGCGTGTCAATGGGATGATCCTCCGATCAACAGGATTAGCTGGGGATAATAATGCACAACACTATGAGGTGATCGCCCGAACATGGCTGGATACCATGGTAGAGCTTCATCAAGTAAATTATGTCGAAGCTGGATTAGAAAATTTAGGTAAACCCGAAGGGTATAATAAGCGCCAGGTTGAGGGATGGACAAGACGGTACAAAAAAGCTCAGACTAGTGAAGTTAAAGTAATAGAAAAGGTAATGAAATGGCTCAATAATAGCATACCTGATGAGAGCGGACACGGACTGATACATAATGATTATAAGTATGATAACGTGATGTTTGAAACAGGAAACTGGAGTAAACTTATTGCAATACTGGATTGGGAGATGGCTACAATCGGTGATCCTTTGATGGATTTCGCTACGAGCTTGGCTTATTGGGCAGAAGAAGAGGATGTGGCTGTTTTTGGTGAGTTGATTTCTCTTCCTACATATCAGGCTGGCAATCCTAATAGAGAATCACTTATCGAGATGTATGCTGATAAGTCGGGGAAAGACTTGAGCAATATTATTTATCACTACGTATACGGTTTGTTTAAGATTGCTGTTATAATTCAACAAATCTACTACAGATATCATCATGGCTTGACTCAGGATAAACGATTTGCTCTACTCGGAAAGGCAGCAGAAGGCTTCTGTTTTAAAGCGCTTCGAGCCATTGAAAAAAATCGAATTAGCAACTTGTTCTAATCGCTATTTCTTCGATTTCATGGATCATTGATTTAACGTCCTTTATGGTGGTTAGAACATTCATGATAGTTACTCTGAGGTAATATATATCGTTGAGCCATGTGCTAACTATATAGAATTTTCCAGAGTCTATTATGGTGTTACGGATAGTTTGGTTGATTCTATTTAACTTTTCATCAGTGGCATCTTTGATCCAATATCTAAAGCAGAGTATATTGCTCATAGGTCGATGCGCCACTTCGAAGTTAGGAGAATCGTTGATCAGGTCAAATAATTGGAGGGTTAGGTCAGTTTGTCTTTCGATATAATCCCCGATATATTTTACCCCCAATTTTTTAAATAAATAATAGACTTTGATTCCCATCATATATTTAGTTGTCTCATAAGTGCGTTTTGCCAGATTATTTGGGTCTTGACTTATCTGATCGAATAGATAATCTGCTTTTTGCTTAAAACTTATATAGCTGTTTTCACTTTTTTTAAATAATACTGCTGTGCATAATGCTGGAGTAAGCATCATCTTATGTGCATCTATTATGATAGAATCTGCTTGTTCGACTGATTGAAGTAGATTAGATTTTAGTTTTTCTGAAAATATTGCCGCACCTCCATGAGCTCCATCTACATGAAGCCAACTATCCAACTCTTTTGATATTTTTGATAGAACGACAATATCGTCATAAGACCCCGTTGCGGTACTACATGCACAAGCTACCACACTCATGATCAAGCCTCCTGATTGTATGATGGCATTAGCTCTTTTATGTAGTTCTAAAGTGTCAATCCGGTATTGGTCATCTACGGCAATTTTAACAATATTAGTTTGAGGCAATCCCATTGTAATTCCTGCCCTCTCGATGCAGAAATGCGCTTGTTCTGATACCAATATGTACAAGTTTTCGATAGAACTTTCTGGGTGTTTGGCAAGACAATATGACCTAGCTGCTAATAAAGCAGTCAAGTTGGCAAGAGTTCCCCCAGAGGTTAAAAATCCACTGCTATTGCTGTCGTATCCTATTGAATTGCAAAATTGACGAATAACATTTTGTTCGATTGCAGTACCTGCAGCTCCCATCTCATAGATGCCCATCCCATTATTGAGTAATTCAGAAGTCAGACCTAATAAAGCGATTTCTGGGAGCGGAGCAGAGACTTGATGTCCTATATAATTGGGATGGTGAAGAGATATTGATCTTTCGATCAAATCAGTATTAAAAGATTTGAGGTCTGTGATAGAATAATTTTCCCAGAATTTATATTCTTCCTCAGGCGACACTAATGAAAGTACAGGTCGATATTTCTTATAACTGGATTCTAAGTAATTAGCTAAATCATCTATAATTTGATATCCTTTTGATCGAAATAAAGATATATCAAAGTGGTCTTCCTTCATCTTATTAACTTATTTAGTTATGTGTAACAGCGCTATAAAGTGCAGCTTATGTATCATCAAAAATAACTTCAACATTATTGTATGGGATTTGTAGGGGGATATAGTCTGATCCATTGACTTATATATACAAAGAACGACCTCCCACAACACCAAAATATCGACATTTAGTGAGATTCAATTAGAAACAAGATTGCTAATTTAATCAGAGCCATAGTTAATGGAAATTAATTTAAATCAAAAGGAGAATTTCACTTTTGGTATTATCAAGGAGGCAAAAATAGTGAAACTTAGAAAGGACTTTCTTGGTTCTTCTTTGATGATAATGCTACTAAGTATCGGAATTCTGTTATTCTCAGATGCTAAAATTGCTCTTCCTTTACTATTAGCTTTATTTTCTATCAGTTATTTCTTTGGATTGAAGCTATTGGACAAGAAAAAATTCGAAATTTCTTGTGACATTTATTTTATATCTCCTACTGTAATTATTCTAATTTTCGGAATCTTGTTCCCCCAGCTAACTTTAGAGGGTTTACTTTTTATACCTCTGATAGTAGATACTTTCAACTATATAGACGATCCAAAAAGGAAACAAGCTCAACTCATCACTTTTTCTGTGGCAGCTTTGACATGTCTTTCTTTCGACTTTGTAGCTGCTAACAACTTGGAAATTTCCGGAGAATATCAAATAGTATCTTTTCTACTATTATTCGTTTCGATTGTCTTTACAGCCGCCAATATTCAAAATCTTCTCAATGCTCCTTCATATTATATCCCCAAGCTTATAAATGCTCAGAGCTCCCTCAAGGAGAATCAAGCACGATTCGAAAAGATCTTTGAGAATACCGTAGAAGGGTTATTCATTTGCGATTTTACTTCTGGAGAAATCAAAGAATCAAATCCGTCGTTCAAAGCAATGGTCAATCACCGCACTTGGAATCATAAATTGGTCCATACGCTCTTTTCAGAAAGAGATTATCAAAAATTAGAATATTTTATTCAATTAGTAATAGATACTGATGAGCCAGCGTCAGTTGATTTACTTCTCACTACTGAGTCTTTCAAAAGGACTAAAGAGATAGATGTCCAATGTACAATAATACCTTTTGATATTAAGAATAACTTGGTAGCGATAAGCCTCCATGATATCAGTGAGCGACTAAATGCGTATAGAGCTAAAGTGGAATCTGAAGCATTATATCGAAGTCTTATCGAATCGTCTTCGGCAGGGATCATTCATACTGACCTGAATGGTACAATTAAGTTTGCATCTAAATCGGCGGCGAGCATTATTGGTGAAAGTGTGAATTTTTTAATAGGTAGTTCTATTAGTTCTCACTTGGAAACTTTCATGGAAAATGATTTTTTAGAAAAAATACCTGAATTAGCACACATACTTGCTAACAAACATGTAGTCAGACTTCCACATTTTATATTAAGGCTTAGAGATGGATCTATCAAACATCTCGAGGGAACCATCAGACATCTTCTTTCTGCTGACAATAAAATAAATGGTGTCCACTTTTTGTATAATGATATTACAGAATTGATGGATTCACAAGAAAAAGTCTTGGAAAGTGGACTTATTTCACAGGCTTTTTTCTCTAAATCTTTCGACGGTGTTGACATTATTGAAATCACAGATCGTAATCCTAAGAAGTTAAAAGGTAGATTGGTTATGAGAAACGAGAATATGTTTAAGATTGTCGAAAATGACAAGCTGACTTATCTCAACTATGAAGAATATAGCACTATCATCAAGTCATCTGACCAAAATGGGGTAGAATGGCGTACCAGCTCTTTTGAGAGATTATTAAAAGAAATCATACACAAAAGAGCTGTAAAATTTCAAGATACATTACATGTCAATGGAAAAGAAAAGTTGATCAACTGCACCTATCAACTGGTGGAAGTAGGGAGCAAAATATTTTTAGTTAGAATCTATTCTGATATAACAAAAAGCAAAAAACAAGAAAGAGAGATAAAGAGGAAGAATAAAGAGCTTAATAACTATATCGAATCAAATGTAAGTCTATCCAATTTCGCCGCTATAGCGTCACATGATTTGAAATCACCCTTAAGGACTATTCATAGTTTTGCACAATTAATGAATCGAAGAGAACGAGAGGCGCTTTCTGCATCTGGAAAGGAGTTTTTGGATATAATATTATCTAGTAGCAACCATTTAGGTAAGATGGTTGAGGACATTCTTCAATTTTCAAAGGTGGATACTAAGAACATTAGATTCTCTGAATTTAGTGCAGAAAAGTTAGTTAAAAATGTACTTAAAGATTTAAAAGTAGACATTGCTTCCACAGGTACAGAAATCAAGTTAGTAGACTTGCCTCTCAAAATAAAAGGGGACGGTGTCAAATTATCACAAGTGTTTTCTAATCTCATTAGAAATGCCATGAAGTTTAGGAAAGAAGATGACTCATGCAGAGTAATCATAGGGTGTAAGGACTTAGGAGATTACTGGAAGTTCTACATAAAGGATAATGGCATAGGAATAAGCCCTGCAAACAAAAAGAAGATTTTTCAACTATTTGGAAGATTACACTCGCAAGATGAATATGAGGGTTCTGGTATTGGTTTAGCTATTTGTTCCAAAATAATTAATGCCCATGCAGGTGAAATATATGTTGAGTCTGAACTATCTGATGGGTCCACATTTTATTTCACCATCAAAAAAGATTTACCTTAACTATTTTTGGTATGATAATTTCACTCAATTTGTTGAGCAAGTATATTGAGTACTTAGTAGCAAATTGGATCTACGTTAAAGTTTCTAATAAATTAAAGCCATCTAATAAAAAACCCCTTTTGCTACAAAATATTGAATATATTAGTAGGATTCAAAGGTATTTAAAAAAGGGGCAATGCAAACAAAAACAGGATTCCAATCCACTGTGGATAGGGTAGTTAAGATTTCTGAAAAGGCTTTAGAAAAGGAGATCGCATTTTTATACACTGAAGATCAATCGTTTAATGGTAAGAGTGTCACCATCAAAGGTAAAAAACACATCAATTTAGGAAGTTGTTCTTACTTAGGATTAGAATTACATCCGCACGTTAAGGCTTCAGCCAAGAGAGCCATCGATAATTATGGTACGCAATTTTCCAGCAGCAGAAGTTACTTGAGCTGTGGACTTTATCAAAAGGCTGAAGAGCTATTATCAATCATATTTGAAAATGAGAATCTCATAATTACCCCTTCAACTTCTATGGGGCATTTGATTGTTATGCCAGTTCTGATAGGGCCTAACGATTTGGTGATCACTGATCATCAAGCTCACTATAGTATGCAATACGTATATAACGTGCTTCAGTCTCATGGGACGGATATTCAAGTACTTAGACATAATGATCTTGAGGAATTAGAATCAAGAATATTAGATCAATCTAAGAGGTATGAGAAGATATGGTATGTCATGGATGGGGTATATTCTATGTATGGAGATTTAGCGCCAGTGAATGAAGTAAAGGGCCTACTCGATAAATATGAAAATCTCCATGTCTATGCTGACGATGCGCATGGTATGAGTTGGACGGGTGAGAATGGAAAAGGCTTCTTACTATCTCAAATAGATCAACATGAGAGAATGATTATTGCAACTTCTCTTAATAAAAGCTTTGCAGCTGGAGGAGGAGTAATATTATTTCCCAATCATGAATTACAGCATAATGTTAGGATGTATGGGGGGCATCTAATGTTTTCTGGGCCATTGCAAAATGGTTCTATTGGAGCCATAATTGGTAGCGCGGAGGTTCACCTGAGCGACGGAATCAAAATTATTCAAGAGAGTTTTGAGCAAAAAGTAGAGTACTGCCTTTATAAGCTAAAAGAATATAGGCTCCCCATTGTTTCTGAGGATATCAGCCCTATATTTTTTATTGGCTTGGGACTTCCACGAACAGGGTATAATTTATTGAATCGTTTGATACAACAAGAGGGATATATGGTGAATATGGCGGTATATCCTGCAGTACCAGAAAACTGTACTGGATTAAGATTTACCATCAATAATCATTTATCAACAGAAGAAATAAAAGGATTCATAGAGAAGTTAGCCTATCATTTTCCACAAGCTTTGCATGACGAAGGAAGATCAATGCAAGACATTTATAGAGGTTTTAGAAAAGTGAACTCATTTGATTGGTTAAAAATGGGAGTTGATGCTTAGCATATTTATCAAAATAGCTAAAGGGTTTTAGGTCTTTATTCTATTTATAGCATTTAAAGTCAATTGTAAGTCGGACTTAAGTATATCTTAAGTACTAATGTTTTTAGGTTGGAGCTCTTTTTGAGTTTATGACGGCAGTTATGAAAAAAGCTAAAATATTTGGGAATCAATGATTCTCAATTAAATTATCATTGTATACTTAAATGACTTCATTGGATGAAGAATTATAGATACAAGTACCATCAACTACATTTTAAACAACCAAGTGGTACTTCACGTGGGATTATCAGAACTAAGGATTCTTGGATTATTTATAGTGAAAATGATAAGGCGTTTGGGGAGATATCAATTATCGATGGATTAAGCATTGATCACAAAAATGCAATTGAGAATTATCTAATCGATCAATCTATTGATAAAGATGTCTTAATACGTACTTTGCCAGCAGTAGCCTTTGCACAAGAAATTTTGGCTTTATCGTCAGAGAGTATAGATTCATTTAAGTTATTTGACTCCTCCTTTAGCAATGGCGAGGTTGGAATTCCAATTAATGGATTAGTATGGATGGGTGATAAAAAATTCATGTTTGATCAGATAGTCCAAAAGATTGAGACAGGATTTGATTGCATCAAATTAAAAATTGGTGCAATAGACTTTGATGAAGAAATCGAACTTTTGGCATATGTTAGAAAGCATTTTTCTGCTAAGGATATAGAACTTAGGGTTGATGCAAATGGCGCCTTTAAGGTTGATCAGGCTTTAGAGAAATTGAAGATCCTTTCGTCTTTCGAGGTGCATTCTATCGAACAACCCATTCAGCCTCGACAGTGGGACGAGATGGCTAATTTATGTGCCTATTCACCTATTGATATTGCACTTGATGAAGAGTTGATTGGTATATCAGAACCAGACCAAAGAAAAGATTTGCTTAGGACAATTAAACCTCAATATATCATATTAAAGCCCTCTTTGATTGGAGGATTTGAAGTAAGTGAAAATTGGATAAGATTAGCTGAACAAATGAATATAGCATGGTGGGCAACTTCTGCTTTAGAATCTAATATTGGATTGAATGCTATAGCACAATGGGTGTCTACTAAGAACAATCCTATGCCACAAGGCTTAGGCACGGGACAACTTTATACCAATAATTTCGAATCACCGTTGACGATTAATAATGGTCGTTTGTATTATGATAAAGAAGTAAAGTGGGATTTAAATCAGATTAGCCATTAGTGCCATGATGAGTATAAAATTTATTCATGCCCAAGGAGATCAAGAAGATTGGATTCAAGAGGTTCGGAAGTTTAAAAATATGTGGGAACTTGAGCTCGTATTTGAAACGAAAACTTCGGGTTCCACAGGTGCGCCTAAGCTAATTAAGCATACTAAAGAAAGTATGATAAAAAGTGCCAAGTTGACACTCGAAAGATTTCAGTTAGAAGAGGGTTATAAATCACTATTATGTTTGCCCATACAGTTTATTGCAGGCAAGATGATGTATGTAAGGAGCAATATAGCACATGGAGAATTACATGTGAGCCCACCTACTGTCAATCCCATGAAATTTATTACGGAGGAATATGATTTTATATCCATGACTCCATTACAATTCTCTCGAGGATTAGAACAACATGAAGATCGTCTTAAGCTAATAAAAAAAATATTGATTGGCGGGGCTCCAATTAGTAGTGAATTACAATCTAAAATTAAAAGTCTAAACACTAATTGTGAGATATATCATAGTTATGGCATGACCGAGACGATTACTCATATTGCTATAAAGCCGTTAAATGGTTTGTCCCAATCACAATACTTTCATAGTCTCCCAGAAGTACGATTGATGGAGAGTGATCGTAAAACTTTAGTTATATCTGCAGATCATCTACCATTGAGCCCTATAATCACTAATGATTTGGTTCAACTGATTGATCCTTCCACCTTTATATGGCTTGGTCGTACTGATGATATTATTAATACTGGTGGGCTTAAAGTGAATCCATATGAGTTAGAGCAAGCTCTACGATCAGTAGTCTTATTTCCTTTTTTCATAGGAGCTATTCCTGATCCAAAATTGGGACAAAAGGTAGTCTTAATTATAGAATGCCCGGATAATAAAGAAGTCCTGATTAAGATCTGGAGGGACATCCAGCATGTAGGAGAAAAAAATCATCGGCCTAAAGAATTAATGGTTGTGAGAAAAATGAAACTTACCAAGACAGGAAAATTAATAAGAGACTTAAATCAGTATGAATTAAAAGTTTTTGATAAACCTAACTAGTACTAAAGACGTTTTAATTTTACTATTATAGTTATGATTCAAGTGGAAATATGAATTTTGAACCAAATGATTCTTTTGTAGCTTACAGCAGACCTGGGTCGTTAGATTTTAAATTGATATTTCAGAACAATAGGGGTTTTACATCTGGATTTGTACCAGATACCCCGCAGTTTTTTATCGAATCATTTATTAGAACGGGTAAATCGAGCACCTCGATTTTAGCAGAAAATATTATTTCTAACCAACCCTTTTCTTTCAATCCGATAGAGGGAATTAATTATGATAATATACCTCGAAGTAAATATCTGCAACAGGTTGAGAAAATTGTTAGAACTATTGAATTAGGAAGCCTTCAGAAAGTAGTCTATTCGAGAAAAAAATGCATCGACAAAGAAAATGTGGATGTCTGGGAAGTATTCAGTAATCTCGTTATTGACTATCCAGAGGTTTTCGTTTTTTGTTACCATGTGCCGGGTAGAGGGTGTTGGATAGGTGCGACTCCAGAAGTTTTGATTAAGAGACTTTCTAATACTCAAGTTACAACTATGGCATTGGCAGGTACTCAGTTGGACCATGGAATACCATTGGAACGAGTGAAGTGGGGAGAAAAAGAGGTAAAAGAACAAGCATTCCTCAAAGATTTCATAAAATTAAAATTGGACGCATTGGGCATTGATTATATTGAAGTAGCAGATCGAACTATGAGGGCAGGTAAGTTGCTTCATATCTGCACTCAGTACAATATTGATTTGGGTAATAGATCTTTAGATGAACTTGGAAGAATTTTACACCCTGGTCCGGCTATAAGTGGTACACCACAAGATGAGGCCATCAAATACATCATTCAGTTAGAACCACATAAAAGAGAAGATTATTGCGGCTATTTAGGTCCTGTAGCTATAGATGATGATGACGGATTTTACATCAACCTGAGAAGTATGAAGGTTTTTAAAAATGGTTTTGCATTATTCATAGGTGGAGGGATAACTGCAGAGTCGGATCCACTTTCTGAATGGGTAGAAACAGAGTCAAAGGCTAATACACTTTTGAATATAATTGAACAAAGTTCATTGCATAAATATGATCTCAAGTAAGGAATCTGTAGCTCGTTTGGTTTTAATATGTAAGGCCAAGGGTATCAAGAATATCGTTTTTAGTCCAGGATCGAGAAATGCTCCCCTGATTATAAGTTTTGATAATGATCCATATTTTACTACTTATAATATCCCAGATGAAAGAACTGCTGGATTTTTTGCCTTAGGCTTATCTCTCTATTCTAAAACAGCCACGATACTTTGCTGTACGTCAGGTAGCGCACTGTTAAATTATAGCCCTGCACTTAGTGAGGCTTATTATCAAAAGGTTCCTTTGATTGTCCTGTCGGCAGATCGGCCAATTGAGTGGATTGATCAAAGAGCAGGTCAAACGTTGAGACAAAAAAATGTCTATGCCAATTTCATTAATGGGTCTTTTGAACTCCTACAAGAAGCAGACCAAGATGATCATTTATGGTATAATGACAGAATTGTTAATCAAGCCATAGATACTGCTATGGTTCATGATATAGGCCCTGTACATATTAACATTCCCCTTCATGAGCCTCTATATGATCAGAAAAACGAAGTAAGCAAGCATCCTAAAATAGTCAAATCCCTTAAAGCCCACAATTCACTTCGCCCAGAAGATATAGACGCTTTAAAAGAAGATTTTGAAAACCACCAAAAGATTATCGTACTGTGTGGACAAAGAAGAGCTGATGAAAAATGGAGAAAATCAATACAGCTTTTGTCTACCCAAAAAAATATTGTTGTACTCACCGAAGCTACATCAAATGTTGCTGGAGAAAATATAATTTGTTGTATTGATAGAACAATCGATGAGTTGATACACGAAGATAATCTGGACGACATGACTCCCACATTACTCATTTCTTGTGGATACTCTTTAGTGTCAAAAAAAATCAGGTTCTTATTTAGAGCTATGAATATCCAAGAACATTGGCATGTTGACCATAATGATAGATATATGGATACCTATCAGTCCTTGACTCTAAATATTCCATTAGATTTATCTCGATTTGTGGAGCTAATGGGAGTAGAATCTGTTCGCGAGGAATTTAATGACTTCAAGTCTGAATGGTTGCTCAGATTTTCAAACAGAATGAAGGCTCACAAAGCATTTATGAAAAATGTACCTTGGTCAGACTTATATGTAGCTTCTAAATTATCTGAGAAATTAAAAAGTGGGGATGAACTCCATTTGGCCAACAGCACTTCTGTAAGATATGCACAACTTTTTGATGCTAAGAAAAATGTGAACTATCATTGTAATCGAGGAGTAAGCGGAATAGATGGTTGCACCAGTACGGCTTTAGGATTTGCTTTACATTCTAAGAATAGAAATATACTCCTTTCGGGCGACGTAGCCTTTTTTTATGACTCTAATGCTTTTTGGCATCATCATAAACCAGCTAATTTTAAGATAGTCATACTTAATAATTCAGGCGGCAACATTTTTAGAGTTATTCCTGGTCCATCAACTACGGCACAACTTGAAAAGCATTTTGAGGCTTATCATGTCACCAATGCTCAAGCTTTTGCTGATCAACATAATTTGACTTATCTGAGAGTAGCAAATGGAGATGAATTAGAGGCTTGTCTGGAGGATTTTTTAAATCAAGAAAATGAAATGGCCATATTGGAAGCATTTACGCCACGATTTGAAAATGATCGAGTACTCAAAGAATACTTTAGATATTTGGCTATCAAATAAATACTATTTTATTATGACTTTTAATTATTGATTATTGAGTTATATTAACACATTCAATAGCTTAATTAGGTATTTTTGAATAATAAAGTAAATTGTATCTATGATCATCGGAGTACCAAAAGAGATAAAAAACAATGAAAATCGTGTGGGCCTTACTCCTGCGGGGGCATTAGCATTAACATCACGTGGTCATGAACTTCATATCCAAAAAGGAGCTGGGATAGGAAGTGGTTTTCTTGATAATGATTATGTTGAAGTGGGATGTAAGATTAGCCCTACAATCGAATCAACATATGATATCGCCGAAATGATTATCAAGGTTAAAGAACCAATTGAAAAAGAATACGGGTTGATCAAAAAGGATCAGCTTCTCTTTACTTATTTTCATTTTGCATCTTACGAACCACTGACCAAAGCTATGTTGAAGAGTGGAGCCGTTTGTTTGTCATATGAGACAGTTCAATTGACTGATGGTAGTTTACCATTATTAGTACCTATGTCTGAAGTGGCGGGTAGAATGTCAATACAGGAAGGCGCTAAATACTTAGAAAAACCTATGGGCGGTAAGGGTGTTTTATTAGGTGGTGTGCCAGGTGTGGAACCGGCCAATGTCATTATAATCGGAGGGGGAATTGTAGGCACTCAGGCTGCTAAGATGGCTGCAGGATTAGGGGCCAATGTTACCATATTAGATATTAATCTGGATAGGCTTAGATATTTGTCCGAAATTTTACCCGCTAATGTCAATACTCTTTATTCTGATCAGCATAATATCAATAGGCTCATTAAATCAGCAGATCTAATAGTTGGTGCCGTACTAATACCAGGTGCTAAAGCACCTAAGATTATATCTAAAGAGATGCTAAAGCAGATGGAGCCAGGTACAGTAGTAGTGGATGTCGCAGTTGATCAAGGTGGATGTATCGAGACTTGTAAGCCAACGACCCATGAGAATCCAACTTATGTCATAGATGATGTTTTGCACTATTGTGTCGCCAATATGCCAGGAGCAGTACCAAGGACTTCAACCTTTGCATTGACCAACGCTACATTAAAATATGCCATCCAGCTCGCAGATAAAGGCTGGGAACAAGCCTGTGGTGATGACCCCGCTCTAAGGTTGGGATTAAATATAGTAAAGGGTAAAGTCGTATATGAGGCCATCGCTGATGCCTTCGATTTAGACTATGAGCCGTTGCATTAGGAAAAATTCTAATATATGGGTTGAATAGACTGGATTTTTTATATTTTTACTATTCGCTGAAATGTGAAGAGAGTATGCCAAAGTCTAAAATCCTTACGGTTGATGATAGAAGAGTAGATCGTATACTATATATGGAATTACTCGGTTATGATCGTTTTGAATTTCATGAACTCGATGATGGAGAAAAGATAATTCCCTTTTTATCTTCTAATCAAGTAGATCTTATTTTGTTGGATTGGCAGATGCCAATAGTCGGTGGATTGGAGGCTTTAAAATTAATTAAAGGTCATCCGGATTATGATAACTTGCCGGTTATTATAATTACTGGTTTAGAGGATGAATCAGTTCTTGAGCAAGCCTTTGATTATGGTAGTGTAGATTTCCTTCAAAAACCAGTTAAAGGAGTAGAATTAGTGGCAAGAGTGGATAGCGCACTTAAATTGTCTCGAGCCCAATTGTCTCTACAAAAGCAAAAAGACCAGTTGGAAGAATTGAATGAAATAATTACAATTCAAAAACAAGAGTTACAAGCTTCCATAAAAATCAAAGCAGAACTTGCGGAACTTAAAAGATTAGAATTAGAAAGAGAGCTAGACGATAAGAAAAGAAAGCTCATAACTATGGAAGTAGAGTCTTCTAAGGTGGGTAAAAATGTTGAAGGTATCGTAAAGGAAATTGTCAAAAATATAAATATACTTAAGTCTGAAAATCCAGATAGTGCGGTTATAAGAAACTTAAGAAAACTTGAGAAAAGTCTGAGTGAGATAAGTCATGAGGAAGATAATTGGGGTGAATTCAAAAAGGTATTCGAGTCCACCCATCCAGATTTCTTTAGTCAATTAGTAAAGCTTAATCCAAAATTAACCGCATTAGATCTAAAGCACTGCGCTTATATTAAAATGAACATCGATAACTTCGAATTAGCGGGAATACTGGGGGTAGAAATGAAAAGTATACAAATGACGAGATATAGGTTAAAAAAGAAATTAAAGCTTGATGCCGATGTATCGTTAAGAGAATATATCCTTAGTGTGTAATCACAACACTAAGATCAAAAAAATAATAATCGATATTTAGATTTAAACAGAAGCGCTTTCCGTTACTTTGTGGATAGGCATCTCTGCGAGCTGAAACCAGAATTTATGAACATGTAAAATCATGTCAAAAAATTCTAAAACGTCCAATGGTTTTATTAGATAAGCATTCGCTCCATATTGATAGCAAGAATTAATATCTAAGTCTAAGTTTGACGTAGTCAGCACTATCAATGGAATGACCCTCATTCGCTCATCTTTCTTGTAAAGCTTGATGATTTCATCCCCTTTAAAACGGGGTAAGTTAAGATCACATATAATTAAATCTGGTAAATCAGTGTAACCATCAGCTACTTTTTGTTCGTAATAGTCTTTGGCTTTTTCTCCGTCGTCAAGTACTGTGAGGCTTACGTTCAGTGAATTTGCTTTGATGGCTTCCTCAATCAGTTTAACATCACCGATGTTATCCTCTATCAGAAGTATCTTTTTTGAATTAAAGTTGTTTTTCATGTTAGGGTGTTCAATGTAAATCTAAAGGTTATACAAATATCACTAATTTTTTTTGGTCGCTTGTAGACAATTACTCTACAATTTGAATCAAGACTTTGTAGAGGATTTATTAACCAATAAATATAATATTACTAAAAAATGCCGCACACATTAATGATATTTTTAATATATCTGCATCATTTGGGATAATATCGATATGCACTGTCATGAAATTTATCCATTTCTTAAGATATAATGTCGGCTACTTAGCAGTAATCGCAAAAATCTACTGATCATCTACAATTTCTATGTGGTTGCCGTTTTTTGTATTCGTCTTAAGATTGTAACGATTGTAATTGAAGTTTGAATTTAACCTTAGTGGAAATCAAGAACCACTTAAAGACTTGAAAAATCTTTATGATTCTTCAAGTCTTTTTCTAAAACAAATAGACTTTAAAGTCTTTAAAAATATAGTAATCAATTGGTGAGAGGGAATGTCTAATTAGATATTCCCTCTTTTTATTTTTGTCTAATCATTTCCCTTTTTATAAGGGAACTCAATAATTAGGGTAAGAAAACCAAATGAGCAAAGTTCAACCTCCTCTATTGCTCTATTGTGTTGGCATTCGAGGTAATCATTTATGTATGTTGACAATTATTTTATCTATACTGGTATAATTACCCATTATTTTCACTGATATATTGAATGTGATACATATGAAAGAAATGCCTAATAACGCTGTAGATTTTCGGATTGCAGATGGAGTAGCCCATATTTTGCTTAATCGACCTGATCGATATAACAGTGTTAATCACGATTTAACTACTGGTTTTTTGCAGGCATTGGATAATGCGAAATTTAATAGTGACGCTAGATGTGTGGTGATTTCTGGGGCAGGCCCTGGATTTAGTGCTGGAGCAGATCTTAAAGGTCTTGTTTCTCAGACGGCAGAAGAGATAGTAGAGTATATACCTATGTATTATGGGTCTATAGTCAAGAAAATAATTCATATGGACAAGCCAGTTATTGCAGCTATTCACGGTGCGGTATCGGGTGTCTCTCTGGCTTTTGCATTAGCATGTGACCTTAGAGTCATGGGAGATAAATCAGTACTAAGGTTTCCATTTATTAATATAGGATTGGGACCTGATGGAGGATCGGGATGGCTCTTGAATAGATTAGTGGGCTACAGTAAAGCATTTGAGATTATAATTGGTGGGCATAAAGTTTCAGCTGAAGAATGTTTAAAGCTGAATATATGTAATAGAGTAGTCAATGAGAGTGATGTATTAAATGATGCAATGAAATGGGCAAAAGAAATTGCACTTAAAGCACCATTAGCGGTTGAGATAACAAAAAGAGATTTGAGACATGCAACTATAAGTACATTAGAGCAAAATACGATTTATGAGGCGGAGCAGCAGCAAATTGGATTGACAAGCTATGATTTTACAGAAGGAGTTCAAGCCTTTTTAGAAAAACGAAAACCATTATTTAAGGGGAAATAATAAAAGTTCATGGGTGAAAAAATAGTTACTGGTCAAGATTATATTGACTCGTTGAAGGGTCGAGATTTACAGGTTTATCTTTTTGGAGAAAGAGTTGAAGATATTGTCAATCACCCGATCATGCGCCCTTCTATTAATGCGGTAGCTGAAACATATGATCTAGGGGTAACAGCTCCAGAACTTGCTACAGTTATATCACCCTTTACTGGAGAATCAGTCAGCCGATTTTTGGGAATTTGTACAAGTACAGATGATCTGGTTTTGCAAAATAAAATGCAACGCAAACTGGGTCAGAATACTGGAACTTGCTTTCAAAGGTGTGTGGGGATGGATGCTTCAAATGCATTGTATTCTGTGACTTTCGAAATGGATGAAAAATATGGCAGCGACTATCATGATCGCTTTAAGCAATTTTTGACAGAAATGCATACCTATAACTATGTCGTTGGTGGAGCGATGACTGACGTCAAAGGAGATAGAAGCAAGGCTCCCCATGAACAAAGTGATCAAGACCTCTTCGTTCATATAGTTGATAAAGATGAGCAGGGTGTATATATATCAGGAGCTAAGGCACATCAAACGGGATGTATTAATTCTCACTGGATGCTGGTAATGCCTACTATGAGACTTTCGGAAGCCGATAAAAGCTTTGCAATAGTGGGTGCGGTACCAGTCGATGCCGAGGGTATCACTTATATCTATGGTAGACAGTCTTGTGATTTAAGGGCAATGGAAGGAGGTCATATAGACACAGGCAATAACTTGTACGGCGGACAGGAGGCTATGGTGATATTTGATCGTGTTTTTATTCCTAATGAATTGATTTTTATGAATGGAGAATATGACTTCGCTGCCATGCTTGTAGAACGATTCACCGCTTACCATAGAAGAAGTTATGTATGTAAAAGTGGGGTTGGTGATGTGTTGATAGGTGCTGCGGCATCTATAGCAGAGATGAATGGAGTACCCAAAGCGTCTCATATCAAAGACAAATTAGTTGAAATGACCCATCTCAATGAAACTATATATGCAACAGGCATAGCGTCGTCCTACCAAGGTTATCCTACGGATTCTGGGTGCTTTCTTTGTGATGATATGATCTCTAATGTATGTAAGCATCATGTCACCAAACTGCCTTATGAAATAGCTCGATTGTCTCAAGATCTTGCCGGAGGAATCATGGTTACTTTACCTTCTGAGAAGGATCTTAATCATCCTAAAATAGGTGCGTTAATAAAGAAGTATCTCAAGGCTAAAGATGATGTATCAACTGAAGATAGAATTAAGATGCTGAGACTTATAGAGAATATGACTTTGGGTAGAAATGCTGTGGGATATCTTACCGAAAGCATGCATGGGGCAGGAAGTCCACAGGCTCAGAGAATACAAATAGGTCGTGCGATGCAATTAGAATATAAGAAAAGATTGTCCAAAGTACTCTCAGGGATCGAACCAGAAGATAGTAGAGTCGCATTAGACGAACTGACAGGATATTTTGCAAGAGTGTTTTCGATACCGAAATAAGCACTTTACCACTTTTTCATTTTTTTGTCTCTTTTAGCTTTTCTCTTCGCTTTTCGTGTAAGTACTTTTGGAGTATTAGTCTTAGTAGGACCTTTTGCTTTAAATGCTTTTCCGAGCTCAATAGTTGGTTTTTTGGTTAATTGGTTTTTCATCCTTATTTCTGGTATCTCATAAGGGATTAACTCTTCTGACAGCTCTACCTCTTCAGGTAGTTTTTGGATGTTCAATTTCACTTTCATCAATTTTTCAATTGAACTTCTGTATGTCACGTCTTCCTGAGTAATCATGCTAATCGCAATTCCTTTCATATTGGCTCTCCCAGTCCGCCCAATTCGATGCATATACTTTTCAGGGTTGTCAGGCATATCAAAATTGATTACATGACTCACGTTATCAATATCTATTCCTCGTGCTATGATATCTGTGGCTATAATCAACCTGTGTATGCCACTTTCAAAATTTTTAACTGTATTAAATCTATAATTCTGTGATTTATTAGAATGTATGATTCCTATTGTGTCGCCATATCCCACTTGTAATGCTTCGAATAATATATCAGCTAACTTCTTGGTACTTACAAATACCAAAACTTTCACCATGTTGATATCATCGTCTAATAGATGTTTAAGCAAGGACAGCTTACTTTTAAAATTGGGGATTTCATAGCCGAATTGTTCTATATTATCGAGCGGTGTACCGCTCGGAGCGGCTTCTATGATTTCTGGACTATTAAAAAATGTATCAATCATTTGGTCAACTTCCTGAGTCATTGTGGCAGAAAACAATAAATTCTGTCGCTTGCTCGGGAGAAGGTCAAATAGATTAATTAATTGATGTCTAAAGCCTAAATTGAGCATTTCGTCTACTTCATCAATTACTAATTTTTTACAGTTTTTAAGTTTGAGAGCTCCTTTTAGACATAGGTCAAGGAGTCTGCCAGGAGTACCGACAAGAACATCGAGCCCTGCTTCAACTTGATTGATCTGATTTCTTATGTTGGTTCCACCATAGACTCCTACGGTTTGAACGTTCATATAAGATGTTAAATCTGCTATTGCTTTGGTCACCTGAGCCACGAGTTCTCTGGTCGGTACAACTATGAGAATCTGTGGGTGACGCTCTTTACTATATTTCCATAATCTAAGGAGTGGAAGTAAATAGGCGAAAGTTTTGCCTGTCCCGGTTTGAGCGATTCCAACAATATCTCTTCCAGACATTATCTTGGCGAAAGACTTAGATTGAATATTGGTGGCGTTTTGGTAACCTAAATCATCCAATGCATTTATTAAAGCTTTACTAAGATTTAATTCTCTGAAATTCATAACTTATCGTATCAACTGCGAAGGTAAGGCCATTTATTGGGTCATACTTAGCGATGACTTTTTAAAATTCAATTCTATATAATATGATTAGGAATATTGTAGCAGTAATACTTGGAATATTAATAGGAGGTGGCATTAATATGGCTTTAATCACAATAAGTGGTTCGATCATTCCTCCTCCTGAAGGAGTGGATCCTTCGGATATGGAGAGCATAAAGAGCTCTATTCATCTCTTTGAGCCAAAACATTTTTTATTTCCTTTTTTAGCGCACGCATTGGGTACTCTTTTTGGTGCATTTATCACCACAAAGGTGGCTGAGAGCAGCAAGTTCAAGTTGTCTATGCTTATTGGAGTTTTCTTTCTCATCGGTGGGATTATGATGGTAGTTCAACTTCCAGGTCCGATGTGGTTCAATATAATAGATCTTGTTGGAGCGTATCTACCTATGGCGTGGTTAGGACATAAGGCGGCAGGAGGGAAATATTAGATTTCAATCTGGTATATTTCATTTGCTTGTCGCTCATTGATTGAATTAGGAATCATACGCATAAGTTGATTTCTAATTCCTCTCAATATTGTTGATTCTAATTGGGCCATAGATCCAATATTTCTGCTTGTATTAACAATATTTCTCACTCGTTTTTCCCTGATTTTTTGAAATTTTCGGAATGAATTCATTGTGTTCTCTTCTTTCATTAACTGGGCTAACACATAGGCATCTTCAATAGATTGTCCAGCTCCTTGACCCATGTTTGGTGTCATAGCATGCGCCGCATCTCCGATAAGACAGATGTTATTTTTGTACCATTTTTTTAAGTTTTGTAGTTCCGTGATCTGCCCGTAAATTATGTTTTCCGATTTAGTATTTCGTATTAATTCTGATACTATTGGATCAAAGCTTTCAAATTTTTTAGGAAAGCAATGTGAATTATTGTCATTAGTAAGAGCAAACCAGTAAATCTCCTTTTGATTTATAGGTACAATCCCCATGCGTGCGCCAGAACCCCACATCTCATTGATCTGATTGGACATGCTTGATGGAATATTAAAGTCACATACTCCTCTCCAACAGTATTGGTTGAGCTGGATAATTTGAGCTGACGAAAATAGCTTCTTTCTGATGACAGAATTCACTCCATCTGCACCGATTACCATGGCTTTTACTTTTATCTCTCCATTATCGAATGTCAGAGTATTGGTATTATTTTGTTGAGTTAGATCGATTAATCTTTTTCCGGTATATATAGCTGAACTACTCAAAGAGTCCAGAAGAATTTTTTGCAATGTCCCTCTATGGATAGCTACAGTACTACTATTGTGTTTTTTGGATAGTTTGTAGGCATCTATGGTAGATAGTTTTCTTAAATATTGATCAGTTAGATTTAGCTCATGTATCTCTCTGCCAGCATGGAGTATTTTATCTGCTATACCCAATTTTTTGTAGATCTGCATGGCATTAGAAGCAAGTAATATCCCTGCTCCAATTGGCTCTAAATTTTTAGCTGATTCAAAAATTTCGTATTCCATCCTTAGGGATTCTAAACACAACGCAAGTGTTAATCCACCTATGCCAGCACCGATAATCGTAATCATATATTTTTTATGAAAGCACTTTAAGAAGTGCTATGCTCTTTCTAATTCAACAGTAAAATGGCGTAAGATTTCTGCTTGCCTTTTAATTTTAAATCCTTTTTTAATTTCTTCTTTTCTATCATTGACTCTTGCTATAGTAGCTGCTACATAATCCATGTGTGGCATGGAGTAGACCCTTCTTGGCAAGGCGAGTCTTAATAGTTCTAATTTAGCACTTCTATCTTTTCCAGTTTTAGGATCTCTATCCGCTAAAAGTGTGCCTATTTCCACTCCTCTTACCCCACCTTCAATATACGCTTCTACACCTAATACCTGAGCTGGATACTGCGTGATAGGAATCTGTGGAAGCATCTTAGCTGCATCAATATATAGAGCATGACCACCTATTGGTTCTTGAATAGGAATACCATACTCTTTAAGTTTAGAACCAAGATATTGGACCTGCTTGATGCGATCATGGAGATAATCATACTCTATTCCTTCTTTTAATCCTACTGCTAATGCTCCCATCGCTCTACCGCTCATCCCACCATAGGTTAGGAATCCTTCATAAATAATAGTGAATTGGCCAAGCTTTTCATATAAAGCGGCATCTCTTAATGCAATAAATCCACCTATATTAACTAATCCATCTTTTTTAGCGCTCATCCAGACTACATCTACGTCTTTAAACATTTCTGTAATGATGGCTTGTATAGACCAGTCAGTGTATAGCTTTTCTCTGGTTTTTATAAAATAGGCATTTTCAGCATACCTGGCTATGTCCATGTATACGGGGATATCGTACTTCTTTGCTAAAGAGCATGTATCCTTTATATTTTGGAGGGATACTGGCTGGCCGCCGACCGTATTGCAAGTCACGGTTATATTAATAAAGGGTATTTTTTCGCGCCCATATTCGATAATTACTTTTTCCAGTTTTTCTTGGTCCAAATTCCCTTTAAATGGGAAGGTATCTTCCGTGTTATATGCTTTTTGTACTGTACAATCTATAGCATGGGCTTTTCTAAATTCTATATGACCTTTAGTAGTGTCAAAATGGGCATTTCCTGGAATTACATCTCCTGAATTGACTACTGTCGAAAACAAAATATTTTCTGCTGCCCGACCTTGATGCGTGGGAGCTACATATTCAAAGCCCATGATATCCTGCACGGATCGGATCAGTTTGAAGTAGGACTCGGAGCCTGCATAACTCTCATCACCGAGCATGATCTCAGACCACTGATATTCGCTCATAGCTCCTGTGCCTGAATCTGTCATGAGATCAACTATGACCCAATCACTATGTAAGTTGAATAAATTGTAATGAACCTCTTCTATCTTCGCTTGTCGTTCTTGTCTTGACCTAAAATATACAGGTTCTACAACTTTTGTTTTATAAGGTGGGATGTGTGGTAATTGCACCATATTATGTTTGAAATTGTGAATAATATTGTAAAAAAGGAGCTTAACAATCTGTGATAATTAAAAAGTATCTCTTCTTTTTATATTCAAATGAATGTTTTCAAACATGTTATAAAAATAGAAAATTTTAGTCTTTAAGTTTGGGCTGTTAGTAGACTTTATATCTGTACAATAGAAGTTCGATTATCTTTGGTTTATGTTTGAATCAGTTCGAATTGCCCACCTGTTTTTAGGAGTATTATTCCTACCGTACTATTCCATTATAGCACAAGGAGATATGCAGGTGCGTACAATAACTGCACTTAAAATTGACGTAGATATAGAAGTAGACGGTAAGCAGGATGAGAGCATTTGGTCGAATGTTCAAGCACAATCGGATTTTTGGCTACAGGCTCCCGTGGATGATCGTTTGGCAGCATCTCAGACCAGCGTAAAAGTATTGTATGATGATAACAATCTTTATTTATTCGCTACATGTTATGATCAAAACGAATATGTTATTAATTCTTTGAAGCGAGATCGATTTGTTGAAAGTGACGAATTTGTCCTGCTAATTGATCCAGTGGGTACGCAAACTAATGGGTTCGCATTTGGGGTTAATGCAGAAGGAGCCCAAGCAGAGGCGCTTGTATTTGTTGGTGATGCAGATGATTCTTGGGACAACAAGTGGTTTTCTGCTACACAGATCTATGAGGATAGATGGACTGTAGAAATTGCCATTCCTTTTAAAACAATACGATTCGAAAGTGGCCAAGACAATTGGAAAGTAAATTTTGTTCGATTTGACCCTACAGCTAACGAGACTTATGTTTGGAATAGAGTTCCACGACAGTTTGATTCCTATGACTTGGGTTATTACGGTGATCTGAAGTGGGATCGTGTGCCAGAGGGTTCGGGATCCAATATATCGATTATCCCCTATACAGCGGTGCGATTGGATAAAACTCCTGCCGGGACAGATCCTGATATAGCGATTGGAGGAGATGCTAAGATTGCTCTGAGTTCTTCGCTTAATTTGGATTTAACCGTCAATCCTGACTTTTCTCAGGTGGAAGTGGATGATCAGGTCACTAACCTCACTCGGTTTAGTATATTTTTTCCAGAAAAGCGGCAGTTTTTTATCGAAAATGGAGATGTGTTTAGTCGCTTTGGACAAGGTATCGATCAACCTTTCTATAGTAGAAGAATAGGATTGGATAGATCTGGGAGGGCAGTACCTATAACTTATGGTGCTCGGCTGACTGGAAATGTTACAGATGGACTACGCATAGGCTTGCTCAACATGCACAGTCAGACTACAGAACAAAGCTTAGGACAGAATCATTCAGCTATCGCATTACATCAACGCATAGGTAAAAGGTCCTTAATTAAAGGACTGTTTCTAAATCGCCAATTGTATAATGGTTCTGAGTCTATATCTGGAGCATATAGCCGCAATATGGCAATCGAGACCGAGTTGAGTACTCCCGATGGGAAATGGCAAGCCAATGGCGGATTCTTACAATCTTTCGTACCAGGAGTAGAAGGTGATAATCAAATGATTCATGGAGGATTATACTATAATGGTACTCGATTTAGAGCTTTTATAGAAGGACGTCATCTTGACGCAAATTACTTTGCGGATATGGGATTTAACTCTCGTATAGATAATTTCAATCCTATCACTGGCACCATTGAGCGGTTAGGATATAGCCAGATCGGAAGTATGGTCAATTACTATATCTATCCAGAAGATAGTGATAATGTAAATTTTCATTGGTCTGGAATAGAGAATTTTGTTTGGACCACTGATGGATACGGTTTGACCGAATGGTACACCAGAATTAGACATTTTATCTTTTTTAAGAATAGTAGTCAAGTAAGATTTAGGTTGAATAATCATTTTGTGGATTTGATTTTTCCATTTGCTTTGACCCAAGTACCATTGCCAGCTAAGTCATATAATATGACAGAGTTTAATGTAGATTTAAGAGGCGATCAGAGGAATAAATTTATTCCTAACTTATGGATGGTATACGGAGAATTTTATGAGGGAACTAAGTTGACTATTCTATCTAATCTCAATTATCGAATTCAACCATGGGCCAATTTTGGCATTGGATTAGAATATAACGATATTAATATGCCCCAACCCTATGGAGATATCAGTATCACCGCTATCAATAGCCAAATCGAAATTAATTTTTCGACCTCTCTTTTTTGGTCTACTTATATTCAGTATAATACACAGGCTAATAACTTAAATATTAATAGTCGTCTGCAATGGAGATTTGCACCAATGTCAGATTTGTTTTTAGTATACACTGATAATTATTCTGTGGAGGGCTTTTTTGGTAATAAAAATAGGAGCATAGTGCTAAAATTTAATTATTGGTTAAGCATTTAGTAGATAGTAATTTGGTGAAGTCTTAACATGAATTGGTCAATTTAGCGTCAAATTTCATATGGACAGTGCGGGTTTTTTAAAGTATTTTGGAAAATTCACAAACAAAATACAATTTGGGAATGATGTTTGCACTGATATGGTGTTATTCCCCAAAATAACATTCGGGTATAGATGTTTTACGACTTTATTAAATTAAAAAACCAATTATTGAATCTGGGTAACGATCATTTGTTATCTAAGGCTCATCGTACATTGGGCAGAATACTTAACATAGTCCTATTTATGTTGATAGTGTCCGGTATATTTTCGTTAATTGGGGAGATTTATTTAGGTCATTTTTATGGTTCGATTATTAGTGGAGCGATGATCTTATTTATAGCTTTCATCAGCCTAATTAAGTTCAATGGCAACCTTTGGTTAAGTTCATTCCTCTTTAATGTCATTTTCCCATTTGCCATATTCTGTCTTGGGATTATCTATGATAAAGTAAATTTTCTATCATTCTATTTTAGTGCCTTCACTATTTCTGGACTTTTATATAGTCAAAAGAATTGGATGAAGTACATCTTTGTTATCTACAATGGATTATTGCTTTCGGGTATAGCTTGGTTTAGATATAATCATGGCACTATACTTGGAGATTTTCATCCATTTAGTAACATTTCCGTTTTTGTGAACGTGGTTATTTTTTATCTGATATTAATTTTTGAAATAGTCAATAAGTTGATCAATGCTGGTTCAGAGATAGATGAACTTAACCGACAGTTAGAAGAGCAAAATGATTCTTTAAATCACCAGAAAAAGGAGCTTATGAGATTAGTTTCTCATGATCTTAAATCTCCACTAAAAACGGTAGGGAGTTTCGTGAAGCTAATAGACAAAAAGGTGAAAGAGGAGGGCCGTAAAGATATAGAACAGTATAGCCGTCTTGTTACGGCTGGGGTACAAAAGATGGAAACATTAATCAATGATACCTTACAGTTCACTCTGAATCATGAAAATTCAAGATTAGAAAAGGTAGAGATTAATCTCGATGAATTATTGGATGAAATAATCTCCGATTTGAAAAGTGAATATCCTAATGCTACAATGAGTATAGCGCCACTGCCAATACTTACAGGATCCAGGACTTTATTTAAAAAGATTTTTCAAAATATATTACATAACGGTCTGAAATACAATACCTCGGCATCTAAGCATATAGACCTATCCTTCAACACGACCAGAGACAATCTTTGCTTTCAGATTAGTGATAATGGTATTGGCATAGAGAAAAAACACCTTTCGTCAATTTTTGAAAAGTACAATAGAGGTAAACATAATGATTCTACTTTTGAAGGGACAGGATTAGGTTTGGCCATCGTTCAGCAGATAGTTCACTCATTAGAAGGAGAGATTAAGGTTGCTTCTGAGCTTGACGAAGGCACCACTTTCACCATTAGCTTACCTATAGCACTAAGGATAAGTAAATAGTTCTTAAGTGTACTTTAGCATAGAGATTTCTTAGAATTCAGGCAAGAACAATAT
>JAHDDE010000087.1 GCA_020629515.1 Saprospiraceae bacterium | reverse complement strand
ATACCTGCCTGTCACGCAGGGGGTCGCGGGTTCGAGTCCCGTCCAGACCGCAAAAAAAGCTTGTAAGTCTCTGATTTACAAGCTTTTTTGTTTAAAGAGTACTACTTTTTATATGTGGTTCAAATAAGATTGACTGTATTAATCTTTCACTTCACCACAAATCGGTCACCGTCATTAGCGAAGTGAATAGGTCCATCGAATCCTCTCAATTCTTTTTTGTACAAACTTTTAATTATTCTCAAGTCTGGTGCAGGAGCAAAATGATGAAGAACTAATTCTTTTACATTCGCCTGTGTAGCGAGCTCGGCTACCTCTTTCGGACTTGTGTGATAATCTTGGATATCTGTTACTATGGTCGCATTTCTGGAATTTCCTGAAGCCTCTATTTCGATTGACATTTGCTTAAGTAAAGATACTAATAGGACCTCGTGGAGTAGCAGATCTGCATCCTTTGCCATCTTTAAAACCAAATCGTTTTTCTTTGTGTCTCCACTTATTACTACTTTTTTACCATTATATTCTATCACATACCCCACGGCAGGTTCAATAGGTTCATGATCCACATCAAATGCAGTAATCTTAATACCATCTTGATCATATATCACCTCTTTTCCTCCTTGTTTATTTACAAACTCATGAGGAACAGCTCTTGCTTTAGAAATGTCCATAATCTGATGTCCATGATGATCCAATCTATGTTGATTTTCTAAATAAAGGAATTGATCAATAGCCTGATTCAATGTATCTGTTCCATCGGGACCATAGAGATGTAATTCTGACGTCCGTCCTAACAACCAAGATCTACTTATGATACTGGGAAGATCAATCATATGATCAGAATGCCAATGAGTAATGAAAATACCGTCTAATCGGCTGAGAGGTAGTCCCATGTTTTCAGCCTTTTGCACAATACCATCGCCTACGTCAAACATGAAAAAATGACCGTTAACAAATACAGCCGTTCCTGTCTGCACCCTCTCTCCAGGCATCGGCGATGCAGTACCAACCGTCACAACAACTATGCTCTCCTTGTCCCTTAAAAGTGCCTCTCCTTGAGCATCTATGTTCACCTGCCTCTTTAATTGTTGATTCAACATGAATGGTATCAAACGTTCAGGAAAAAAATCGACTACAACCCAGCCTAAAATACCTAATCCCAGCAATGATAATCCAATGAATCTTATAAGGTTTTTCATGTGTTTACGTATCAAGCTGTTCTCAATTTTTTATAAAAAAATAATCCTGCCAACAATGCCACTAATCCCCAAAACCAAGGTTTTATAGCATTGCCAATTTGCCCCTGTAGCTTACTTTGTATTTCATTTAAGGGTTCATAGTTAATTCCCATCTCCAAGACACCATAACTTTTAGTGTAGTCATCATAATCAGCTATCATCTCGGCAAACTTTAAAGGCTCTGCTTGGGCGAGATCTTGTGTCTCACCGGGATCAATTCTGATATTATGCATTCTCCATACACCATCTCCATAAGGCCGTCCATTTCGGACTAATTTATAATCACCTTTATATAAGGCCCCATGCCCTGCAGCTTCTATTCCTAAGGGTTCATCATCGTGATATATGCGATCTTGACTATTTAGTAAAAGAGGATATAGGCTCTTCCCAGTCATTGATCCAGCCGCTGAGGGCTGTGGAGTGTCAATTCCAGCAATAGAAAGTATTGTTGGAGTCACATCAGTAACTCTGCAGAAAGCAGTTTCCGATTCTCCTTTAGGTATCCCAGCCCCTGAGATAATTAATGGCACTCTCAATCCGCCTTCGCCTGCATAAAATTTAAAAAATGAACTTGGCCCAGCGCATGCACTGGCAAATTGTGGTCCTATATAATTATACGACCCTTTTTCGCCAAGTCGATCATAGTCCCTATGGTATCCGGCATATTTTAACCATAGCTGCATTGACTTTACATCACCAGCGGCACTGGCTTCTGGCCCATTGTCTGAAGTAACAATAAATACAGTATTGTCGTATTTACCAATCTCTTTTAGATAATCCACATATCTCCCAATATGCTCATCCATTGCTTCAAGCATTCCGGCATTGACCGCCATAGCCTTTGCCAAAAATTGTTGTTGATCATCAGTTAAATCCTCCCACTTAGTCAGTCCCTTTGGCATTGTACCCATTTTGGCTGTCTCGGAGATAAGTCCAAGCTGTTTCGCTTTTTCAAATCTTTGCTTTTTTATTACATCCCATCCTTTTGTATAAGTGTTGATATACTTTCTTGTATACTTCTCTGGAGCTTGAACTGGGATATGTATAGCCTGAAAAGAAATAAACGAGAAAAAAGGATCCTCTTCATCCTGTTCTTCCTCCATAAATTGGATCATCTCATCTACGAGATTTTTAGAAGAATAAAAGTTCTCTGGAAGATCTACCAATTCTCCATCTTTGTACCAAGGCGGTTTAGAGGACTGAGTGGGCAAATAAGGCCTATGCTCATAATTATCTGCTCCAGATGCATCTAATATATAAGTACGATCAAAACCCCGTTTACTTGGCAAAGTAGACTCAGTATGTCCCAAATGCCACTTACCTGTAATATAAGTACGATAACCTCGACGCTTTAAGCGTGTTGCCACGGTTTCTACTTTCTCATTGAGTATACCTTCATATCCAGGTCTCGATGCATATTCTGGTGGAGTGAAAATAGGTAAGTTAGGAACACCCGTAAGATGACTATCATATCCAGTCATCAACATTGCCCTCGAAGGAGCGCACATCAAAGAGGCGCGATATTGAGTGAACATAACCCCTTGCTGCGCCAAAGCATCAATATGAGGCGTTGCGGCCTCTCCACCATAGACTCCAAAGTCTTGCAGGGCAGCGTCATCTACAAGAATCAAGACGATATTCGGAGGTGAAGACTGTCCAAAAACAGTGATGCCATTGCATAAAAGAAAAACATAGAAGATATTCCGAAGCAACTTTTTCATTTTCCAACTTTTTCCCAAGACAATTTCTTTTTAAACATTCCTGCTGAGACCGTAATATTTAATTGCTCCTCGGACGGAATGATCACCGCATTCAGCAGCCTATCTTTCTTAGCAGCATAGAGACTCCCTTTCCATTCCCCATCGATTTTTACAAAATCCTTTAATATGTCCTTAGCTATTTTCGCTTTAGGATTATCCGAAGAGACAATCTTCCCATACCATAACCCATCTTTCTGATAAGTTTCAATCTTGGTATTCTCTTCTCCCGTCAACCAAATGCCTGCTGTCATTTCTTGTGCCGAAAGAGAAATTGTCATCAGCGAAAATAAAATTGTGGTAATTAGAATATTCATTTTTTTAAAATTCAAGTTCAATTGACATTATTATAATCCGTGTTTGATCTTGCCAAGTTTCCAGTTGTTAGTCTGCCCAAATTTGTTGGCGTCAGATATGGTATCTATGATTAAGTCTTTTTCTGCCATTAAAATATAATTTAATCGAGTATGGTACGACCCGATTTTTTATCGATTATAGCCATCATCTTTTGTGCCGTCTCGTGTCCTGAATTTTGATTTTGACCAGTGACGAATCGCGCTTCTTCGTCAACTACCGTAATAGTTTGGAAAATATCCTGATTACCCGAGTTAAACTTGTAATTCACTCCTCGCTTTCTTAATTCTGTTTCAGGATGCAACGGAGTGACCGTAATGCCCAATTCTATCAACTGTTTATCAGTAACACCAGTCATATCACGCCCAGTAATCAGGAAATTACCTAATGTATCCTTCGCCTGTATGAGCCCTAAGGCTCCGTGACATACACTACCTATAGTTGGCGTCTGTGCATAATAGGCTTCTGATATTTTCTGTCCTAAAACTTCGGATTGCCCTAAATCATAGGCCGCACCCCATCCGCCTGCAAGCCAAATAGCGTCATATTCTGAGAAATCTATATCATCTATTTTGAGAGAGCTTTTAACCTTATTTTGAAAATCCTCATCCTTCAGATAACGCTTATCGGCCTTCGATTTAATCATGAATAGAAAAGACTGTGGATCTACTGGGATCTCTCCTCCTTTAATACTGGCTACATCTACCTCCATACCTGCATCTTGAAATTCGTAATATGGGACAGTCATCTCTGAAGCAAATACTCCAGTTGGATCTCCTGTGGTTTCTCCAGGAGCATTTAAGACACCATGGCTGGTCGTAATGACTAAGGCCTTCTTACCTGATAGATTATATTCTTGACTAAATTTATAATCTGGATGTAAACCTGCTTGATTAAGAATACTGGGCAATAGGAAGATTAAGGTTCCAAGAGTCGCTAATACAATGGTTAACCCTACTCCTAACCTACTCCATAAATTAAAGTGACTGAAACGTTTGTTAATGAAATAGTAAGTCGTAAAAAGACCTAATATCAGATGAAGCATGGCGGCTCCAGGATTAGCAAAAACTCCAGCTAAAAAACTCGAGAACAGGCCTATGAATGCGGTGAAATTGAATATCAAAAAAGCACTTAGGAAAGCTTGGACTAATAATTCGTTATCGATATTGCGCCATACTTGGATAGCGAATACTCCTAAGCCCAATGCTGCTGCCCCATACATCCTGGCCATAGCCATATAACTACCGTCCCCCTGCGCTAAATCCGGAATCAACTGTGGCATAAAGAACATGATCGACCCTGCCAATAACTCGATTACAGCCGAAATGAATATAAATCGCTTCATCATTAATTTTTCTATTTTGATAATACCGACTGAAAAGATTTTACAACATCCCCAACTGATTCGACAGACTTTATGTTTCCAACCCCTTTGCCTGCTTGCCACCACTGTACAGAATCATCGAATGCTGCTTTGTTATATTTCTTTAAACCTTGACTCATAAGGTACATTCTGGCGTACTTTTTAAGGCTTTTCTTCTTAAGCATGTAACTGATTATTGGTCCTGTTCTCAATCCCCCCTTCATGATATCAGGAGTTTTGATCATTGAAGAGTTATTGCCAGCAATCTTATTCGTCCAGACGATGTCTGCTTCTACAGCGTCTACAATAGCTTTTTTATATGCTTCACTCACTTTGCACTCCAATGTAGCTAAAAATCGGGTGCCCATCTGAACACCGGCATAACCCATAGCTAAGGCTTTTTGCAAATCTTCTGCATTACCTATCCCGCCTGCACATATAAGAGGAATCCCGATATCATGTAGCTCCTCCATGAATTGCTCCGCAGATTGAATGCCTGTTTGCCCTCCGCCTCTCCAATTGATACAGTTCAATCCATCGACGCCGGCATCTCGCATGGCAAGTGCTACCTTTTTATTGGGTACATCATGATAGACCTTGATACCATGTTGCTTGGCTATTTTGACAATCTCATGTGGCTTACCCAATGACGTTAGAAAAAATTTTACACCTTCCTCAATGGATATCTGCATCCACTCTTTCATCTGTTCATGGTACTTTTTGTTAGCCCCACCGAATATGGTGAAGTTGACGCCAAAAGGTTTGTTGGTCAATTTTTTAATCAATTGAAGTCCTTCCCTGAAATCATGTCCATAAAGAGAAGTCAATGCGACGGGCTGTACTACACCGAATGCTCCCGCATCGCTCGCTGCAGCAACTAATTCAGGATTAGATCCAGGATACATCGGCCCACAAACTATGGGTACTTCTGCACCAGTGTCTGCTAAAAATTGTTGAGTCAGGTTAGTCATAATATTTTAAGTTGTAAATCTCGTATCAATTAAGAACTAAGTTTCGTTCTTCACTTTCATTTTCTATTGAGTGATAAATAAAACATCAATGAAAATAAGAAAGGAAATATATAATTAATTACTCCACCAGGTGCTTGTCCTGTTGTTTCGATTGATTTGAAAAGTGATATCACATATCGCCCGACATATTCTAGCAAGAGAAACAAGTACAT
>JAHDDE010000039.1 GCA_020629515.1 Saprospiraceae bacterium | reverse complement strand
GTGCACCCTGTGGACCTTGTTCTCCTTGGATTCCTTGTGGACCCTGTGCACCATCGGCGCCTGTAGCTCCAATAAGTGCTGCAAGAAAATCAGCTTCAGAACCTTGATTTCCATTTTTTAGCCAAACTTCATATGCACTTATACCTGCTATACCTTGAGGGCCTCTCTCGCCTTGTGGGCCTTGAGCACCAGTTAAACCTTGAGGACCTTGTGATCCTTGTACGCCTTGCAATCCTTGGGGACCTTGTGAGCCAGCTACCCCTTGGGGACCTTCTGGTCCCATTGGACCTACAGGACCTGCCTCACCCTGAATACCCTGTGGACCTTGCTCCCCAACTTTTCCTTGAATTCCTTGTGGACCTTCAGGTCCTACTACACCCATAGGACCTTGAGGTCCTTGAGGGCCTACTGGCCCTTGTTCTCCTTGTGGGCCTTGTTCTCCCGGAGGACATCCACCAGTGCAAGTTGTATCCATTCCCATCATCGTTAACCAGGAGTTATCAATTAAACAATCCCAAAAAGGATCTTCAGGAACACCAATATTCACTTGAAGACAACTCTCTGTTAAATTATAAATAATAGCTCCTGTAAGTGGAGTTGGAATGTTATCCCTCTGCTCAGATGTCATTCTGGTAGGCACAAATGCTTGATTAGTACTTTCTAATTCAAGAATAGAACCGTCATCAATAACCTCTGGATCTCCACCCAACTTTAACTGAGCAGACAAACTAAATGTAAGGAGTATTAACATAGAAGCCAATATTCCTTTTAATTGTTTGCGATTAAGAAACTGTGTTGCACCATATACACACAGCACCATGAGTAGACCTAAGACCATAGTCCGTTAAGTTTTTAGTTAAGTTTAATAAAAATTGAAGAGCAAGCTTAGCTGACTCAAATGTCTTCCTGGTAATAATCTAAGGGGAGGTATTCTTTGTGTATTTTAAGATAAGATGTTACAATGATAATATATTAATTTGAAAACTTCCTATATATTTTTTTTCTATATGACGTGTATTTTACAAATAGGTCTCGAACAGAAATAAAAAAAGCGACAGAAAATTTCTGTCGCTTTTTGATCTATGGTTAAAAGCTTTAGCTATCGGTATTTTTGGCCTCAGTTAGTTTATCGTCAATAGGGATTTCATTTTTAGCCTCTTTACCTAAATACGCAGGCAAATCCATACCCGCCATATCAAATAAATCTTTCATAGGTGGAACTGATTTATACAAACCAGATATGAATTTAGATGTCGAGTTACCCCCATCACTACTTTCACTTCCGTTTTCCCAAACGGTAACTTTATCAATTTTTATGTTTTTTATAGCTTCAACTTGAGTCTTGACCAATTCTGGTAGCTTATCCGCAATAAGCATCAATACAGCTTCTCTTGGATTGCCATTAGTGGCATCTACGATCTGGTTAAATCCATCAGCTTGTTTCTTTAGAATCTCAAACATTCCGTCGGCTTCTGCCTTTTTTCTCATAAAAAGTGCTTCTGCCTCACCTTTAGCAATTCTTCTAATTTTTTCAGCTTCCGCTTCCGCCTCAATCTCAAGCTTTCTTTTTGAAATTTCTGATTGAACCAAAACATCAGCCTCCTGGGTTGCCTTTTCTTTTGCTGCTCTAGCTAATTCTGCTTCGGTTTCAGCCTTAAATGCTTCCTCTAATGCATTGGCTTTTTGGATTTTCTCAGAGGCAATTGCCAACTTTTCAGCTTCCGCTTCTCTTTGCCTTCTCTCGGCATTAGACTGCGCAATTTTAACTGCTGACTCATTCTCTCCATCCACTGCATTAGCTTTGGCAGCGGCCTCTCCAATCTTAGCTAAAGCATCTGCCTCTGAAACTTGAATTCGCTGATCTTGAAGTGCATTAGCCTGCCCAATAGCCCCATCACGATCTTTTTCTGCGACCGATTTACGAGCATCATTAATAGCTTTAGCCGCCGCTTCTTTTCCTAAAGCTTCAATGTATCCTGATTCATCCTGAATATCTGTTACGTTTACGTTTATTAGCGACAATCCAATTTTGCGGAGTTCAGTACCAACATTTTGGCTTACATTGGAAAGAAACTTATCCCTATTAGAATTTACTTCCTCAATATCCATTGTGGCCACTACCAACCTTAATTGGCCAAAGATGATATCTTTTGCGATTTCTCTTATCTGATCAATCGGTTTACCTAATAGCCTTTCAGCCGCATTGATCATTACTCCTGGCTCGTTTGAAACAGCCACAGTGAATCGAGATGGAACATTAACCCTTATGTTTTGCTTACTCAAAGCCCCCTTCAAATCAACATCAATAGATATAGGAGATAAGTCCAAATATTCATAAGATTGAATCACTGGCCAGACAAACGCCGCACCTCCTGCAACACACCTCGCAGACCCCTCACCAGTTTTACCATATATCACTAATATTTTATCTGAAGGACATCTCTTGTACCTCGTAACGATAAGCATCGCTGCTACGACTAAAACGAAAAGACCTAAAGCAATTAACACCAAAGTATACTGCATATTTATCGAGTTTTGATTATTTTACTTATGTTATCACAGAATCGGTTCGACCAACATCACATTATCAACTCCAATTTTTTTCACTTTAACCAAGGTTCCTGTGGTAAGTGAAGTTGAGGTAGTCACTGCATCAAACTCCATTGTTTTACCTTCTAAGTTTAAGTGAATTTTACCAATACCTTCTTTGTTACCTGGGATTGTTAAATAAACCTCAGCATTTTGGTTAATAGCATTATAGATATCAACAGTACCTGTTTCTTGTAAGCTGAGCAGCTTGCCGAAAACATAACCAACAGCCACCATGGCTAAAAACCCCGTAAGAAAAGCAATCATAAGCGCTTGAGGAGATCCAAAACCGGACGCTAATGCTCCTACGCCGCCCCAACCAAAAAACATTAAAAAAGAAATAATACCTTTTATACTAAAAATCGAAAAGCCTCCATCAGCGTCATCAATATCTATATCTAATTCGGCATCGAGACCGATGAATGAAAGAGAAATTTGAATCAAGAAAAAAATACTCGCTATAATCGCTATACCCCAATATAGTTGTTCGGCAGAAGATAAAGATTCCCACCAAACCACATTTGATAAAGTCATATTCCCTATTATTTAATGAATCAACATTAAGATTAAATTAACAATTCATTTAAAGAAGGTAAAATCGACAAATTAAAGCTTAATATCGATTAAGTCTCAAAACGAATACGATCTAAGTTCTGTTTCTCTATAATAAAGATATCGATAGAGTCAATAAACCTAACTAGTAAGAGCAAAACTATTAATCGAAAAATTCTAAGGTTTGATATAACACAGAGTAAGTACTGTCAGAATTAAGAAGGTCTTAACTTCCATCCTTTCTTATATTTGTGCAACAAAATTTTAGTCGTGATAATACTACTCTATTTTATAGTCTTCTACATTTTACTAAGTATCAGCCTTTATATGGTATTCCCTAAGATGAATATTGAGGCATGGAAAGGGTTAGTACCCGTCTTAAACTTCATGGAGCTATCAGAAAAAGTAGGCAGATCTAGATGGTACGGATTGCTTTTCTTGGTTCCCATTGTTGCTTTTTTTATAGTTGCTGGATTGACAGTCGCCACACTTAGAAGTTTTGGAAGAGATTCTTTTAAAGACGCAGCATTAGGGGTAATCTATAGTCCTATTAGCTTTTTTCAAATCGCAATGGATAAAGATGCCAAATTTGAAGGGCCAATAATAGAGAAAGAACAAGCTTATCAGCAACAGATTATTGAGGCAAAAAAATCAGGCCATAAAAAGAAATACCAGCGGCTCATTGACAAAAATCCATATGCCAAATCTGCTATACGAGAATGGTTTGAATCTATTGTATTTGCAGTATTTGCCGCAGCTTTTATTAGGATGTTTTTAATCGAAGCTTATGTAATACCTACTCCTTCTATGGAAGGTTCATTACTTGTCGGTGATTTTTTGTTTGTAAGCAAATCAAGTTATGGTATCCGAACACCACAAACTGTTGCCATGATTCCTTTATTGCACAACAGAATACCTATTCTAAATAAAGAGTCTTATCTAAAAAAACCCTCGCTACCTTATTTTAGACTTCCAGCGCTAAGAGAAATAAAAAGAGATGATCCTATCGTTTTTAACTGGCCAGTCGGAGATAGTGTATATATTACTAAAAGGAGATCATATACAGTCGCACAAGTAAATCGTCAGTTAAATCAGTATTTATCTAGTGACCCAGAATTAAGGAGTAAGGTCCGAGATAAAGACTTTGTCGTAAGACCAAATGATAAAAAGGATCATTACATCAAAAGATGCATAGGTGCTCCTGGTGATAGCTTGCAAATAATAAATAGAGAAGTCTATATAAATGGCGAACCTGGGATTGTTCCAGAATTTGTACAACATTACTATATCACCAATCTAAATGGTACTACAATAAGTAAAAGAGATTTAGATAAAATCGGGCTATCTCCAGGAGATTATAATATAAGAGGTGATGGTTCTGCAAATATGGTTTTATCACAAGGAGAAATTGAAGCTCTAAAGTCACTCGACAACAAGATCAGTTTCACGCCTTATCCTTTTGCTCCAAGATCCGGTGAACTATTCCCTCACGATCCTAAAAATTTTAGCGGCTGGTCAGTAGACAACTATGGTCCAATATATATTCCTCAAAAGGGAGCAACTGTTGAAATAGATATCAATAATATCTCCCTCTATCGTCGCATTATTGATGTATACGAAAACAATGACTTCACAGTCTCGGGAAATGACATCTTAATTAATGGACAAAAAGCTACCCAATACACATTCAAACAAGACTATTATTGGGCAATGGGTGACAATAGGCATAATTCTGAAGATAGCAGAATGTGGGGCTTCGTTCCTCACGACCATATGGTTGGCAAACCACTTTTCATTTGGTTTAGTACGAAGGATGGAAGCTTGTTTAACGGAATAAGATGGAGCAGGATATTCAAATCAGCATCAAACTAATAAGATGAAATTACTATTCATTATTTTTTCTACACTTTCCCTGACCCCTTATTTGGTTAGTCAACTACCTATAACCAATATAGTTGCCTTTGACTACACTATCGCAAATAATAAGATTGAGGTGACTAATCCAACTTTTTTATCATCATTTAATACTGATGGATATAATAACCAGCCATATTTCACAAATTCTGATGAGCTATTGATAACAAGCAGCTATAAAGCCAAAGGGAAAACAGATATCTTCCTATTGAATACCGCAGGAAATATTATTAAAAGGATAACTGCCACTGAACAAAGTGAGTATTCTCCCGTATTGAATACTGATGGAACAATATCTGTGGTAAGAGAAGAGTTGGGAAATGCCAGTCCCACCTTACAATATCTTTGGAGATATCCAGCTGATAGATCAAATTTTGGCAAAAGGACATTAGAAAAATATGCTAATATCGGCTACTACTGTTGGCTTCCTAACCAAAAAGTAGCGTTGTTCTTAGTTGGTGAAAGAAATAAATTAATCATTGTTGATATAGAAAGTGGTGAAGAAACATTTATCTCATATAACATAGGTCGGTGCCTGCGTTATGACCAAAATGGTGGCTTACTATATGTTCAAAAGCTTGGTAGTGCATGGACGCTAAGAAGGCAAGATTTGACGGACGATATCTCCCAATATATCACATCAATGCCAAAAAATACTGAAGATTTTGAATTACTTCCCAATGGAAATATAATTTCCTCTGATGGTGGTAAGCTTAAGTATCTTGATCCAAATAATAGCAGTGAATGGTCTACAATAAAAGATTTAACTACTCTGGGAATAAAAAATATAAGTAGAATTGCCCGCTCAGGTAAAAAAATTGCTATTGTCGTAAGTAATTGACCTCTATTTACGCTAATTTTTAATGGAGCTCGTTTAGTTTTAATAATTGAAATAAATCAAAATGAGGCTCAGTTTTAAATTTTTGATCATCGTTACTTCTCTTTTTTCTGGGACTATTTCATCTCAAGAAGTCAATGAACGATGGATAATTAAAACCGAATCCGATATAACTGAAATATTAAAGTCTCGAGAAGCAGTAAAAAATATTGAGATTATTTTTAAAGATCTCAACTTATTTTTGATAGAGACTCATGATGCAATTTCACAAAGAGACCTAACAAAAAATCTACTCAAGAATAATGACTATATAGAAGTATATCCTGACATAAATATTGAACTCCGACGTACACCAAACGATCCTGAATATCCCTCTCAGTGGGGTCTATCTCAGATAGGCATGGAAAATGTCTGGGATATAACAACTGGTGGGCAGGCGCCTAACGGAGAGGATATAGTTGTCGCGATATTTGATGACGGATATGATATAACTCATAGTGACTACGTCAATAACATATGGATTAATTCAGGTGAAATCCAAGATAATGGAATTGATGACGACAATAACGGTTACATCGATGATTATTTAGGATGGAATGCCACGACCAACAATGATGAGCATAGACTAAGAGGCCATGGGACCGCAGTAGCTGGGATTATAGGTGCAGTAGGTAATAATGGCAACTTAGTGGCTGGAGTCAACTGGAACGTAAAGCTCATGCTTACGAGTGGAGGACGTAATGATCAATTCAGTATAGCCGATATAGTGAAGGCCTATGACTACATATATACGCAACGTAAACTATATAATGAAAGTAACGGAGCTAACGGGGCTTATGTAGTGGCCAGCAATTATTCAGGTGGAGCTCCCAATTTATTTCCAGAAGACTTTCCTAGCTGGTGTACAATTTATGACCTATTAGGGGAGCAAGGAGTGATCAACTTCACTTCAGCGCCAAATAGTAATGTAGACGTGGATGTAGTTGGTGATCTCCCATCTACTTGCACCTCAGACTACTTAGTTATAGTTACCAATTCAGATCAGCAAGATAACAAGTCGGAATTCGCTGGCTTTGGTGCAGTCAGCGTAGATATAGCGGCTCCAGGGGAACAAATTGTAACTACTGGCATCAACAGTCAAGTAGACCCCGATTTTAGTGGAGCCTCTGCTTCTGCTCCATTTGTAGCAGGAGCAGTATCCTTAATTTACAGCGTAATGTGTGAAGAAGCATATGAACTTTCCCTACAAGATCCAGAAAGTCTTGCATTAATGATGAGACGTATTTTACTACAAAATGTAGTACCCTCAGCAAGTCTTGAAGGCATCACAACATCAGGGGGACGACTTGATGTTTTTTCATCACTAAATGCTTTTAGAGCAGAAAAAGATTTGGGCGATTGTTGTACAATAAACATCTCAGAATTAAATATTAAGGATGAAAGTTGCATGAATGCTTCCGATGGAAGCGTAAATGTACAGTTAGATACAACTGATATAAGGGGTACATTAAATTATAATATATCATCCACCGAAATTTCGAATAGCAATAAGGAAGGGGAATTTAATTTTCTTGGTGCGACAACCTATGATTTGATCGTGGTAGCTGATAGGGATCAAGCATGTCGTGCGGACACCTCCTTTCTTATTTCTCCATCGATAGAAAATTGCTCATTCAGTTCTTTTGAGATAACCAAAATTGGACCCAACCCAAATCAAGGAGAAGGACTCAAAGTTTGGTACCAACTTGATGAAGCCAAAGATATTGAAATGGTCATTTACAATAGTTTAGGACAACGTGTCTCATCAAAGTATATTAGTTCGAATGGCAGTGGTAATGGGTCAGAAACGCTAAATATTGATCACTTGTCCATTGGTCAATACTACGTTGCAATAAAAGCAAATGACAAAATTGACACTCAGCCTTTTGTCCTCTATCGATAAGATAGCTCAGTTTTCAACAAAAAAGGCACATAAAAATCAATCAAACTATTTCATATTACTCTATAAAGTTCTACTTTTGCAGGCCTTAAGCGAAAAGGTCGTTTAAGTAATATGTATTAAACCCTCTGGCTCCGTAGCTCAACTGGATAGAGTACCTGACTACGAATCAGGCGGTTGCAGGTTCGACTCCTGCCGGAGTCACAGCTTTAATTTCCTTAATGATTAAGGAGAAAACTATAACAAGATGTCTAAAGTTTGTCAATTGACAGGAAAGAGACCAATAGTGGGGAACCACGTGTCTCACTCAAATAGGAAAACAAAAAGAAGATTTGAACCAAATCTTCAGAAGAAGAGATATTTCATTCCAGAGCTCAATCAATGGATCACATTAAAATTGAGTACAAGTGCGATGAGAAATATTAATAAAATTGGACTACACGAATACCTAAAAGATCTCAAGAGAAAAGGTGTTGACGTAGGTATAGAATTATAAGAAATGGCTAAGAAATCAAAAGGCAATAGACAACAAATCATATTGGAATGTACAGAGCATAAATCAAGTGGAATGCCTGGCACATCAAGATATGTAACGCAAAAAAATAGAAAAAATACTCCTGACAGGTTGGAACTTAAGAAGTTCAATCCTATCTTGAAGAAATATACTATTCATAAAGAAATAAAATAATAACATGGCTAAAGTATCAAAGAACGCAAGGGTAGCACAGAGAGCAGCAAATGCTGGATCAGGAAGAGACCATGTAAAAGTAGTTACCAGCGTAAAAAATCCAGCTACTGGAAAATACTCTTTCAAAGAGGTGGTTATCCACAAGGATAAAGTAAAAGAGTATTTAGCTGCTAACAAATAATAAGTAAACAGAGAGATTTTATTTTGAGAAAGGCTTCCCTTTAAATAAGGAAAGCCTTTTTTCACTTCTATACCAAGCATATGAGCTTTTTCAATAAGTTTTTTACCAAAAAGAAAGAGGAAGAATTAAATGATGGCCTCCAGAAAACCAAGGATAGTTTCTTTGGCAAGATATCAAAAGCGGTGGCGGGCAAATCTACGGTTGATGAGAGCTTCTTAGACGAATTAGAACACATTCTTATACAATCAGATGTTGGTTTAGATACTACCGTAAAAATTATAGATAGACTCGAGTCTCGTGTAGCTCAGGATAAATACATCAACACAGATGAATTAAACACAATACTCAAGTCAGTAATAACTGATCTACTGGCAGAGAATAACACCGAGGATATTGATGATTTTGATTATAATCGAATAAATAGTCCACATATAATTTTAGTAGTGGGGGTTAATGGTACAGGAAAGACCACTACCATAGGTAAATTGGCCAATCAGTTTACTAAAAAGGGATTCAAAGTAGTATTAGGTGCCGCAGATACATTTAGAGCTGCAGCGGTAGATCAGCTTAACATATGGGCCGATCGAGTTGGTTGCGACTTCTATAACAAAGGTATGAATACAGACCCTGCAGCAGTTGCCTATGAAACTGTACAGCACGCCATGAATACGGAAGCTGATATTGTACTAATCGATACAGCAGGTCGGTTGCACACCAAAACTTACCTAATGAAGGAGTTAACAAAAATTAAGAACTCAATAAATAAAAAATTACCAGGAGCTCCTCATGAAGTTATGTTAGTACTTGATGCAACAACCGGCCAAAATGCCATCGAGCAGGCAAAAAAATTCACTGAAGCTACTGAAGTCAGTTGTTTAGCACTGACGAAATTAGACGGAACCGCTAAAGGAGGCGTTGCTATAGGAATTTCAGATCAATTCAAAATCCCAATAAAGTACATAGGAGTTGGAGAGGGTTTAGAGCATTTACAAGTTTTCAATAAGCAAGCTTTTGTAGATAGCCTCTTTTCTCAGTAGGATTTAATTATTTCTTAAAATCACTTTGATGAAGTACTTTTTGAGGTAAGGAAGCGTCCTATGTCTATAAAAGAAACTAAATAGATGAGAGTACTTTTTGTTTTACTCCTATTACCTCTGATCAGCATGTCGCAAGATGCTAGTGATATAGTCCAGTTTGCTGATGAAAGCATCTATATTGGAGAAGTTGTAAAAGGTGATAAAATCGAAAGCACTTTTACTTTCAAAAATATAAGCACTGATGATATAGAAATTGATATTGTATCAACATGTGAATGTACCGAGGCAACTTGGCCGCAATATCCTATAACACCTGGTGAAAGTGGGAGCATTAAATTTATCTTCGATAGCTCTCAAAAAGACAAGGAAGAACCTATTGAGGTGGATGTGTACTTCGTTAATACTAACCCTAAAACTGGAAACCCTTATAGTGCCTTCTTGAGTTATACATTCAAGTGGAAAAAATAACGTTTAAGACATCAACTATCTCCTAACTTAAGTACTTCTAAGAACGCTTTTTGAGGTACTTGAACAGAGCCGATCTGTCTCATTTTCTTCTTTCCTTTCTTCTGCTTTTCTAATAGCTTTCTTTTTCTGGTGATATCTCCACCATAACACTTAGCAGTAACATCTTTTCTCAGAGCTGATATTGTTTCTCGAGCAATAATTTTTGCGCCTATCGCAGCTTGTATAGCAATCATAAATTGTTGCCGAGGCAATAACTCTTTTAATCTTTTGCATATTTGACGACCAAACGAATCTGCTTTAGTTCTGTGTACCAGAGAAGATAATGCATCAACAGAGTCTCCATTAAGTTTGATGTCCAATCGAACTAAATCTGATTGGCGGTATTCTATAGGAGCGTAATCAAAGGACGCATAACCTCGTGTTATCGACTTCAACCGATCATAAAAGTCAAATACGATTTCTGCTAATGGCAATTCAAATGACAATTCCACTCTTTGAGTGGTTAAATAGGACTGATTAGTCAAGGTGCCACGTTTTTCCATACACAGCGTCATAATAGTACCTATATAATCTGGCTTGGTAATAATTTGGGCTCTGATAAAGGGCTCTTCTACTCTATCTAATAGCATCGGATCCGGTAGATCTGCTGGTGTATTGATTATTAATTCTTCTCCTTTCTTTGTGTAGGCATTATAAGATACGTTGGGCACCGTGGTAATTACCTCTTGATCAAATTCTCGTGACAAACGCTCCTGAATAATCTCCAAGTGTAGCATACCCAAAAATCCACATCTAAAACCAAAACCTAATGCCACTGAAGTTTCTGGCTCAAAGACTAATGATGCATCATTTAACTGCAATTTCTCAAGACTATCCCTTAAGTCCTCAAAATCATCATTATCAATAGGATATATTCCTGCAAAAACCATCGGCTTAACTTCTTCAAAACCGTCAATACCAGATTCACATGGATTAGAAAATTGTGTTATTGTGTCGCCGACTTTTATCTCCTTGGATTCTTTTATTCCAGTAATTATATAACCTACGTTACCCGCTTTAAGTTGCTTTTTAGGTACCTGATTTAATTGCAATATTCCAATTTCATCAGCTTCATATACGTTACCAGTATTAACAAATTTTACTTTATCCCCTTTATTCAATACCCCATTTAGGATTCTGAAATATGCTATTACCCCTCTGAACGAATTGAACATAGAATCAAAAATCAATGCTTGCAATGGTGCTTCAGGATCTCCTTTAGGTGCCGGAACTCGTTCTACTATCGCCGCAAGGATTTCATCAATACCTATACCCGTCTTACCACTCGCCAATAAAATATCCTCTTTATCACAACCTAATAAATCAATGATCTGATCTGACATCTCATCCACCATAGCACTTTCCATATCCACCTTATTGAGGATAGGAATGATCTCAAGATCATGTTCTATAGCAAGGTAAAGATTAGAAATGGTCTGTGCCTGTACTCCTTGAGAAGCATCTACTAATAGCAGTGCACCCTCGCAAGCAGCAATCGATCTCGAAACTTCATATGAAAAATCTACGTGACCAGGAGTATCTATCAAATTATAGGTATAAGTCTCTCCATCAGTATGCTGATAATACATTTGTATTGCATGACTCTTGATAGTTATACCTCTTTCTCTCTCCAAATCCATGTCATCGAGAGCTTGATTCTTCATGTCCCTGTCTGATATTGTCTTTGTCTGTTCTAAGAGTCTATCAGATAGTGTACTCTTACCATGATCAATGTGTGCTATCACACAAAAATTTCTGATCTTATCCATGCCGCAAATATACGAGAAGGCTCATCCAAAAGTCTAAAAATATATGGATGATAATAATCGTCGTATGATTATGAGATTACTTGTCCAATTCTTCTAATAATTGAATTAAGTCTCCCACTTTCTTAAGTTTATTCTTTTGCTTTTTAGCCATTTTTTCCGCCTCTTTCCCTAACACTTTAGCTATGCCCTTCTTGCTTATATCTATTGGCCTTGTACCACTTTCATTAGCAATACTGAAACTCTCTTTTTTGACGAAACGCTTTTTTATTATAATCTCTCCGGGAGGCCGATGTTCTCGTTCTTCAATTATGACACGAGGGATTTCCGTAAGCTTATATTTCACTCCTACATAATGAGTTAAGAAAAATTTGTCTTTAGTTATTTTCACGGTTAGTGGATCATTGTCTTCACCTTGATCAATTTCTATACTTTCTATTTTTTTATTTTCTATCACAGCATATTGTCCATCTTCAAACACTTCTACTTCCCCCTCGTATAGATTTAAGTTTAGCAGAACCTTGAATGGCTCTGGTTTGCCAATAAGGAATAATTTTGCAGCGATTGGTTGCTCAAAATAATATGGAATCCCAGTTATCCCTTTATATCTGTTGGCATCAATGGGTTGTTTATTCATTATTATAGTCTGAGCAGACAAGGAGCTCAAAGAAAAAGACCAAATCATTAGGAGCGAAAATAGTTTTATTGAATGCTTCATCCATTAAAAATAGAAATAAGAGGTTTATCAATAATTTGATTAACATTTAATTATCGTTCATTAATGCTATTGTTAAATTCGATTAACATTTCTCATTATGATCAACTTAATAAGTGATACTGTAACCAAGCCGTGCGATAAAATGCTACGAGCCATGATGAAAGCTGAAGTAGGTGATGACGTTTTTCAAAGTGATCCATCAGTCAATAAATTGCAACACATGCTTTCAGAGATGTTTGGAAAAGAGGCGGCATTGTTTTGCCCATCAGGTACCATGGCTAATCAATTAGCAATCAAAGTCCATACTAATCCGTTAGATGAAATCATCTGTGACCACTACAGTCACGTGTATCAATATGAGACTGGCGGATATGCCTTCAATTCGGGTGTTGCTATAAAAACTATCGTAGGTCATAATGGGAAAATAACTAAAGGGCAAATCGACGAGGTGATCAACCCGGATTATGATTGGTTACCAAATAGTCGTCTTGTAGTTCTGGAGAACAGCTGCAATAAGGGAGGTGGAAGTTATTATACATTAGAAGAAATTACCCCTATCACAAAGCTATGCAAAGAGAAAGAGTTAAAACTTCATTTGGACGGTGCTAGATTATTTAATGTATTGGTTGAGACCAACGAAAAGCCTGTCGACATCGGAGATCATTTCGATAGTCTTTCTATTTGCATCTCAAAAGGCTTGGGAGCACCTATTGGCTCTCTACTATTAGGAAGCAAAGAGTTTATCAAAAAAGCCAGAAAGTTCAGAAAAGTATTAGGAGGAGGAATGCGTCAGGTAGGTTATCTTGCAGAAGCTTGTATTTATGCCTTAGAAAATAATGTTGAGAGATTAAAAATTGACAACTCCCGAGCTAAGACCACGGGTGATTTCTTGAGTAGATTGAGCTATGTAGATCATGTAAGGCCTGTTCAAACAAACATTGTGATTTTTGAGGTAAAACAAGACAATCTTGTGGAAAAGCTATTATCGCATTTAGAGAAGGACCAAATCTTAGCTACTAAATTTGGTCACAATGCTATTCGATTTGTTTTTCATTTAGACATTAAAAAGGAAATGATGCCTAAAATACTGAGCTCTTTGAAGTCATTTATTCCTTAGACTTCCTTCTCAATAACTCATCTCTTATTTTAGCTGCTTTTTCATAATCCTCTGAGGCTAACACATCTTCTAATAAAGAATTGAGGGCCTCTTCAGACATTCTTTCATATGTTTCTTTATTGGCTTTTGAGGACGATAGTTTAGTAGAGATAGGATTATCCTTTTCTTCACCTTCTTCGAGTTCTACCCCCGCCGACTCCATTATAAACTCATAGGTGTAAATAGGACAATCAAATCTAACAGCCATGGCAACGGCATCAGAGGTCCTGCTGTCTATTTCATATTCCTCGCCACCTTTATCACAAACTAATTTGGCATAAAATACCCCATCTAAAAGATTATTTATTACCACCTCTTTTAATTCAATATCAAAATGCTCTAAGGTATTCTTGAAAAGATCGTGAGTTAAAGGCCTGTTTGGAGACATTTGTTCCATAGCAACGGCAATAGCTTGCGCCTCAAAGCCTCCAATAACAATAGGTAATCTTCTATTGCCATCAACTTCTCCTAAAACCACAGCGTAATTATGAGATTGCGTAACACTATGAGAAAGCGCCACAATATCTAATTCAATTTTTACCATATCAATACCTTATCCTGATCTTCTATTCTGTTTATTTTAAGTTGACTGAGAACTTAAAACAAAAAACTAAGCGCAAATTTGAAACAATTTGCGCTTAGTTTAAAATAATATAGACTTTATATAGTCTTATCTATTGGGCCAAGGCCTTTTTAAGAGCTTCATTTAATTTAGGTACCACATCAAACAAGTCTGCACAGACACCATAATCTGCTGCTTTAAAAAACGGCGCTTCCGGATCTTTATTGATCACAACTATGCACTTAGAGCTATTAACCCCGGCAAGATGCTGTATTGCACCTGAAATTCCCGCAGCAATATATAGATTTGGTCTAATCGCCACTCCAGTTTGTCCCACGTGTTCGTGATGAGGTCTCCATCCCGTATCTGCCACTGGACGAGAACAAGCCGTTGTCGCACCCAGTGTATTTGCTAACTCTTCAATGATACCCCAATTTTCAGGACCCTTCATACCTCTACCAGCAGAAACAACCAATTCCGCTTCTGGGAGTGGAACAGTACCATCGACAGTCTTCACTTCTTTGACTATTACTTTGTTTTCAGGAATATCAACTGAGAGATTTTCTACGGCACAAGGACTACCTACTTCTGTTGGAGGAATAGCATTTCCCATTAGACTCAACACCTTATTAGGCGTATTTATCGCATAATGAGCAAATGCCTTACCTGAGAATACCGGCTTAGAAACTTTTAGAGCACCTCCGTCTAATTGTGGTACACTATTTATTTGTGATACAACTCCAGCGTTTAATTTAACTGCCAATCCCCCAATAAGAGCTTTACCATTGGCTGAATGATTTACTATCACCACATCACTTCCAGTTTGATCAGCAACCTGAGCCACCAAACTATTATATACAGTTGTATCGAATCCACCTGTGTAAGAATCTATGTGGACAACCTTAGCAGCTCCATAAGTTCCGAGCTGACCTGGATCTTCAACTGCTCCTATAACAAGTGCAATACACTCCGTCCCTAAAGCCTGAGCTGTTAGGTAACCAAAATGAGTCACTTCAAAAGCTGATTTCTTGAATTTCCCTTTTGGGTTTTCTGCTATTACTAATACTGACATATTATTAATTTCTTCTTAATCGATTAAATAACTTTTGCCTCTTCTTGAAGCAATCTCACCAATTCGTCCATATCTTCTGGATCCACCATCTTTACCCCTGACTTTTCTGCAGGCATGGTGAATTCTACCACACTGCAAGGATCTTCAGTAGATGTGGCATCAATTACCTCTAATGGTTTTTTCTTGGCCATCATGATTCCTCTCATATTAGGTATACGTTGTTCTGCAAGCCCTTTTGCGGCGGACACCACAAACGCTCCACTAACTTCTACCACTTCTACTCCACCCTCAATATCACGAGTAACCGTAGATTTAGATCCATCTGACTCCAATGCTGATGCATAAGATATAAAAGGAATGTCCAAATAGGCAGCCACTAATCCTCCCACTTCTGAACCATTAAAATCAATAGTCTCTTTGCCAGTTAAAATGATATCATAATTGCCTGCTTTAGCGTGATCCGCAATATTCTTAGCTACCATAACAGAACTTGTTGCCTCAGCATTTACCCTAACCGCTTTATCAGCACCTATCGCCAAGGCTTTTCTAATCACTACATCATTAGATGCTGGACCTACATTGATCACTGTTACCTCCCCTCCATGTTGTTCTTTTAATTCTATCGCTCTTACTAAAGCGTACCATTCATCATATGGATTCATTATGAACTGTACTCCATTGGTATCAAACTTAGCATTACCTTCAGTAAAGGCTATTTTGGCCGTTGTTTCTGGTGTTTTACTTATGCAAACAAGAAAATTCATTTTTCTAATTCTATTTTTGTGAAATCCTAACCCAGAGTTAGGAAAAATTGTTGCAAAAGTAAGATATAAACATTCCGAGCGAAAGATGGATAATTGGCGTATAAATCAACTTAGAGACTTATTAAGAAAAGATCGAACTGACGAATTCGTAATTTATGCCTTAGGCCAAGAATATCTCAAAATCGGAGAACACGATAAATCCATAGAATTCTTTGAGCAACTTAGGCTATTAAATCCAGAGTATGTGGGCTTATATTATCATTTGGCAGCAGCATATATTGAAACGGAGCAAAATACTAAGGCTCAAAACATTTTTACACAGGGTATAGAAATAGCCACCAAGGTAGGAGATCATCATGCATTAGCAGAATTGAGAAATGCCAAAACAAATTTTGAATTGAATTTATAATTCTATAAGTCCTTCATAGACCTTTTTTGCGGGACCTGTAAGCCATATATTTTTATAGATAGTTCCTGAGTTTTCAAATCGAACACTTAACTTCCCACCTGATGTAACAATTGGAATATTTTGTTTACCAATATATTCTCCCAAATAATGGTTAGCCACTATGGCCGCTGCGGTAACTCCGGTTCCACAAGACAGCGTTTCTGCTTCCACTCCCCTTTCATATGTTCTCACATGAAGACCATCGTCTTGAGATTGGATAAAATTCACATTTACCCCTTCTTCTCTAAATTTTGTGTTATTTCTAATTGATCTTCCTCTATTGAAAACATCTTCCGCGATTACATTTTTACTTTTGATCACATAGTGAGGAGAACCCGTATCCAAAATAAATCCACCATCGAATTCTTCTATTTCATGGACCTCTTTCATCTCGAGGGAAACAATACCACTACTGTCAATAATAACTTGGTGTATACCATCGATCGCCTCAAAGCTAGCTTCATGCTTGAATACTCTAAGGAAATGGGCGAGATGACTTATTGCTCTTCCTCCGTTACCACACATAGTACTTTCGTTGCCATCAGAATTGTAATAGATCATTTTAAAATCCAATGTATCAGACTTTTCTAATAACATAAGACCATCAGCTCCTATTCCTAATCTACGATGGCATAACCTTGCGATTTGATCTTGAGTTGCATTTTTAAGATAGGGCACAACCATTTGGTTTATGATAATAAAATCATTTCCCGTAGCTTGATATTTGTAGAAAGGTACTCTCAATTCAAATAGTTTGCCTGTGAAGGTAAAGTATAGTGGGGCAATATACTGACATATCGTTTTGAAAAGCTTACTTCTCCGTTATATTATATTAAATTCGCATGTGTAACAAAACCTTAATAGCTGAAATTCTTATTGAATAATCCGTTTTTCAATGCAGTCAAGAATATTAATTCGGTTCTTGATCCAGACCAAAAAAGGAGATCAGTAATCATGATCGGCCTAATGATCGTTAATGCATTCTTTGATGTGTTGGGGATGGCAGTTGTTCTAGGATTAATCACAACTGCACTAAGAGGTGGAGCAATTACGAAAGAAGTTTATTTAAGATCAGAAGCAGATGGTATAATTGAATACTATTTCAATCTTGGCTTAAGAAATATTTATCAACATTCAGGAGCAAGAACGGAAATAGAGTTATTATTCTTTTTATCCTTTTTGATTTTTGCCACTTTTATTATAAAAAATGGTGTTTCGCTCTACATTAATTATATTCAGAATAGATTCGCTTATAATATTTCTCTGAGACTGAATAAAAAAATGTATAAACGTTTTTATGACAAAGGTTATCTTTTTATTCAAGACAGCACATCAGGTAAAAACGTTTATAAAATTGTAGATATCCCTATGAGGTTTGCTCAACAATACTTGATGCAAGCTTTTTATTTCAGCACTGAACTAATCGTAATTACGATATTATGTATAGCCCTATTATTTTACATGCCAGGAGCTGTACTTCTCTTACTTGCTGTTATTACTCCAATTTTTATAGGTATTTACACTTTTAGTAAGGATAAAATAAAAATCATCGGTTATGAGAGAAATAAGCTGCTTCCAATAAACTATGGGAAAGTGATAGAAGCAATGAAGGGTTTTGTTGATGTAAAGCTTTCAAATAATGAATCAAGCACTTTGCATAGATATGTTAAAAGTCAAAAACTTCTCAACGAAGTTGATATAATTTATCAAGGTGTATACAACAAGATTCATCAAAAGACCAATGATATAATCTTTGGCTTAGGAATATTTATTATTTTCTCTTATGCATATTTCACGAATATGGATAAGGATACCGTATTAATCCTTTTAGGATTTTTCGGAATCGCTGCATACAAAATTCTCCCAGCTATTAACAGGATGATGAATTCCATCTTGGGTATAAAAAATAATAGCTATGTAATTGATGAGTTAAGAGAAGTAGGAAACAAAAAATTTAATGAGTTCACTACTTTTGAACGAAAAGTTTTCAAGAACCAAATAATACTTAAGGATATATCATTTAGTTATCCAGAAACTCAAGAAACAGTTTTAACTAATGTAAACTTAACAATCACATGTGGAGAAAGTATCGGTATAATTGGAGAATCTGGATCAGGAAAATCCACTTTACTAAAGATTCTATTGAGGTTAATGAAAGAATCAAATGGAGAATTCATTGTTGATAAGAAAAGATTAATATCTGATCAAGATAATTCTGAATATCAAAAAAATATAGGCTATGTAGCCCAAGATATTTTCATATTAAATGGGACACTTGAAGAAAACATAGCTTTTGGTGAATCAGAATTAGATTATAATAGATTGAAATATGCAATCAAAGAATCTCAGTTACAAAAATTTGTCGCTGATCAAGAATTTGGACTTAAAATGAAGTTAGGAGAAGCGGGTGTGAAACTGAGCGGAGGGCAAAAACAGAGAGTCGGCATTGCAAGAGCATTATACAAAAATGCAGAAATTCTCATTTTTGATGAAGTAACAAGTGCACTTGACCCAGAAACCGAGAAAGCTATAGTTGAAAGTATCAATCATATTTCTTCTTTGGGCAAGACGGTTATTATAGTCGCTCATAGACTTACGACTTTAGAAAAATGTGATAGGATATATGAGTTAGAAAAAGGGATGATTGTAAAGGAGCATGAATATACCACTCTAATTAAAGAACGTATTACAATCTAATTTTTCTTGTGCTATTAGCGTAGCATATAATATGAAGATTGTAGTTGATGATTATATATTCATTATTTTTGTAATATGGAGAATACTTACAAAACTCTTGAGAATAAAAAAGTCCTTATAACTGGGGCAGATGGTTTCATAGGAAGTCATTTAGTCGAAGCACTATTGATGGAAGGAGCCGAAGTACGGGCATTTTGTCAATATAATTCTTTCAACACATGGGGATGGATAGAAAATTTCTCTGAAGAACAAGTATCTCAACTTGATATTTTCACTGGAGACATAAGAGATCCTAATGGAGTGAAAACGGCAATGAAAGATATCGAAATAGTATTTCATCTCGCTGCATTAATTGCTATCCCATATTCCTATCACTCTCCAGATTCATACATTGATACTAATATAAAAGGCACCTTAAATGTGCTACAGGCTGCCCGTGATTTAAATGTAGAACGTACATTGGTAACATCTACTTCTGAAGTATATGGAACAGCTCAGTACATCCCTATCGACGAACTACATCCACGACAGCCCCAATCTCCTTACTCGGCAAGTAAAATAGGCGCCGATTGTATAGCAGAATCATTTTTTCGTTCTTTTGGAAGTCCTGTTACAATTGTCAGACCATTTAATACCTACGGCCCCCGACAGTCGGCGAGAGCCATTATCCCCACTATTATAACTCAAGCGTTGAACGGCAAAAAAAATATAGAGTTAGGGGATTTATCACCAACTCGCGATTTGTTATTTGTTAAGGATACTGCGCAGGGCTTTATTGAGATAGCAAAGTCAGAAGAATTGATCGGTCATGATTGTAATATTGCAACATGTAGCGAAATATCGATGAAAAACTTAGCAGATACAATACTTTCACTCATTGATTCGGACACTCAAATTATACAAGATCCAGCTCGTCTGAGACCTCCCAATTCTGAAGTATTTAGGCTATATGGATCCAACGAAAAAATAAAAAAATATACTTCTTGGTTACCTAAGTACAGCTTAACAGAAGGATTAAAAGAAACGATAAGGTGGTACTCCAAAGATGAGAATTTAAGTCATTATAAGGCAAACATATATAATGTTTAAAAAGATTGAAGCATTCATCCGCGAAACCTATAATTGCCCAAAGGCCTTTCTGCCTCTTCATGAACCTAAGTTTTTAGGTAATGAATTAAAATATGTTACCGAAGCAATAGAATCAACTTTTGTTTCTTCTGTGGGCAAATTTGTCAATCAATTTGAAGAATCATTAGCTGAATATACTGGAGCTAAAAGAGCAGTTGCTATAAGCAACGGTACAAGTGCACTTCATCTTGCAATGAAAATAGTAGGGGTTGATCAGAGCTCTGAAGTCTTCATGCAACCATTAAGTTTTGTTGCAACTGCTAACGCTGCAGCCTATCTCCTGGCGAAACCTCATTTCATAGATGTAGATTTAGACACTATGTCCATGTCTCCTGAAGCGCTAAAAAAAAGAATCGAAAAGAGTTGTCATTTTACAAACAACAGGCTTATTAATCGTCAATCAGGACGTCAAATAAAAGCATGTGTGCCAATGCACACTTTTGGGCATGCTGCGCGAATTGACGAGATATGCGAAATATGTGATTATTATAACATTGCTGTTATCGAAGATGCCGCTGAATCTTTAGGTACCACCTTCAAAAATCAACACACGGGAACCTTTGGCACATTAGGGATCTATAGTTTTAATGGGAACAAAACTATTACTAGCGGCGGCGGCGGTGCTATAGTTACCAATAACGAAAAATTAGGCACCTTAGCCAAGCACCTATCCACTACAGCGAAAGTTCCACACGCTTGGGAATACAAGCATGACAATTTGGGTTATAATTATAGAATGCCAAATCTAAATGCTGCTCTACTTTGCGCTCAGATGGAAATGCTTCCATCTTTTTTAGAAAATAAAAATAATACTGCTCTAAAGTATAAAGACTTTTTTGAAGATTTTGAAGATATCATCTACAAGGTAGCTCCTGCTCATTGTAATTCTAATTATTGGCTAAATGCTATCCAATTAAAAGATAATAGCACAAAAGATCTTTTTTTAAAAGAGATGAATGAAAATGGAGTTATGACTCGACCCATCTGGCAACTACTAAACACTTTACCAATGTATGATCAATGTCCATCTGGGGATTTGGACACTTCTATTTTTCTAGCCGATCGCATTGTGAATATTCCGAGTAGTGTAATATTATGAAAAAAACAATAATTATTGCAGAGGCAGGAGTAAACCATAATGGCGATATCCAAATCGCCAAACGTCTTATAGACGTAGCTGCAGAAGCTGGCGTCGATTATGTAAAATTTCAAACCTTTAAAACGAAAAATCTTGTATCTCAAAAGGCTGCCATGGCTTCATATCAAGAAGCAAATTTAGGTAGTAAGTCAAGTCAATTTGAGATGATTAAAAAATTAGAACTTGATATCGAAGCACACCATATTCTGAAAGAGTATTGCGCTATAAAAAAAGTCAATTTTCTCTCAACAGCTTTTGATTTAGACAGTATCGACTTACTCGAAAAAATAGGTATAGATTTTTATAAAATTCCTTCTGGAGAAATAACCAATAAACCCTATTTAGAAAAGATTGCTTCAAAGGGAAAACCTATAGTGATGTCTACAGGAATGTGCGATATGGAAGATATAAGGAAAGCATTCAATACATTATGCGATCATGGAGCCAATAGAAGTACAATAACGATACTACACTGCAATACACAATATCCTACTCCTCTTTCAGATGTAAATCTAAATGCAATGGATACAATAAGAGAAGAATTTGGTGTTGATATAGGCTATTCTGACCACACATTGGGAATTGAAGTCTCCTTAGCGGCAGTTGCAAAAGGTGCTAAAATTCTTGAAAAGCATTTTACACTAGATCGGAAAATGAAAGGCCCAGATCATAAAGCTTCATTGGAACCATCAGAATTAAAACAACTAGTGATCCTCACAAGAAATATAGACATAGCTTTGGGTAGTAAAGAAAAGAAACCAAGCCCATCAGAATCGCAAAATATTCCCATAGCCCGGAAAAGTGTGCACTTGAGCGTAGCCCTTAAAAAAGGGACATCTCTAACAAAGGACCATTTTGCGATGAAACGTCCTGGACATGGTATTAGTCCGATGGAATATGAAAAGTTAATTGGCGAGGTAATTAATAAAGATCTTCCCTCGGATCACCTCCTAACTTATGATGATTTGATCAAATGAAAACAATCGGAGTACTTACCAGCTCAAGAGCGGATTACGGTATCCTCAGGCCATTGCTCATCAGATTTAATCAAGCCGAAGAATTTAATCTTCACGTTTATGTATTTGGAACACATTTATCTATCCAATATGATCAAACGATAAAAGAAATCGAAAAAGACGGATTATTCATTACACAAAAAGTTGATACACTTCCTTCTGGTGACAAACCACAGGATATAGTCCAAAGCATAAGCCTAACTTCATCCCTATTTGCGAATATATTCTCCCGAGATCAAGAAAAATTGGATTTATTAATTTGCCTGGGAGATCGATATGAGATGCTCGCAGCTGTTCTAAGTGCAGCTCATTTCAATATCCCAATCGCCCATTTGCATGGTGGAGAAACTACAATGGGGGCTATGGATAATAGATATCGACATATGATTTCTTTATGTAGCTCACTCCACTTTTGCGCCACAGAAATTTTCAAGGAAAGACTTGTTCAACTACTGGATGAAAAGCAAAATATCTATAATGTAGGTGCGCTTGGATTGGATAATCTAATTGATTTCACCCCGACTGACAAAGAACATTTACAGGCAAAATTCAATATTGATTTTATGCTTCCTACCTTACTTGTTGTATATCACCCTGAGACTGAAAAATATGAGGGCAATACTTTTAAATTAAATGAACTTCTTAAGGCCCTCGAAGTACTACGTAAAGAATTTCAAATCATAATAAATATGCCTAATGCTGACATCACTGGTTTAAGTGCTAAAGGAACCATCAAAAAATTTGTAGATAAATATGAAAACGTTCACGGCATAGAACACTTTGGTAGTCAGGCATATTTTTCTGCGATTTACTATTCTAAAGCCTTAATAGGTAATAGTAGTAGTGGTATAATTGAAGCTGCTAGTCTTAATACATATGTGCTCAATTTAGGTGACCGACAAAAAGGAAGAGTTCAATCTCACAACATTATAAATGCCCAATTTGACTCCGTACAGATCATTAAAAAAACAAGGGAAATTCTTTCTTTACCATACTATAGTGGTAATAATTTATATCAAAATAAAAATGGTAGTACCTCTTCTCATATTTTCGGATTTATCAAGTCTTACTTAAATGATTGATCAGATGATAATCTTAGTTGGGTATTCTGGTCATAGCTATGTAGTTATTGACGCATTAAAGAGTCAAAATATTAAAATCAAAGGATATTTTGAGCTACATGAACAAGCAGAGAACCCATATAACTTAAAATATCTTGGCAGTGAACGAGATGAATCAAACGAAAAAAGATTACGTTCCGAAAATTACTTTGTTAGTATAGGAGATAATTTTAGGAGACACCAAATAATAAATAAGTTTGGGAGAGCCACACTGAAAAATGCCTTGCACGCCACTGCAATTATTTCTCCATCTGCAAGATTAGGCAAAGGTATATTGATAAATACTGGTGCTATAATAAATGCAAATTCGACAATTGAGGATGGAGTAATATGCAATACATCAGTCATAATTGAACATGACTGCCATATAAAAACATGTGCTCATTTAGCACCAGGGGTAAGATTAGGAGGCAATGTTGAAATTGGTCCAAACACTCTAATTGGCATTGGAAGTATAATTTTACCAGGAGTTACTATTGGATGTAATTGTATTATTGGAGCAGGGTCTACAATAACAAAAAATATTCCAGATAATATGATAGCTAAAGGTAGGAGTCCAATAAAACTGATTCCAAATAAGAACATTTAGATGAAAATAAACGAACACATAATTTCAACTAATATATCGATAAGAGAAACATTAAAAAAGTTAGATCAACTTTCTGGAGATGGTGTTTTATTTATTATTGATAAATCAGAAAAACTAATAGGTTCAATAACCGATGGTGATGTTCGAAGAGGATTGATTAGTGGTCTTAATTTGGACAACCCAATTTTGGATTTTGCGACGAAAAATCCAAAATATCTCGAAGAACACAACTACGATCCTGACCTGATAACTTTATATCGTAACAACAAATATCAAATAATACCTATCCTCAATAAAGAACAGCAAATTGTTGATATTTTGAATTTCAATAAGCAAAGATCGTATCTACCCTTGCAAGCAGTAATCATGGCTGGGGGAAAGGGTACACGATTGCGTCCAATGACTCTAACGACTCCAAAACCACTCCTTAAAATCGGTGGTAAACCAATTATAGAATACAACATAGATCGACTTAGATCATTTGGTATTAAAAATTTAAATATTTCAATTAATTACTTAGGTGAACAGCTAATAGATACATTTGAAGATGGTAAAGACAAGGATATGATTATAAGTTATATCACTGAGAATCAACCATTAGGGACAATTGGAGCAGTAAAAAAGATTAAAAAGGTTACTAATGAGTATATATTAGTAATGAATTCCGATATCCTTTCAAATATCGATTATGAAAGAATGTTCAATACGTTTTATAAAAACAATGCTGATATTATCGTTGCCACCACATCTTATCAAGTCGATATACCATACGGCATTATAGAAACCGACAAGGATCAAATTACTGGATTAAAAGAAAAACCTACTTATACCTACTACTCGAATGCAGGGATCTATATTTTTAAAAAAGAATTGATTTCCTTAATTCCTGATAATTTAAAATTTAACGCTACTGACTTTTTGGAGGTAGCGATTGCCGCATCAAAAAATGTTATGCATTATAACATTCTTAACTATTGGCTCGACATAGGGAAACCTAACGACTTTACAAAAGCTCAACAAGACATTAAAAACATAAAATTTTAATTTGAATATCCTGATAACTATATGTGCAAGAGGTGGATCAAAAGGAGTTCCAGGCAAAAACATTGCATTAATCAATAGCTTGCCACTAATTGTGTATACAATAAATTCTGCCTCAAAATTTGCTAATTCTTTAAGTAAAGATCATAACGCAAAAATCGCTTTATCAACTGATGACGAGTTGATTAAAAAGATTGCCGCTGATTATGGATTGAAGACTGATTATTTAAGACAATCAGAATTAGCGACAGATTCAATGGGTAAAATAGCTGTCATCAAAGACCTAATGGAATATCACGAAGCTATAGAAAAATCGTCATTCGATATAATCCTCGACTTAGATGTGACTTCTCCACTTAGAACTCTAGAAGACTTGACAAAAGCATACCATCATTTTAATAGCACTCCTAATGCCCTAAACTCATTTTCTGTTAGTCCCGCGAATAGAAATCCTTACTTCAATATGATAGAATCCAAGGATGGTCTTTATGCACATAAAAGCAAAAATTTAAAAGGAGATATTTATACAAGACAAAGTGCTCCAAAAGTATATGACCTAAATGCCTCCTTCTACTTTTACCGTAGAGATTTTTATTCGCAAAATTACAGTACAGTCTTTACACCTAGGACGATATTTCATGTATTGGACCACATCTGTTTTGATATAGATCACCCACTTGACTTAGAGGTATTAGACTTCTTAATTTCGAATAATAAACTCAATTTCGAAATTTGAGAGTTTTGATCATAGGATACGGGTCTATTGCAAAAAAGCACATAGAAGCTCTAAAAAATATTTATGGTGAAAAAGTTGAATTAGGAGCTTTAAGACATAATCTTAATGCAAGTGACATACAGGATGTTACGTCTTTTTATTCATATGAAGAATCTAAGAATTTTAATCCAGACTTTGTTATCATTAGCAATCCTACATCTGAGCATATAACTTCAATTAACTATCTAATCAATTGGAAGATTCCTATTTTTATCGAAAAGCCCCTCAGTCATACCCTCAGTCATATCGATAATTTATCTCATAGACTTCGAAACATATTGACTTATACGGCATGTAACTTAAGATTTTTAGGTTGCATCAATTTCATGAAAAATTTCCTTTCAACAATAGATCAAAATAATATCCAAGAGATTAATATCTATTGTGGCTCATATCTTCCAGATTGGCGTTCAAATGAAGATTTCAGACAATCCTATAGCGCTATTCCTAATTTGGGAGGCGGAGTACACTTAGATCTCATACACGAAATCGACTATTTGATATACCTATTTGGATTTCCAACAAAATCTTTAAGATTATTGAGATCAGAATCAAGTCTTGGTATAGACGCTATAGATTATGCGCATTTTATATTAGAATACACAAAGTATACTGCAACTGTAACACTTAATTATTATCGACCAAAGCCTAAAAGAACTTTAGAAATAATTACAAATAGTTGTATTTATTCTATAGACCTAATCAATAACAATATTTTTGAAGAAGTCTCAGGACAATACCTCTACCAAGGATCCGATAGTATCAAAGATACTTATGAAGCACAGCTTAGATACTTTATAAAATTTGTCACTTCAAACAAAAAATCAATCATGAATTCTTTTGATGAAGCCAGTAGGGTATTAAAAATAGTCATCGATGAATAATCAAAAAATTATAATAATAACAGGCGGAAGCGGTCTACTTGGACGGGCTATTATAGATGAATGCGTCAAATATGGTTATCATACTATTAACTTTGATTTAACTCGATATGCTGGAGCGAACGAAAATCATATAGTCAATACAACCCAACAAAAAGATGTTCACGACGCCTTAAGCACAATTCTAAAACAACATAAACGCGTCGACGGTTTCGTTAACAATGCCTATCCTCGTACAAAAGATTGGGGCATCCAGTTGAAAGATGATATCAATCTGAATTCTTGGCGAAAAAATATCGACTTACAACTCAATAGCTATGTAATGTGCACTCAGATTCTTCTGAATTGCATAAACGATAATCAAAAAAAATTATCAGTTATAAATATGGCCTCAATCTATGGTGTAGTAGGCAACGACATGTCCATATATAACAACACCAATATCAACCCAGTGGCTGCCTACTCAGCGATTAAGGGAGGCTTAATTAACTTTACTAAGTTTATGGCATCTCTATATGGGCCAAAAAGCTACAGATTTAATTGTGTTTCTCCAGGTGGTATATTCGATAACCAGGATCCTATTTTTGTTAAAAACTACGAAACTAAAGTTCCCATGCGAAGGATGGGCAACCCATTAGACATAGCACCTTCAGTTCGCTTTCTTTTATCAGATGATGCAAAATACATTACAGGGCATAATTTAGTTGTTGACGGTGGATGGACCTGCATATAATAGATGAAAGGGCTTATTCTTCATATCATCCAAATCTTTTACTATAAGCTATCACGCTTGTGTTTTGTGATCCTGCACGGAATAGCCGCTCCTCAACTAAAAATCAAATTTGGTGTGATTAATAGATGTCACTTCGAAGGGAAAAACAGAATAGGAAGAAATTGCAAATTTATCTCTGATTCGGCTACTCAAACTCGCTTTAGTATGGGTAAGTATAGTTGGTTGAGAGATAATGTAGAAATAAATCTGCCTGCTGCAACTAATATAATCTTAGGTCAAAATGTCAGCATCCAAGATAACGTTACATTAATAGGGGATATTTCTGTAGGAGACGGTTGCATATTTGCTCCTTCTATATTCGCATCATCTGGAAGTCATTATGCCTTCAATTTCCCACATTTATCTATTAGAGAACAGGATAGAATGGTATTATCAAAAGCCTTTGTCTCCGAACCTATAAGAATTGATGAAGACTGTTGGATAGGATATAACGTCGTAATCGTAAAAGGAAGTCATATAAGCCGAGGTTGCGTAGTCGGTAGTGGTGCTCGAGTATCAGGGTATATTCCTCCGTATTCTGTTATCGTCGGAAATAATGTTGAACTAAAAAAAAGACTTCATTTTCAACCACCAAGTTCAATAAGTTCTGATGAAAAAGATCTACCCTATTTTTATGAAGGATTTTATTCGAAAAATGCTTTAAAACAGAAGTATCGAACATTTAGTAAAATAGGAGTAATTATACTCAAAGAAGGAACATACAGACGCTTAGTTATATCTGGCAATTCAAATAAGAGCAATTTAAAAATTGTTTTAAATGATAAGATATTGTCTAACGGTGAAATACTAACGAATCAATTAGGATATAATCTTGATACAGACTTAGGAATCTCGAATTTGCCCGAATATTTAAAAGATCTACTGCCCAATAATATATTGAGAATAATAGCTTCCGAAGACAATCAAATTTCAATAAGTAATGTAAGCTTAATATGATAACTACAATTATGCTAATGGCCTATTTCCCGTCCTATTTAATTTTTATAATTACCAATAGGACCCCAAGGGTATTATATATTTTACATAGAAAATTGTTTGTTCGTACCAATGGAAAACTAAATGACTTTATGTCTAATATCTATAGCCGGCTTGTTGGTAGATATAACATAGAAACGAAAACGGGTGTTCTCGGGGAGATAACCGATCAAAAAGCCCATGAAATAGCTTCTATAATCGAACAAAATGGCTACCATATTTTTGACATAACCTTAAGTGATGATATCATTAACAAAATCGACAATTTTGCAAGAACTGAACCTGCACATGCCTTAGATCTAAAGAAAAACATCGGTTTTACTAAAGAGGAATTTCTTTTTGACCAAAACAATCCCATAGCTCCAAAATACTCTTTTAATGGTGATCGCTTACTTACTTCTGACGTTATAAGAAGTATTGCTTTTGATCAATCAATTCTTAAGATTGCCCAAACATACTTAAATGTAAGTCCTATTCTTGATGCAATATCATTGTGGTGGAGTGTTCCATTTGAAGGTCGAGGAACATCTGGGGCGGCCCAAGAATATCATTTTGATATGGATAGGCTTAAATTTTTGAAATTCTTTTTTTACTTATCAGACGTGACACCTGAATCTGGACCACATTGTTATGTACCAACCTCACACAGAGGATTACCAGATGGCCTAAGAAAAGACGGAAGGATGACCGATGAAGAAATCAAGAAACACTTCAAGCAACCATTGGAAATATGTGGTAAAAAGGGGTCAATCATCGCTGTAGACACTCGTGGCTTACATAAAGGAAAACCTCTTACAAAAGGAATACGATTGCTCCTACAACTTGAATATACAAATAGCCTGTTTGGACAAAAATATCCCAGATACTGTTCTCCCGATAAAAAGCAATTGAGCGAGCTAAAGAATAAGTATCCACGTTCTTTTCAATTAATAAAATAAGCTTTAGCATGCGTTTAGGCATTATTGATTTAGTAATAGAATACCAATTTGAGGTACTACTTCGGCTCGAAAAGAACAAAGGCATTTCTATTGCTTATGCATTGATGGGCACAGAGCATAATTTTCATGGAGATATAAATAAAATCAAACAAATAAAAAGCTCTCTATTGTCCTCTGGGATGACACATGATGAAATAACAGATTTCCTATTCCCTGATGAAATAAACGAACTCGTGTCAAGTCCATGGAGCATAAGCGAAAAAATGCTCAGTGATTTAAAAAGCCTGGAAAGCATTTATATGCGCATCACGGATCGCGCCGCTTCTATTCCAATCTCTATTCAAGAAAGAAAGTTATTTTATCTAAAACTGCTAAATTATTTCAATAATAAGATCATTGAAGAAAAGCTTACGCACATTCTCGTTTTTGACACTCCTCACTCTTTTGTATCTATTATCTACTATGAACTAGCCCGTTATCACAATTTAAAGGTTATAAGATTTGAGTATCATTTTTTTCCTAATTATTGTGTTTTTGCAAATAGCTATGATCTTCCAACAGTTCCAATAGATTATCTCAAAAATGTAAATAATAAAAAAGTTTTTTCAAGCCTTCCTGAGGAGATCAATTCTAATTTAAGCGGTTCAAATGCTTACTTTGATGCGTATAAAAAAAGGGAATCTAAAGCTGTCATTGGAGATGGCACTTTTGCAGCTTTGAATCTTTATATTAGATATGTCATCAAAGCAACTCAAAATTCAATAATGGGCGTCATTCCATTTTTTTTTAAAAAAGAGATCTTACATTTCACTTCATTAAATAATATTAAATCAAGATTTGTCTATAGGTTCACAGCCAACTCAATACTTAGGAGGCAAATAAATCACAATTTAATCTATAACAAGCTTGCTGTAACCCCCGATATCACATCAAAATATATATACTTTGGTCTACATATGCAGCCAGAAAAGTCAACGCAGCCTTTAGGAGGTGAATATGACAATCAATTTTTATGCGCTACTTTATTAGCCCAAAGTATTCCTGATGACTGGAATATATATATTAAAGAACATCCAAATCAATTCAATCCAAGAAAATTGTCCAACAGCAATTACCGGAGCAAGAGTTTTTACAAATCTCTTCTAAATATTGAGAAGGTATCTTTGGTTCCGCTTTCATTTTCTTCTGATATACTTATCAGCAATGCACAACTTGTTGCTACAGTAACAGGATCAATTGGCTGGGAATCGCTTTCCGCTGGTAAAGCAGTAATTGCCTTTGGACATGCTTATTACAAACCATGCCAAGCGGTAGGTCATATCACTGATGTCAATCAAGGGAAAAGAGAAATAGCTCGTCTTCTAAAATTAACAATAGATGATGTAAAAGGATTCTTTTATAAATACCTTAAATACTATTTAGAAAATGAATATCTCATTAATGCTGCGAATTGGGAAAAGAAAATTCAATTAAGCGATAAACCAAGAGAATATCACATCGAGACAATAACTAAAAGAATCGAAAAAGAATTAGAATTGGTATAATCAATTATGAAGACCCTATTCTATACACAAACAGGACTTACCTCAAAACAAATAGGACTTTGCGGTGAAGTATTAGAGCAACTTATTAAATCAGACCATGATATAAGAGTAGTTAGATGTGGCGGAGTCCTCCAAAATTGCTATTTCAATCGTAGCCACAATATTTTCGCATGTGCATCTTGTCAAAGTAGAGAAAATAAAATTCTCGAACTTACTCAGCTTGATCACAATCAAATTTTCACTATAAAGAATGAAGATTTGGACGAACTTAACATTCCTCACTTCTCAAATTTAAGCGAACTCCAATCGTTTAGTTTTAAAAATATAAATATAGGTCGAGGTGTTGCATCATCAATTATTTCTCATACCAGAGATTTTGAGATCAACTCCTCTAAATATCATCTGATTATTGAAAATGAGCTAAGAAAAGCAGCCAATGTAACCTTGTACTTTGCTAACCTAATTCAGTCATGGCAGCCTGATGTGATTTATCTTTTTAATGGAAGATTTGCCGAAGTATATCCGCTTTTAGAGCTCGCTAAAAATTTTTCAATTCCATATTATTGTATAGAAGCAGGAGCAGGAGAAAATTATCATTTGTTCAAAAACAGCCTTCCTCATAGCATTAAAGGAAGGACTAATATAATGAATGAAATTTGGGAAAAACACAATCCAATGCAAAGAGATCAGGCCGCAAAAGCCTATTATATCACAAAACGCACTGGCAGTGAACAATATGAAAAATCATACACCAATAAACAAATAAAAAATTTGTTGCCAGGTGATTTCAATTCATCAAAAATAAATGTGGCAATCTTCAATTCGTCTGAAGATGAGGTCAAAACAATTGATGAATGGCAACATAACCTTTACGCTACACAAAATGATGCCATCAAACGTCTTTGTGAACAATTAAAAGAACATGAAAATATTCATTTCTATCTAAGAGTTCACCCAAATCTCACCAACGTGGACAATAGTCAATTAAAGGGCATCAATAGTATGGATTACTCAAATCTCTCTATAATTGCTCCTGATTCGAGAATATCATCTTATGCTCTAATGGAAGCCTGTGACAAAATTCTAACATTTGGATCTACTATGGGTATAGAGGCAACTTTCTGGGGTAAGCCTTCTATATTATATGGAAAATCATATTATATGTACACTCAGGCTACCTATTTGCCAAATGACTTGGACGAATTACTCTCTCTAATAAAAAACTCCTCTCTCCAACCAAAGCTAAAACAAACTACTTATCCATATGGATTGTTCTTAACATCATACGGAAAGCCAGCTCAACATTTTAAGCATAATGGAAAAACTGACTCAGTATTTAAAAATCACACTATCAAATCATTTTACTGGACTTCACCATTATATATATTAAAATTCTTAAAATATTTTTCTCACTGGAAAAATCTTCATAAAGAATATTTCGGTTCCTTGACTTGGAAAAACATTCTGCGATACAAATAAAACTTTAAGTGATATTAAAAAATATCTCAATTATCAAGTGAGATAAGGAATCTTTTTTCTAATTCGTTCAGGTAAAAAGTTGATAAGCACCCAAACTAAAATCAAGATTGAGCCAATCAATGAAATGAACGATCCCTCAGCTTTAGGCTCAAATTTGAATTCAATAGTATGATTTCCAGCAGGAACATCAATTCCTCTAAGAATATAATTCACTCTACTAAAGCTCACTCTTGATCCATCTATATATGCGTTAAGCCCCTTTTCCTCTGGATACCATACTTCTGAAAACACTATATAGCTTCCACCTGAACTATTCACATTATATTTCCAATAATTAGGTGTAACCTCTTCCATGCTAATTGTAGCTGGACTAAAACTGGTTGGGATATTAGGAAATTCAGACGCATTTATTATTGCCACATTTTTTGCGTCAAAATTTTCTGACATCTGTGTTATCTCTTCTTCTGGAGAATTAACGCTGACAACATTTTGAACGCTCCAAGCATTACCCAATGCATTCTGATTGATGCTCAGTTGGCCGTCTTGTTGAATTATATACTTTGCATTTAGCATATTTATCACACTCATGTTTCCTTTATAAACATGGTAATCCAGTATATCCTGATACCTCTGCAGTTTAGCTGCATGATAACCACCTATAGTATTGTGATGGTAAGATGTTTTTGCTGATTGCATATTAGGAACATCCATAACCCGATAAAAGGCTCGCCCTTTGGGCTCCATTGACATAATTTGTTGATCTACATTGGATAATGCAAACTGATTATTATAGTTTCTCATGCTTTCCCAGTTATCAATATCCAAATGTCTTCTATCAACAGGTACAAGATCAAAGCATAATACCAATCCAAGTAACAAAGTGAATGCCCAAGTTTGTTTTATAATGTTCTTAATAAAGGCAAATAAAACTCCTAATGCCATCACAGCGAATAAGACACCCCTTTTAAAATCACTCAACAATAAAGCCTCTCTGGTTTCTATAAAAATATCTAAAACCTGCTGACCATACCTTGCATCATTAGGACCTTCAAAAGAAAAGCTTGTTAACGAAATAAAACCAATTATGATAATTGTTGCTAAACTTATAACCGCAGTAAATTTAAAAGCTCGAATCTTTTTTATTTTTTTATCGATTATCAACTTGTTTAGCGTCAGACAAGCAATAAAACTTAAGAAAAGAGGAATCATCGTTACTGCACTATTTGGAGCTCTAAACTTTGAGAATAATGGCAAGTAATCAAATAAGGGCTTATTTAGCCAAGAAGCATTGCTACCCATCGATAGAAGTAATAAAAATACTATTGAAGAAAAAAGAGGAATAAAATACTTTCGTTCTAAGAAAAAGCCACCTAAAATCAATAGTAAAAAAAACAACATACTAGAATAATATGGTCCTGATGTGAAAGGTAAGCCCCCCCAATACATCGGAGCCTGATAAGTTCCATCTCTTCCTTTTTTACTTCCATTACTCCTTAACAACTTTCCTGTTGCCGAAGTAGAGCTAACTTCTTCATAGGAACTCCCTCCCACTATTCTCGGTATTAAAAATGAAGCTACATCAGCTAAATCATTGGACCATTGCATGGCATATTCCCATTCTAATCCTTTAGACTTCTCAGATGAAGAATCGCCTTCAACTTTTAATATTGGGGTTCCTCTCATTGTATCTTCAGAAAAAGATTTAGACGAAACCAATCGGGAGTAATTGGACAGGCCTCCAATACCAGCTGCAATTAAAGCAATTAATGTTCCAGTAAGAAATGTTTTAAGGTTTCTCTTTTCTACTATATGAATTATCAAGGACGCCAATCCAAATATAAAGAAGGTCAATAATAAGTAATACACCATCTGAATGTGGTTATTACTGATGGCTATTGAAGTAAAAAGAGCAATGATGGCAGATCCTAATTTCCATCTTCCATTAAAACACATGATAAGGCCAGCTAAAATCATTGGAAAATTGGCCAGAACATTCAATTTTGACTGGTGTCCTGCTTCAAGAAGAATAATGAAATTAACATTAAATACTAATCCTAATGCCCCAATACAAGCAATGTAAGGATGTATTCTTAATAGTAGAAAAGCTAAAAAACTGACCAACCCTGTTTTAATCAATAAACCCATTGGGGACGATGCCCATAACTGACTTACTTTATCCACATGTCGCAATACGTTATATTGATAACCTAAACTAAGTAATCCCCACGGCATACCCGAAAACATAGAAGGATTCCAATTAGATCTTATTCCTGTTTCTTCTTGATAATCAAGGACTTGATGACTCCAAGCGGTTGAAGATACAACATCACCTCCAGCGATTATCTTGTCTTGTAGTTGAGGCATCATAAATATCACAGCCGCACAAACAACAATTAATCCAGATATAAAATGACTTACATACTTCTTGATAAAATCCATATCCAATTAATTTAACTTAATTCTTAATATGAGATAAAAGTAACATATTGATTTCGTTTAACTTTATGGTTGTATGAAGTTCTCAC
>JAHDDE010000038.1 GCA_020629515.1 Saprospiraceae bacterium | reverse complement strand
AGGACAGACTCAACCTTGGTTACGGCAGGCATTATATATGTGGCAACTTTAATCAGAAATACTTCAGACCTAATCTAACGAGCCATTGATAATAGACGTTTTTTTATTTCAAAATTGCTATTAGTTGTTCTGCGACACCAGCTTCATTGGGGTGCGCACTTGTTTTGATCAGATCAATTAGTGTACAATTACCACCATAGATGTTATGCTGACCATGTTGGCTGGCGCCCATATCAAGTAATAATTGAGTCGCTTCTACTATATTAATAGGAGTGATTTGTCTATAACATTCTACGCCATTGGCGGCGATATAATGAATTAATGAAGCCTCATGATTGTAGTTGGAACGGCTCTGCAATAAATTAGGAAAATTGATTAATAATTCTTTGAGCTGTTTTAGTTCTCCCATTATAAGGTGGTCAACTGCTTTTTCAAAATTGTAGTTTATAGAAGTACTTTTTTCTATAACCTCTTGCCAACTTTTATATCCAAATTGTCTCGCTTGAGCATATTGGATATCTTCTTGAGAGAGCTCTAAGTCCATTATGTGTTGATAGTCCTTACCTATACAGTCAGGATGCCAGTTTTTGAGCTCTATGATGCTCGGAGGATAGCCCTGTGCATATTGTCTGTATAGATCAATACTCATCGCATTTATTATCTCAAAAGTCTCAGCAAACTGTGCTAAATCAGAAATAGTGTCGGAATGAATTTCTCTAATTTTTAGGACATCTGAACATATATATACTTTTGTATTACTTTTCATATACTGCTATTATGGTATTAATTCAAAAAATAGTTTCTTTATAGGTGTAAAGAAATTTTTTAAACAACAAAAATTCATAATGAGCAAATTTGATGAATGTATGGATACCTACAAAGCCGAAATGGATAAGTTAGGTATTTCTTATGATTTAGACCTTCTTACTAAAGTTGCTAAAGGTTGTGGACCTTCTATCTACAACGCTGACTCTTCTAAAGTATCATCTGCTGATAAAGAAGAGCTTGCAAGAGTGAAAAACAACTTCCTTATTAAGAAATTGGGCATGAAAGATAGTCCGGCATTAGATGATGCTATTTCTGCAGTAGTAGATCAATTAGGATCGTCAAATAGAAATAAATACAGAGCAATATTTTACTACTTGCTAACTAAAAAGTTAGGAAAGGAGTCTATATACGCTTAAGTACTGGTAATAAAAATATAGGCCCGAGAATTTCTCGGGCCTTTTTTATTTTTACAATATGCTTTTTAGATTATTAGTTGGAGGATTAGTAGCCATAGGTTTATGGCAAATAGGTCAAAGTATCGTCTCAGGACCCGAAATAGATACTCAAGAGCTTTGGAGTGCCACCTTTGGGGTTTCGTTAATATTAATTGGGATATTAAATTTCGTTTTCCTATATGAGTCTCATACCACAACTCCTAAATATATACTCCTTATGACAAATGCATGTTATATAGGTTTTGCTATATACCTCATATCTATAAGTGCCAGTCAGTGGGAGGCAATAGCTGCAATAACCCTCATTTTAATTTGCTCCATTCTTGTACTGAATAGAAAAGTCTAAATACTTCCTTTCTCCAAAAATTGTATAAAGAATTCATTGAGGTATTCAGTGATTTCTTCTTTTTTGACATCGGATAAATGTGGCTCATTTGCAACAATATTTAGTATTTCGTCTTTATCTTGACTTAATTGTGCAGCTATCTCATTGAGTTCATCTTTTGTCTTTCCTCGCCACTGTAAGAACCGTTCCCTTACAGATTTAATAGGCATTTGAGGGTGTGGTGCGGCATGTGGAGCATTGACTAAGCCGCTAAAATCAAAGTCATATGGTAATGGGGTGGGAGATGGAACTGCGCTTTGCTTGATCCATTTAATGTTATGCCCTCCTGTCAGATTCCAGTCAGTATTACCTATCATGTATTGAAATACCACCATCAATGCATATTGCTTTCTGTCTATGGCTTTGATCTCTCCTTCATACAATTCAGCGTTTAGTCTATAGGCTAATTCTTGATCTTCTTCTATCAAGAAACCCATATAGGCCTTGTCTTTGATGTTTTCAACAATTCTTTCGCTTTGATCTTCATATTTGATTTCTACAAGTTTTACCCTAAAGCTTTTATCAGTGATGTGATTGTATATCTTGTAAGCCAAGAACTCTGCGATCGTTAATTGGTCTCCACCTTCTATACAATGAGTTACAAACTTGTAGGTATTGAATTTAGAATAACCACGATTTACTAAAGTATCCGCCTTAAACTTGAATTTAATAGGTGGAAAATCGCAAATAGATTTTCTGGTGACTCCTCTTTTAGCTATACGTAGGGGCAACTCAATTGTCTCAGTACCACTGGTAATTTTCAGCTCTGCAGGAAAGAATTTTTCTTTGTTATTCTCGTCTAACCCAACTTCTTCAATTAAATGAGAGAGATCCCCACTTAAAGTTAATTGAGCATTGTCTAATTCAGTTATTTTATCAAAGATACTATCAGGGAGAGGAGCTGGATGATCAACAGGTTGTTCTTTACTTTCACACGAATAAAAGAATAGAGAACCCGCTAACATTAGCAATTGAATGAAATTGGTTGTTCTCATATGCATAGTGTTATGCTTACTAATTTAGCAATTTGTAACACAATTAATATCCTATTTAAAGCGCTATTTGATCTATAGCCGTACTATTCTTTTTGTTATCAACTTCGTACAGTCCATCATTTGTAATAAAGATACCTTTGGCGATTCCTTTTTTGAAGGTTTTTTCGAGATGTAGATCAATTGGGATTACTCTTCCCTCATATAGTGGTTCGATTCTGTCTTCATGTACAATTGTGTGTCCTATGATAAACCTTTCAGCGTTGTAGTCGTCCAAAAAATCATTAAGTTGTTCTGATTCGATTTCTTGATCTGCTAAACCTCTGTACCATAGCGGCCCCTTGGATAGGGCGATCAATGTTTGATCTTTATTATATTTTTTGCTGCTAATTTGAAGTGATCCTCTATTTATATCATTGATATTTTGGATGGACCAATTCGTATTGGATAATTCTGGACTTATTCCGCCATGAACAAAAATATTTTGATCAATTTGAATGATGCTATTTTTCGTCCGCAACCATTTTCCAATTTCACTCTTATTACTGATCCATTGTTCATATGGCAAACCTAATACTGAAGCATCGTTAAAATACTGGGTATGGACATATTTTAAGTTAGATTTGTCGAAAATGCCTTGGAGGTTGAGCTGTTCATGATTTCCTAAGACTAAGTGTACTCTTCCTCCTGATTGGATCGCTTCTGGCTCCAGCTTATAGATCAACCAAAGAATAGAAAATACATCCGCACCTCTATCCATTACATCACCATTGATTACAAGATGGTTAGGGCCAAAGGTCCAATTGAAATCTTTATCAATTATTTCATTACCCTTAAGCCAAGATACGAAGGCAGGATAGTTTCCTTCAATATCGGATATAGCTGCAATAGTGTCTACCCCTTGATAATGCCAATCTGGTATAAGATGATTCTTTTGGATAGGAACCTTAAATTGAAAAATCTCATTGCTAAATACATCAATCGTAATATCTTCTGATAGACTTTTACTCATTGAATATTTTTCTAATTCAAAATTTGAATTTCGCAGGATATGAAGAATTTCAATTTCTTGATCATGATGAAGGACTATAGGTGCACCTACTTTGTCTGTTCTTTGGAGAGCCTCCAGTTCTTGTATGGGTAATTGATTAATTTGGACTATTTCTCTTGATTCCGGCTTGCAGCTAATGAGTGTCAGAATCACCAACAAAATTAAATTTCTTGAAGCCACTATCAAATTTTTACTAATAGGTGAATATCTAAAGAGAGCGATAATAAAAATAATTGGTTTCCTTTATCCAACCTTCTTTCTCATACAGTTGTTGCGCCTTGGTATTATCTGTTTCAGTTTCTAAGTGTAGCCTAACTGCTCCTTGGCTCTTAGCAAATTCGCCAGCAGCTCTCATTAATGAAGAAGCCACACCTTTTTGTCGATATTCCTGAGCAACATAAAGATCATTTAAAGTATATACTCTCGCTTGACTCACAGAGGAGAAGGAAGGATATAGCAGAGTAAATCCCATTCCTTTTTCGTGATCATCAATCGCCATGAATATTTCTGCTTCATTATTCGTTAGTCGTTCTTTCAAAAATTCTCGATGTTTAGAAAGGTTGGATTTTTGCCGATAGAACACCATATAACTATCGAAAAGTGGTGTTAATTCGTCCAGGTTTGTTAGTGCTACTTTAATTATTTTCATATGGAGGTCTTTTTTAATAGGAAGGTAAAAGCATTACGGCATTTTGCATCATCCTAGATGGTCCTCTCCAGAACATTCTGTATTGCGTATTGTCTACAAGGTGCACGATTTTACCTCTCCCCAATCGTTCTACACCAGCTACAGTAGTTCCTGATAGTTGACTTAATTTTTCCGCAGGGGCATATCCAGATATAAGGAGCTGATTAGGATTCTTATCATAATAGGCAACAGATTGTAGTTGATTGGACGGAATCAAGTTTTTTCCTCCAAATGAGAGTGAATATAAATGTTTCTTCAAGCCAAAAGCTAAGGGGTTGGTCGTGTCAACATGGGTGCTCATTGCAGAACCGGGTATTCGTTTTTTACCATAGTAATCCGTTCTTTCTTTATACGGCAGGTACTTCGCAACTTCGGAAGAATCAATGTGGTTCTTTATTGTTTTTACAGTTCCTATTTGAGAATTGCCATGGGTAAAAAAGGAAGATGCACTCTCTGTGGCGATTAATGTTCCACCAGAACTAATCCATCCTTTAATTTCTTTTTGCTGACTTTCGCCAAAAACTTTAGACAGGTTATTTCCTCCTCCTGCTAAAATTATTACATCATAATCATGTATGTCTGCATATCCATATCGACTACCTAATTTAGGAATTGCAGTTTGCAATAATTTGGACGTGCGAATTCTATCAACAGGCAGCTTAGTTTCTTGGTCAAAGAGATAGTAAAGTTGTCCACAGGTATAGGTGTTGAACGGGGGTTCAACTAAAAGAGCTACTCGAGGTTGTCTTAAAGGTGTACTACTTCTCGAAGCCAGATCATATCCAGTATCCATTCTTCCAGTATGTAATCCGTGAATAGTGACATCAGTATTTTCGACAATTTCTTGCATGTCGGTTACCCAATATTCTTCATGACTTAAGTTCCTGCCTAAAAGAATTATTAGACTACCTGCATTAAAGTTTTGACCATTCAATGAGAATGGCTCTTCGGCTGATCTAACTCGATATCCTTTATGCCAAAGCATTGATAGTGCTGCGGGAGCAGATCTTTGATCCCAATCAATCACGTAAGCATATCGAGCATCAGGAGTAATTAATTGACCTTTTTCGTACACCAGTTCTTCGACTAATTTTGTTTTAAGATTGATGGATTTATTAGTAGTGTAGGCATCTAAATTATAAGCTATTGGAGCAGACCAAGTCGACATGTCATACATGACAGAATCTTCAATACTCATTTGCTTGCTCAATACACTGTTCACAAACAAATGCTTAGGTTGATCAGTAGGTATAATATAAGAACCTTGAGGTAAGCGAACATTATCATTGCTATTGGTACGATAAGAATATACTGAGGACACTTCTTGTGGTACCGTAGTGCGATAAACTTCTACCTTATGTCTCAAGAGCATATTGATTACTTCGGTCAGATAAATTTGATCATTATTGGGAAGTATATATGCACTCGTATTGCTTTTAGAATTCTTAGGATTACTACTTTCATAGTAGTATCTATTGAAGACTTCTTTTCGTTGAGCGGCTTTGGTGATGGTGGCAATAGATGTGGTATAGTGATCAAAGATTCTTTGGCGTAGCGTTAAGACTTGACCATCATTGGTTGTGATGGAACGACCAGCTCCGATGCCTCCTTGCTCTGTCAACATACCTATGGCATTCATGACTGATGGATAACTTGAGCCATACCCTGGATAGAAAAAATCAAAAGCTTCTCGAGTGAAGTAATTGACTTTATGTCGATCAAATGCTGCTATATTGGCTCGCCCTATAGTATCCGCCAAAGACTCATAGTCATCTGGGAGTAATAGATTACGAGGAGTGGTTCCAGGCACAGTAAAGTAGTTGGAATTATAACCTTGTTCGTGATAGTCTGTATGAATTTGTGGCATCCATTTGACATACTCTCCAGTATGCCCCCTTGATTCTGGGTGGATGCCCCAGATCCAGTCTCTGTTTAAGTCAAACCAGTAATGATTGGTTCTACCATTAGGCCATGGAGCATAGTGATCTAAATCTTTTGGGCTGATCCCAGGTACGCTTCTTTTGACGCCTTCATACCAGTATACGTATCGGTCTCGACCATCTGGATTAATACATACATAAAATATTAATACAGTATTGCTAAGTGTTTCTGCCGTTTTGGCATCCGTGGCTGCTGCATATCTGAAGCTAACTTGCATTGCGGCCTCGGTAGACGAAGCTTCATTACCATGTATATTGTAACTATAGGAGACAAATACTGGTTTATTTTCGATTATATTTTGCGCTGTTTGCTGATCTATTTTTCTTGGGTCGCCTAATTTTAAATTATCGGCTTTTAATTTTTCGATATTGGCCAAATTTTCTGGACTTGATATAATCAAGTTATACAGCTTTCGACCCTCATAAGTTTCTCCGTATTCATTTATTACTACTCGATCTGATTTCTCTGCTAAATATTGAAAATAGCTTATTGAATTCGCATATCGAGTAAACGATTCACCTAATTCATATCCTAAAAATTCATGCGGGCTTTGGATACCAGAATCATAAGGTAGTTCAGGTTCAAATGCAAAACGTTCAGGTATGATGTCAACTTGAGCAAATAAAGCACAACATAGAATTGTCAAGAAAGTGGTATAGGTGATGTATTTCTTCATGGCTAAATTTTGAATACGAATAGCAATCTTCTAAGTACTGATCTTATACTTAGAATCGGTGTAATATTCCAAATATAATAATCTGATCACTAAGGCAGAAATTATAATTGCACCCCCAATACATGCCCAAATCGAAGGAAATTCTCCATATCCAAGCACTACCCATAAAGGATTTAGAATAGGTTCTAACAGAGCAATCAATGAGCTTTCAAGTGCCGTAAGTATTTTTTGTCCAAAGGTAAATAGTATATATCCTAATCCTATTTGTATGAGACCTAAAAACAAAAGCATCATATGTTCTGATTTAGTTGCAGATAGGTTGTCATATACTAAAGGCATCATTATCAAAACGACCCATAAATTGCCCAGTATAATGGAATTTTCTAAATTATCATCATTGTTGAGGCGTTGACATATGATAAAGCCAGTAAGAGCTAATCCAGAAATCGCAGCGATTATAATTCCCCACATACTATCAATAGAAAACTGATCCATGAAAAATAAAGACATACCCAATAGACTTACAATAACCGTTATCGCATTAACTCGAGAAATCTTGATATTGAAAAATTTAGGCTCCAACAATAAGACAAAAGCTGGGGCCGTATATTGCAAGAATATGGCATTAGCTGCTGTAGTTAGTTTCGTAGCGTTCACGAAAGCTATGAGCAAGATCACGTAAAAAAGACTTGCCAGGAATGATAGACGGGTTATCTTAAAAATCTTTGACTTAAAGATTACGATAAAAAGTAAACCTGCATAAAAGCTCCTGTAGAAAAGTATTGTAAAGGCAGATTGAGGTAATAATTTGATAAAAAGTCCACCACTGCTCCAAATTATGGCAGCCAAGATCGTGGCTATTACAGCGTACGTCCTACTTTTCCTCATACACCTTTCATGATTTAGGTCCAGTTGATCGTCACTTTTCCTATCGACTGTCGAGATTCAAGAAAGTTATGTGCTTCATTTATTTGTGAGCTGTCGAAAGTCTTACTAAGGGTAGGGCTAATTATGTTGTTTTTAGCCAAGTCAATCACTCGATTGAGTACATGATTAAAGACATGAGGTTTGTTATCTGCTATCCTCAGCATATTAACTGTTATGACACTTTTTGATTGCATCAATAGGGAAATAGGAGTGAATACGCCGAAACCAAATACTACTCCTGCAGCCATTAGTTTATTAGTTTTATTTCCGTTGATTTGTGATGCGGCACCATAGCTTACCATACGTCCCCCAGGCCCTAATAGCTTCATGCCATTACCAAAACTCTTGCCTCCTATACTATCAAAAACTATGTCGATGCCATTGGGCTTAAGCTTTTTAATGATTTTTTTGAATGAGTCTTTAGTGTAGTCAATACAAGTGTCTACACCATTTTGGCTTATATAATTTTGTTTTGAGGTTGAGGCGGTCCCATATACATGGCATTTTCTGTGTTTAGCTAATTGAACCAATATGCTTCCTACACCACCTGCAGCTGCCTGAACGAGTACATGATCTCCTTCATGCATGCTCACGCACTCTTCTGCACAAAAGTATGCCGTGCATGCCTGTGTAGCTAAAGCTGTGGCTAGATGAAAATCATAATCGTCTGGTAAAATGGCTACACCTTCCTGCATTGCGATAGCATATTCAGCATAACCACCAAATCTCGTTAATGCAACTACTTTTTGCCCTGGTTTTACATTTTTGACATTGCTACCAACTGACTCAACATATCCAGCTACATCGTATCCTAATATAGCTGGATTTTTAGGAGCATCAGGATACAAACCTCTTCTTGCCACGACATCTGCAAAATTGAGACCAGACGAAACCACCTTAATGAGGACTTCAGTATCAGAAGGTTTGGGGACGGGTATTTCCTTTATGCTAAATGCCTTATTGGCATTACCATATTGAGTTAATTGTATGGCGCGCATTATTTTAATTGCTTTTGATGATGTCGATTATGAAAAATTATGAACAAGATCATCTCTCTCATACTCATTGGACCAATTAAAGGATGCAAGAGTTGGTATTTAGAAAGTTCTGTTTCTGTCCAATTATTCAACACATTAATAAAGTCTTGAAGGCATTTCTGGAATTCAGCTATTTTACCACTTTTGTCGGGTAATGTGATTATTGCTGGAATTAAATTAGGTGGAGCTTTAACTTGTATTTTTTTAGCAGCTTTGGTGTACTTTTCAGTTAAGATATTTAGAGTCATTTCTTGTCGACTGAATGTCCCAAATTTTTCTAACAACCTTTCTTTTGGGGCACTGAACCCTCTAAGAATCGCACTATTAGTTAGTATCAAATGTTCTAATTGCTGACCTCCCGACCACTTACCTTCAACCTTGGGATGTTCAAAATATTCATCAGATAATTCTTTCACATCCTGTATTAAGGAATCGAAACTTTCTTTTAATAGTTGAATACACTCTTTTTTAGTCATAACTATGGGCTCTAATTATAATCCTAATAGATAATAAGCAAGAAGCAGCGCATCATGTTGATAGGCTTTGACTTCATCCATACGTATATGTTTATCCTTTGTTTTAGCTTTAATCTTGTTAGTGTGTACCAGATACACAGGATAATCACTGGATTGAATTAAACCTTCCATTTTAAAGGTAATGGGCCCTCCTGCAAATCTACCTTTTGAAATTCTTTCTTTGATACCGATATGATGGAAGTCTTCGAAATCAAAAAAATTTAATATTTCATTTTTAAAATCTTTAACCACCTTTTGGTCCTTGCTATCATGTAATTTCACTTTTTGATATGTGGTAGGGTAGACGTTATAGTCATCTTGAGTGCCTTCTAAGCAGACCGATATAAATTCATTGGACTTTAGGACTATCCCACACACTTTTATCATATCATAGGTATTTATTCAAATGCACATCAACTCAATCGAAGTGCTTGAATTAAAGCCCAAATATCTCTTTTATGCAGATATTAAGGAACATATGATCAATATTTCCCTATGAAAGGTTTTTATTTCTTCTTTATAGTCAGTGTTATGAGTTCTTGTAATCTCATGACAGATGATCGCGAAAGTGCTCCCTATAGACCCAATATTTTGTGGATATCTGTGGAGGATATTAGCCCATACTTACCAATGTATGGTGATAGTACTATTTCTACACCCCATATTGATAGAATTGCATTAGGAGGCACCACCTATACTCATGCATTCACATCCGCCGGAGTATGTGCACCAAGTCGAAGTGCTATTATTACGGGAGTTCATTCCGAGACATTGGGAACTATGCATATGCGAACGGGTAGGGATTATGCTGGAATTAGTACAGGTATCTATAGAGAAGATACTGGACTCAAAGACCCAACCGGTGCAAATGTTCCGGAATATTCTGCTGTTATACCACCTGAAGTACGCCTATTCCCAGAGTACCTGAGAAAGTCTGGTTATTATTGCTCTAACAATGCTAAAACGGATTATCAATTCGCACCTCCAATTACTGCGTGGGACGAGAATGATATGGAATCTCATTGGAGGAATCGTGACACGGGAAAACCATTCTTTCATGTGCGTAGTACCTTTGTAACCCATGAATCTCAGATTTGGGCAAAGCAAAAAGACAGTTTGTTACTGGATCCTAATGATGTTATAATACCTGATCATTTTCCAGATACTGAGGTGGTACGCCAAGATGTGGCTCGTAATTATTCTAATATCAAAGAAGTAGATAATCAAATAGGGGGATTATTAGATCAATTGGAAAATGATGGCTTATTAGATAGTACCATTATCGTTTTCTGGAGCGACCATGGAGGACCATTACCACGAGGCAAAAGAGAAGTTTACGATACGGGTATTCATGTGCCCCTAATTATTCGTGTGCCTCCTCAATGGCAGAAAAGAGTTTTGGGTTATGAGGTAAAAGAATCAGAACGTTATTATGATAACCAAATGATAAGCCTTATTGATTTGGCCCCATCCATGTTGTCCATCGCTGGCATTCGACCGCCAGCATTTATGCAGGGACAAGCATTTTTAGGAGATCATATAGCTGCCCAAAAGAGAAAATATATTTATGCTGGTAGAGATCGATTGGATACAGAATATGACAAAGTAAGAATTATCAGGGATGAGAACTTTTTATTTGTTAAGAATTATCATCCTGAACTTCCTAATTATATGAATGTCGAGTATCGCACCCAAATGGATATGATGCGAGAGCTACTTAAACTTCATAAGTTAGACAAGTTGTCTGACCAGGCTTCTATATGGTTCAACCAATCTAAGCCAAAAGAGGAATTTTATGTGGTCAAAGAAGATCCTTTACAGCTTAATAATCTTATAGAAGATAGCATATATGTCAGCGACATTATCCGATTGCGTTTTGCACTCGACATGTGGGAGAGCCAAATTAACGATAGGAGTGTTATACCAGAAAGTAAAATGGTAGCGGAAATGTGGCCTAATTACAAACAACCGACAACTGATATACCCCAAATTCTCATTCAGGATACGTTGGCTACTCTTTTACACTCCAATATAGGAGCCTCAATGGCATATCAATTGTCTAACAGTCCAGAGCCAACCGAAGATTGGGATGATTGGGAAGTATATCATACTCCTATTGACATTAGGATGGGGCAATATATACACGCTAAAGCCATTAGGATAGGATACAAGGAAAGTGATATAGCAAGTGTTAAGAGTGCATCATTAATAGCTGAATGATGCACTCTTGATAAAATTATAATTTACGCAATTCTTTTTTCAATATTTTGCCTGTAGCACTCATAGGTAGGGCGTCAATAAATTCTATAACTCTTGGATATTTGTAGGCGGCCAACTTCGATTTCGTGAATTCTTTCAATTCTTCTTCAGAGATGTTCTGGCCTGGTTCTTTCACTACATAAGCTTTGATTTCTTCACCCATCTTATCATCAGGTATACCTATAACTGCCACCAGCGAAACTGCTTGGTGCTTGATCATAACTTCTTCTACTTCTCGTGGATAAACATTGAGTCCACCTCTTATGATCATGTCTTTTGTACGATCTACGATATAGTAAAATCCATCTTCGTCTTTGATTGCTACATCACCCGAATGAAGCCATCCTCCCTTAAGTGTTTTAGCATTAGCTTCTGGCTTTTTATAATATCCCTTCATCACATTGTGACCTCTATAGAGCAATTCTCCTTTTTCTCCTAAAGGGACTTCATTGCCTTCATCATCTACTAATTTGACATCGACACCCCAAACTTCAGTACCTATTGAGCCTGGTTTAGTGCCTACTTTTGGCTGATTAAAAGTTACAACGGGAGATCCTTCTGACATGCCATAGCCTTCTAATACCTTTACATTAAATCTCGCCTCAAAATCGTGTAATACCTGAACAGGTAAGGCAGCTCCACCAGATGCACACATTCTTAGATTTCCTGATATTTTATCGTAGTCAAACTTATCATCAGTGTAGTTATTGAGTCCCCAGTACATAGTAGGGACACCTGCAAATACGGTAACCTCATGCTTCTCTAATAATCCAAACACTACGTCAGCTTCAAAGCGAGGTAATAAGATGGAATGAGCACCACGATAGATGCCAGAATTCATGAGGCAAGTCATAGCGAATATGTGAAATAGTGGTAAGACTATCAAGATAGTATCCTCATTATTAAGGTCAAATAAATCACTACATACCACAGTATTGCAATACAAGTTAGAATGAGTCAATTCTGCACCTTTGGGCCGTCCTGTAGTACCTGAAGTATAGATTATTACCGCAGTGTCATCAGCCCCTGTTTGTACCATTTCAAATTCTGGCGATTGTCCTGCCATTAAAGATCCTAAAGTCTTAGTGTCATTTATTGGAGAAGGAGATTTTGGATCTCCAGTGATCATATAAAAATGCTCGCATAAAGAGGCTTTCTGAAAACCAGCGTGTCCCATCTTTCCCATTGGGAGATCAGGTGTTCCTTCAAAGCAAAAATAAGCTTTTGCTTCGCTGTCATTCAGATGATATTCGATTTCATCTTCCTTAAGTAACACACTTAGCGGCACTACCGTTGCACCAGCTTTAAGTATGCCAAAATAAATCATAGGGAAATATGGTAGATTTAAACAACTCAAACCAACTTTGTCTCCGGGATTGATTCCTATACTTTTTAATCCATTGGCTATTTGATTAGCAGCCCCATTAATTTGTGCATAAGATAATGTGGTTTCACCAAAAGTGAAGGCAGGCTTACTGGGAGTAGATTTGGCAGAAGCGCCTAATATTGTAGCAAGATTTAGCATTTTATTTCTCTTTTAAATTTGTTCTCAACATACAAAATATTATTCTTCTGTTGAGATTAGTGATTAGTCTTAATTGTCGATAAATTGCCGCTTTTTAAATTCTTTTCAAAATCTGAATAATGTCTAAAAGATCAGATATCGTATTAATTGGTGCAGGTATTATGAGCGCAACTTTAGGAGTACTTCTTAAAGAATTAATGCCTGATAGCAAGATAACTATATATGAAAGATTAGACGAGGTAGGAGCAGAGAGTTCTGATGCGTGGAACAATGCGGGTACAGGACATTCGGCATTTTGTGAGTTGAATTATACACCACAAACTCAAAACGGGGAGGTAGATCTTACTAAAGCCTTAAATATAGCAGAGCGTTTTGAGGTCTCTAAGCAGTTTTGGGCATATCTGCATAAAAAAGATAGAGTACCTACGGAGGTGCCCTTTATCAACGATATTCCACATATGAGTTTTGTGATGGGGCAAGAGAATGTTGATTTTCTCCATTCACGGCACACCACCATGACACAATACGCCATTTTTGAAGCTATGAAATATTCGGTAGATCGTGATCAAATGTTAGAATGGATGCCTTTGATGATGCATGGAAGGTCAAAAGACGAAAAAGTGGCCGCTACAAGAATGGACATAGGAACAGATGTTAATTTTGGTTCTATCACCCGAGCGATGTTTGGTTACTTAAAAACGCTTGGAGATGTGCACTTAATCTTGGGGCAAGAGGTGGAAGACTTAACACCAATTGATGGGGATAAATGGTTGGTTAGCGTAAAGTCGATGAAGGACGGTAGCAGGTCTGAAGATACAGCCAATTTTGTTTTTATCGGAGCAGGAGGAGGGGCTCTTCCATTATTAGAAAAATCAGATATTCCTGAAGGTAAGGGATATGGAGGTTTTCCTGTAAGTGGGCAGTGGTTGAAATGTGTTAACCCTGATATAATAGATCAACATGAAGCAAAAGTATATGGTAAGGCAGCTGTGGGAGCACCTCCGATGTCAGTACCTCATTTAGATACTCGCATGATGACTGGAAGTAAGTCTTTATTGTTTGGTCCATACGCTGGGTTCTCCACTAAATTTTTAAAAAATGGGAGTTATTTAGATTTGCCACTATCTATTGAAGTTCATAACATATGGCCTATGCTTTCAGCCGGAATCAATAATATTGGGCTTACCAAATATTTGATAGAACAGGTAATGCAGTCTCACCAAGATAGGTTCGAAATGTTGACGACCTATTATCCTACAGCTCATATAGAAGACTGGGAGTTAGCTATAGCAGGTCAGAGAGTTCAGATAATTAAGAAGGACAGTAAAGAAGGTGGAGTGTTGAAATTTGGTACCGAAATAGTCACGGATAAAAAGGGTAATCTGGCAGCTTTATTAGGAGCATCTCCAGGGGCGTCAACGGCAGTTTCTATTATGATAGATCTACTGAATGAATGTTTTCCGGATGAAATGAAATCCCAAGATTGGACCAATAAATTGAAATCAATAATTCCTTCTTATGGATGCTCTTTGATCAATGATGACAAACTTTGTCGTAAAACAAGAGACTATACATCAGAAATTTTATCCATACAGAGTTAATATAAAGGAGTTAATAAATCGAATACTTCGAGTATCATTGTGCGGGGTATATCATAACTTAAGTCTAAGGGTATAATTTTCATTTTTTTTCGATCGCCTTGAAATAGAATATCATGATTTATTCTATTGCCACGTACGATACCGATGTAAGGGTGACCCGTCTGCTTGTTGATATATAGATAACAAAATGGTCTTTTATTAAAATAATAAAATGGTGTTCCATATTTCCATTCTTCTGAGATTGATGAGTGATATTTCAAAATTAATCCTCGCAAGCCGATCATGTAGGCAAAATACTCTTCGTTTAGGCTTTCAAAATAGAGATCGATATTTGTCATTTTTTAACATATTAGAAAATCTTAAATAATTATTGATATATGCAAAATAGAAGACATTTTATTATGTGTCTTGTGAATTTTCGGGTCGTCATAGCAATATGAAACTGCAAAATCTAACCCCAATTAAGCTCAGCTTAAAAGAATCGATATTAATGATTTTTATCGAGGCAGCTCATCAGGATAATGTTTTTTCGATAGAAGAAAAAGCCCATCTGTTGAAACAGTTCGACCCAAATACGTTTAATAAAGTTCTGAACATCTACAATTCTCTTAGCGCAGGAAGACGTATAGAATTGGTGGTAGAATTACTTTATAATCTTGAAATTTGTGGAAACTCTTTCAAAAAATTAAAATACGACCTTTTGGTTCTGTTTCATGCTGACGGTCACTTTTGTTCTTATGAGAAAGAATTTTTAATATTCCTTGAAGAAGTTAGTGTGGCAGTAGAGAATAAATTGCAGCTCTCTGTTTCATAATCAATATTACTAAGTTTTATTGACAATTATTCTGCATGTTTCTCTGAGGCAAGCTCAACAATAATAGCTTATTTTGATTGAATATTGTATAAAACAAAAAATGTCAAATAGAACACAGGTTATTGATAGATTGACTTCAGAATCTTTTGATCTTTTGGTTATTGGAGGAGGTGCAACAGGATGTGGTATTGCTTTAGATGCCGCTTCAAGAGGGCTGAAAGTTGCTTTAGTAGAAAAAGGAGATTTCGCCTCTGGAACGAGTTCTAAATCTACAAAACTTATCCACGGTGGATTGCGATATCTCAAACAGTTGGATGTCGCATTGGTGAGAGAAACCGGAACTGAAAGGGCGGTGGTGAATAAAATAGCTGCTCATCTGTGTCTTCCGGAAAAGATGTTGTTACCCATCACAAAGAATGGTACTTATGGTAAGTTAAGCAGCTCGATTGGATTATTTGTTTATGATTTTTTGGCCGGTGTAGAAAATGAAGACCGTCGCCAAATGCTTAATAGAAAGCAAACTTTGAAAAAGGAACCCTTGCTAGATAAAAAGCAGATCATTGGTGGGGGGTATTACGCAGAGTATAGAACAGATGATGCACGACTTACTATAGAGTTAATTAAAAAGGCCACCCAATTTGGAGCAGTTGCTTTGAATTATTGTGAAATGAAAAAATTCAGATACACTGATGATAAAATTGATGGCGTAGTCTGTAAAAATATCATAAATGGGAAAAAGTTTGAAGTCAGAGCCGCACAAGTAGTGTCAGCGACTGGTCCTTGGGTCGATCATTTGAGGAAGTTGAATGACTCTATCGAAGATAAAAGACTTAGATTGACCAAAGGAGTTCATTTAGTTTTTCCTCATGAAAAATTTCCTGTACAACAATCTATTTACTTTGATGAACCTGGAGGACGAATGCTATTTGCAATTCCTCGAGGTAAGGTGACCTATTTAGGTACGACCGATACTGAGTATAATGGTAACATGGATAGGATCGTTTGTACTAAAAGTGATAGAAACTACTTGTTAGATGCTGTTAATGCGACATTCCCTGGACTCAACCTATCAAAAAAAGATATTATTTCCAATTGGATGGGCTTGCGACCTCTGATACACGAGCAAGGTAAAGCTCCTTCCGAACTTTCAAGAAAGGATGAAATATTTCAAGCCGAAGATGGATTAATATCCATTGCAGGAGGCAAACTTACTGGATATCGTAAAATGGCTGAAAGGGTTGTTGATTTGGTCATTAAAAAAGGAAGTATTAAACCTAAAAAAAGGAAATCAATAACAAAGGAGCTGGCTCTCGGAGGCGATAAGGCTATGTCTAATAAGAAGGTCAAAAAGTATATAGATCAACTTTCGAAAAAATTAGAATCTAAAGGTATTGATCCATACTTTGGATGGTATCTTGCCACTAATTACGGCAAACAGAGTGAAGAAATAATTAAGGATTTATCTAGTGAATCAAATGAAATAGAATTAGTTGAATCCGAAATTAAATTTTGTATTAGAAATGAGATGGTCGTTAGAGCAGCTGATTTTTTTGTTAGACGAACAGGGAGGCTTTACTTCGATCCAGGCAGTATTCATCGGATTCGAGACAAAGTATTCGAAATATTGACAAAAGAGTTAAATTGGTCTCAGAAGAGAGTAGAAGAAGAAAATGAAATTTTAGATGAATTGATTTACGACGCTACTCATTATTACGAAAATGAATTGAAATAACTATCTCATGTCCAAAAAGTATATTCTTGCTTTAGATCAAGGAACTACGAGTTCACGTGCCATTATATTTAACCATGAAGGAAATATTGTTGATGTAGCTCAGCAAGAATTTACTCAGTATTTTCCACAACCAGGATGGGTGGAGCATGATGCTAATGAGATATGGGATTCTCAGCTCGCGGTGACTAAGGAAGTCCTCAAGAATAACGGATTAACTGGTCAAGACATAGCAGCCATAGGTATCACTAATCAAAGAGAAACAACAGTAGCCTGGAATAAGGTAAGTGGCGAACCAATATTTAACGCAATAGTCTGGCAAGATCGTCGAACGGCACATTACTGCGATGAGCTCAAAGAACGAGGATGGGAAGACTATATTAAGTCCAACACGGGATTGGTTATTGACGCTTATTTTTCAGGCACTAAGATTAAATGGCTATTGGATAATGTGTCGGGTGCACGGGAGCTCGCACAAGAAGGGAATCTTTTGGTTGGAACTATCGATAGCTGGCTTGTTTGGAAAATGACTAATGGCGCAGTGCACATAACAGACTATAGCAACGCATCAAGAACGTTGTTGTATAATATCAGAGATTTATCCTGGGACGAAAAAGTTCTAAATGAATTTGATGTTCCAAAAAATATTCTCCCAGAAGTTAAACAATCAAGTGAGGTATATGGTACCACCACATTATTTGGTGGGGACGTACCTATCGCTGGCATCGCAGGCGATCAACAAGCGGCATTATTTGGGCAAGTATGTCATAGTCCGGGAATGGCTAAAAACACTTATGGAACTGGTTGTTTTATGCTCATGAATACAGGAGAAGAAATGGTTGCATCTGATAGCGGGCTATTAACCACCATAGCGTGGGGTATCGATGGTAAAGTTCATTATGCATTAGAAGGTAGCATCTTTATAGCTGGAGCAGCAATACAGTGGCTCCGTGATGGTCTCAAGATTATTGATGAGTCACCTGATTCAGAATATTTCGCTTCTAAAATTGGCTCTTCAGAAGGTGTGGTGGTTGTACCAGCCTTTGCTGGATTAGGAGCCCCTTATTGGGATATGTATGCTCGAGGAGCGATATTTGGTCTGACCAGAGGAAGTACAAATAATCATCTGATTAGAGCGACTTTAGAATCCTTGGCTTATCAAACGAAAGATGTGTTAGATGCTATGAATAAAGATTCTGGTATTGAACTAACAGAATTAAAAGTAGACGGGGGAGCCTCGGCCAATAATTTATTGATGCAATTTCAATCTGATATATTAGGAGTGCCTGTCGAGCGGCCAGAAATAATTGAGACCACAGCTCTCGGTGCGGCATATCTCGCTGGATTGGCTACAGGTTTTTGGAATAAAGCGGATATACAGAATAAATGGAAGTTGGACCAGCGTTTTGAGCCTAAAATGGATGGAGAGCAAGGTGCTAAATTATACCATACTTGGAAAGTAGCTGTAAAACGAACGATGAATTGGGAAAAAGAAATTAATAATCTATAATTCTATTAGAGTTTTCTTGAGCTGTTCGAATGCTCTACCACGGTGACTGATTTTATTTTTGATATCACTTGACAAAATCCCAAACGATTGTTGGTGCCCTTCGGGAATAAATATAGGGTCATATCCAAAGCCGCCTGTACCTTGCCGACTCATGGCAATGGAGCCATTTACAATTCCCTCAAATGTGTATTTTTTACCATTTAAGTAGGCGGCTATAACGGTCCTGAATCGAGCAGAGCGATCCTTACTTTTCTTTAAATTATGGAGTAGTAAATCCATGTTGTCTTGAGAATTACGTTCTGGTCCGGCATATCTGGCGCTATATACCCCTGGTGCCATATCCAGCGAAAAAACTTCAAGACCAGTATCTTCTGCAATCACGTTTGCACCCATTAATTTGTGTATATGATCTGCCTTTATCCATGCATTTTCATTAAGAGTAGAACCTGTTTCCTCGATGTCCTCGTGATAACTTATCTCAGATAAAGAAAGGATATTAATATGCTCATGATCTATTATTTGGGCAACTTCACCAACCTTGTTACTATTATGAGTAGCGAATATGATTTTCATTTTAACTATTGATGATTTATAATACCAATGGGATTTATAATTAATTATACAAAAATATAGAAATAGTAAAAGTGATATTAGTCTGATCTAAGCTGACGAATTCTTAAAATGTAATTGAAGGGTGGCCCATAGCTTTTTTTTGGCCTCTACTTTATTCTGCAATTGTGATAACGATTCTGAAATGATTATTGTAGTATCGAGCAATTTGATAAGCTTGTACAATTTTTGTTTTAAATTGAGCCCATTCTTATTGAGATTTATTTCAAAGCTTAATAAGGTGTTGGGACTACCGATATGTAGTAATTGAGAAACGTTTATTTTTTCATCATCATTAACTCCGACTATTTGAGTAGAAGTCATATTTTGACCTATGGCATTAAGTATTTTCTCAAGGAGCTCTCTATTAGGACCAGTTAGGTCAGTTTTCTTGCATAGGACCATCACTTCTTTAGACGAATCAATTCCGCTTGGGATAGGTATGCTTTCGTCTTCTATTAATGCATATTTTTTGAAATTGTAAAAATGATTGGTCATCATGTGAAAGTAGTAAAAATGAGAATTAGGTTTGGTTTGACAATTAGATAATTTTGGTTTGAGCTCAATTTATTCTAATAATTAATTGGTTAAATTCTCAATTAATTACATCTTCGATTTTCGCCATCTTATAGACATATAAAAGTCTATTTTTGTATTAGATAAGTTGAATATGAAGATTACAAAAGTTAAAAAGTCACGTGTTTCTAAGATAGATTTTAAGCACTTACCATTTGGTCAGATTTGCACGGATCACATGTATGTGGCAGATTATGAAAATGGGCAGTGGCACAAAGGAAAGATACTGCCTCTATCAACTTTTGATATCCATCCAGCCAATCTTGCATTGCATTACGGTCAATCCATATTTGAAGGCATGAAAGCGTCCAAACATTTAGATGGAACACCTATGCTTTTTAGAGTAGACAAGCATGTCGAAAGAATGAATGCTTCCGCTGTGCGCATGTGTATGCCGACAATTCCTGCGGCTATGTTTACGGAGGCGGTTACTGAGTTGGTGAGGTTAGAAAGTGCGTGGATACCACCACAAGAGGGTAGTGCTTTGTATATTCGACCATTTATGTTCGCTACCGAAGAGTACGTTGGAGTGAGACCATCATCTAAATATAAATTTGTGATTTTCACTTGTCCAGTGGGACCGTACTACTCTAAACCGGTCAGCCTTAGGGCAGAAAGCCAATACGTTCGTGCTTGCCCCGGAGGAGTCGGCGAGGCTAAAACTGCAGGCAATTATGCAGCATCCCTCTTTCCTGCTAAAGAGGCCAATGATGCAGGTTATGATCAAGTGATGTGGATGGATCCCTACGAATTTAAATATATCCAAGAAGTAGGTACGATGAATATCTTTTTTGTTATCGGTAAAAAAATATATACTCCGGCACTAAATGGGGCAATACTAAAAGGTATTACTCGAGATAGCATCATTCAAATATTGCGCTCGCAGGGTAGAGAGGTTGTCGAAACTGATCTTTCTATCAATAAAGTGTTAAAAGCCCATAAAAAAGGCAAACTTAAGGAAGTATTTGGCTCTGGAACGGCAGCAGTGGTATCTATGGTTAATAAGATAGCTTATAAGGATCAGCAGATAACCTTAGATTCATCTAAATACAAGATTGCTCCAAAACTGAAAGCCATAATTGATGGAATTCGAGTCGGGAAAGTAGAGGATTCTTTCAATTGGACTCATAGAGTAGATTAGTTGTATGGCCATGTAGTCTTAATGTAATTAGGAAAGCATAGTGATACAGGTGCTTCAGGTGTCTTATAGGTACCCTTTATTATATAGTCACATTATAAGATTTAAGAAAAATTGATTGCTTTTTTTGAAAAGTAATGCCGTCACCAAAAAATAAGAACAACACCTTATCGCAGGTTGTCAGCATTATGATTGATTAAATTCTGAAGAATATTTTGGCCGTGAGATAGCCAAAAGAAAATATTCGAATGATGTGAATGACACCGAAATGAGACAAATACTAAACGAGTGGTGCTGGTTTAGGCTAAGCAATAAAGTAAATATCATCCTTATTATGATATTTGCTAATTCAGCTTTATATAGTCAGTCATCCCACATAGGAGATTGGGTATGGAATGACGCAAATCGTAATGGCATACAAGACGCCTCTGAAGAAGGTATTTCTGGTATTGAGCTGAAACTATACAATAACGATAGAATATTAATCGCCACAACAACTTCTGATTCACTTGGAAGATATGCGTTTGATAATGTTTCATCTGGGACCTATTATATACAAATAGGGGAACATGGTGAGTACCAAGTTACCATTCCATTTTATTCTAATAATGAATTGAATAGTGATATTGATTTGCTTTTCAAGCGGACTGGATATTTTGATGTTTCAGAAGGTGATACAATTGATCATATAGACGCTGGATTTTACTTGTTGCAAGATACTTTGGAGTATTCTTCTATCGGTGATATGGTCTGGGAAGATTTAAATGGGAATGGATTACAGGAAGATAGTGAGCCTGGAGTTGAGGGGATTACAATATCACTATATAATGGAGCTAAAGAGAAACTTAGCGAGGTGGTGAGTAATAGCTATGGTCAATATAAATTTGATAGCCTCGAAGCAGGTAGATATTATATTCAACTTGCCGCACATGATCAATATTTGCCAACCAAAAATGTCATTGGATCCCCAGACCATAATAGTGATATAGATCAATTTTTCTTAAAATCGGGCATAATTACGATCGGAGGAGGAGAGGAATTGAACAATTATGATATCGGTCTCTATGCAACTTCTTCTATTTCTGGCTATGTATGGGGTGATGATCAAGATTGTACTGTGGAGATGACCGAAGAATTCTTGCAATTTGTCGAAGTCTATTTATTAGATGAAAATCAAAAAATCGTTGATCAGACAATAACTCAATTTGATGGTTCCTATATTTTTGACCGAGTTTTACCCGGGATTTATTATATATCAATTGGGGCGTCTGAGAATTATGAAATATGTGTATTTGGAAATGAACCTTATAACTTAATTACCTATAAAGATCAAACTATAATCGAGGGAATCAACCTCTCGAGTGGAGAAGATTTGATCAATATTTTTATCGGCCTTACTCCAATACAGAAATGTCAATGGAGTATCGAGCTGGTAGAAATGGCTCAACCTATGTGTGGAGATTCAACTGGATTTATATTAGTAGATGTCATTGGCTCTATAGATGACTATCAAGTTACATGGAGTCATGGAGGCAATGACATCTTAAGCACTGATTTATCCGCAGGGGAGTATACTGTTTCCGTAGAGAGTGGAGATGGGTGTATTCAAGAGTTGGCTGTTTCGGTTGCGGATATTGGATTATGTGAGCCTGTAGAAGAAGTTGTTCAATTGGATCTAAGAGTTTTTTTAGAGGGTGTTCATGACGGTGGCGGTCAGCTAACATCAAATTTACGATCTGGTGGATATTTACCAGGCTTAATTCCAGAGACAATTTTTGGTAGAAGGACAGAAGGTGGACATCCTTACCAATCGCATCCATGGAGCTATGAGGGTTATGAAGGTATATTTATAGAAGATTATGAAGATTATTACCCAGAAGAAACTATTGACTGGATATTAGTTAGTATTCGAGAAAACGCTGCAAAGGAATCAGAATTATTCAGACGTGCGGCGCTGTTGTTGTCAGATGGCTCTATTATTTTTCCTGATGACAGTGCCCCAATAACATTGGATATATCAAAATCGTATTATATAGTTGTAGAGCATCGTAATCACTTGATTGTCATGAGTGACGTAAAGCAAAGCGTATATCAGAATATTCTGACTTATGACTTTACTCAACAACAAAGCTATCGTAGCCTTTTGGGACATGGCCAGAAACAATTAGAAGATGGCACCTATGCCATGTTTGCTGGCAATCTTGATTATAAAGAGTTTGGCCGATCAGACTTAAACTATGGCGATATAGCAGAATTTGTAAAAGATAATGGAGAGCATAGTTCATACTATAATGCTGATATAGACATGAATGCGGACGTCAACGTGAAGGATAAAAAACTAATTTTAGATAATGTAGGGGTATTTTCGGATGTGCCCCAATAAAGATTGATAATGTCAATATAGTAAGATAGTTGACATTTCGGCGTGAATTTTGATGATTACATAGGGAACCTGTCGTTCTATGTTGTCACTATACATAGGAAGGCAAAAAAACCTCTAAACCAATGATGACACTAGCCACACAGCTTATGTTTATCGTCTCTTTAACTTTCGGTCCTTTCTATTCTGTCACTAATCAACCAATGAGTTGTTGTGATGATAATAGTTCCGAAGATTTACAAGAGACCACCATCGAAGCTTATGCTTATCTCGAAGGAGCATATTCAGCTAAGGAGGGTAATATGTCCAATAAGTTGAATAAGCTAGGTTACCTACCTGGACAAAATCCAAAAGCTTTTTTTGCCAAAACAACCAAACCTGGACAGCCTTACAGTGCCAAGCCATGGAATTATCTCGGTAAAGAAGGAGTGGTTAAGAAAAACGAGTTTTATAATTATTCCAAAAAGGTGGTCGACTGGGTATTAATCAGTCTTCGCACCAGAGAAGATCGAAATAGCACTATTTATAAAGCTCCAGCCTTAATTTATCAGGATGGTTCAATTGAGATAGCATCTGGAGCAAAAAAAGCTAAGCTGTCCCCTAATGAATCATATTATATCGTAATCGAGCATCGAAATCATTTGGCTGTAATGTCAGAGCGACCTCTACAGATGAATGATGGTAAATTGCATTATGATTTCAGAAATAGCCTATCTTATATGGAAGGTCATAAGGAAATAGGTAAAGGAATCTTTGCTATGGTGGCTGGTAATGCCAATCAGACAAGTAGTGAACTGACCATGTACACTATCGATGAAGATGATTTGAAATCTTGGGAGGGAGGCAACGGTCTCAATAGCAGTTATTTTATACAAGATCTTGATCTTAGCGGAGATGTATCAGTCAAGGATAAAGAAATCTTGTATAATAATCTTGGCCTTTTCTCAACTGTGCCTCAATAGTTGAATCTATTTTTCTAAACTTTTTTCCGACCTAATTATTTTTTATTCACATTTACAATTGTGAATAGGATAAAAATCATAGCGGGATCTGAAGCTCATGAGTTGATTAATAATAGAGGATTCTCATCATCTATGGTTAAAGCCGTGGTAGCTGCAGCTGGTGGACCTAAATGGTTTACCACATATGGATTGGTTAGATATATCATCGATGATCTTCTCAAGGATGCTTCGGCGGATACTCATTATATTGGATCTTCTGTAGGTTCTTGGCAGATGGCAGCAGCGACCACCTCTGATCCTGGAGCTGCAATCGATAGATTGCAATATGCCTACGCTAATCACATCTATACGGACCATCCTGACGCTCAAGAGATTACGGATGCTTGTAGGGGTATTATAAGTAATATGATAGGTCAAGAATCCCATAACATAGTCTCGGGGAGGTATGGACGTCTTGGTATATTTACTAGTAGGGGGAAAGGATTGCTGGCTAATTCCAATAAAATTGCTCTGAGTATGTCATTCACCTTCGCAGCAATAGCCCATTCTTTAAAAAGATCTTGGTTGAATAATTACATAGAAAGGGTCCTATTCTCCAATACTGATGTAATACCATATGATCATTTATCTGATGACCTTGAGACAAGGTTGGCCAAAGTAGATGTTAAGTCACTTCATTCTGCTCTTAGCGCGAGTGGAGCAATACCAATGTTGATGAAGCCACAAAAGAATATTGGCCCTCTCACAGGTACTTATTGGGATGGGGGAATAACAGACTATCATATAGCATTGCCCTTTAATTTTGGGCCAAATAGTATTGTTCTCCATCCTCATTTCAGTCCTTATGTGTTGGCGGGATGGTTTGATAAGAAGCTTCCATATATACGGCATGCAAATCCTAAACTTTTGTCTAAAGTGTTGTTGATCTGTCCAAGCGATGATTTTGTCAACAGCCTTCCTATGAAAAAAATTACCGACCTCAAAGACTTTTATTATTTCGATAAAGACCAAAAAGCACGGATACAATATTGGAATGAAGTCAGTGAAAGATCTAAGGAGTTAGGAAAGGAGCTCAAAGAGATACTTGAGTCAGATAATTTAGCTAATCATTTAGTGAGATATGACGAACATATAAGAGGTTAAAAAAAAACGCCCAATCCGTCGCAGAATTGGGCAGTCGTCATCATGAAAAAGGTATAATTCTTTGGTGATGAATTTTTAAATTCTCTTGTCACCGATTATGATGCAAATAAGAGAACTTTTTACTATTTATCAAAAAATTATATTACTATTTTTTGCCAAAAGGCGAATTAAATTAGTCAAACGGCTAAAAATCACTATTTAGTTGCATGTCTTAGCGCTTTGTCGAAATAATGTAATTTTAGCAAATCAAGGTAAATTAATTTGGGATTATGACTTTTTAACCTCTTATATATTCTGTCCTTTTGGTTTTTTAGCAATTTTAGAAGAGGTCTCAATAGTCCGATTCTTTGTAATAATTGATGAGCTCTAATTAGTCGAGTTGTTTCAATTTTATTTGTTAGGTAGAGGTGAGATAAATTATTCATCGAACTAATACAATCATCTATAAACTCTTGGCTCTTTTTGAGCTGTCCATGAACAACGGGATTGTCAATATGTAAGATCTTCAATCCAGCAGAAGCTGCTTTACTCGCCCATAGAAGATCTTCATAACCATATTGTTTGAGATCAACATCAAAACTAATGTGTCGCACACTCTTTAGCCTAACACCAAAATTATTGCTGTGAAATAATTCAATTGGCCTTTTATTTCTTTTATCGAGGGTAGAAGACTCCCTCTTTAGTCCATAAGTCCAGTGTAGCAGTTTGCTCGCTGTTTTAGGTTTAGTTTTGGTGTATAGTCTTCCTCCGTTAATTATGTCTATATCAGGATGGTCATTTATAGCTTTCAGATAATTTTTAATGTATTTTTTAGACGGTATTTTACTATCTGCATCAATAAAAAGAGCAAAGTCATAGCGTGCTAATTTTATTAGTTTATTGCGTACTTGGGCTCTCCCGAAGTTTTCTGAAAGTTCAACATAGTTAACTCCTAAAAGTCCGTTGATTATTCGATTTTTTTCTTTGTGTTTTAGAGTAGATCCATCATCTAAACATAAGATTTCAAAAGCAATATTACTTTTTAGGCATTGTGCTTTGAGTTCCTCAACAAGCTTGACCACATTATGATTATAGATTGGTATCAGAATTGAAAGCATTATAACAGATCTTTGATATAAAAGATAGTAATTATCTTCAAATTCTATTCTTCTTCAGTTCTAAGCGCTCCTCGTAGTCCTAATTCTATGGCTCTTAGGTTTTTTATCTTTCCGCCGTCAATATCAAATTTTAGAAGTGTCCTGAATTTGTGAAATCCTTTGTATCCGCAAGCTCCCGGATTCATATGGAGTAGACCGTTTACCTTATCTGGCACCACCTTGAGAATATGAGAATGTCCACAAATGAATAGTCCAGGTTGTTCTTTTTTTATTGTACGATAGGGACTTTTATAGTATTTGCCTGGATATCCCCCGATATGAGTCATATATACTTTTAGACCTCCTATAGAGAATATTAAGTCTTTTTCGTATCTATTGCGGAGCTCTTTATAATCTATATTGCCCCATACCATTCTGACTGGAGGTCCTATAGACTCTATAGCATCGGCTGTTTCTATATTACCGATATCGCCTGCATGCCATACTTCATCACAATCTTGGATATGAGAAATTACATCCGCCCCAAGATTGCTATGAGTATCTGAGATAAGCCCTATTGAGATCATTAATGATTTACAATAATGATTTAACCGCCTGTTCTAAATTATGCCTTGGATTGATATAGGCGATGTTACCTTCTCGATCTAACAAAAATGTTCTGGGTATACTTCTTACACCATAAGTAGCAGCAGCAGCACTGTCCCATTTTCTCAAGTCACTGACATGAGTATCCCACTTAAGATTATCCTTGTTGATCGCGTCTAACCATCTATTCTTTTGATTGCGCATTTGATTGTCTAATTGATCTGCAGGGAAACGGTTTTTTGTTCGTTCGTCTAATCCATCCAGAGATACGCTAAAGACTGTGAATCCTTGATCTTTATACTTGTCGTATACTCTAACCACGTTAGGATTTTCTTTTCTACATGGTCCACACCAGCTGGCCCAAAAATCAAGAAGCACTATTTTGCCTTCCAATTCAGATAAGTTTCTTTCTTTTCCTTTAACATCTGGAAGTGTGATCTCTGGTGCTTTTTCTCCTACTTTTACTTTTTGAGTAGCCATTTTTCGGAGATACTCTTTATTCATGGCGTCTGCAAATGTTTTGTACTTAGTTGTTGACTCTGCTCCAGGGTGAGTTTGGCTAAGTTTTTCTCCTACTTTAAGATGGAGTGCAGCAAAGTCTGGGTTACCTCTAAAGAGTTGTAAGGCCATCATCATAGCAGTCATACCATCTGCTTCATTCAATATGAAAGCCTGTAGACCAGCTATGTTCTCACTGCCAGATATGTAGTTTTTCATTTTATTCACATAGAGATCAGTAGATTTAGATCCCGTTACTTGGTAATCGTACTTCGATAGTGTATTTATATCACCATCTAATTGGACACCGGTCTCACTACCATCCAAAATGAGGTAAGCAGATTTAGCTCCTAATCTGACACGATATGATCCGGGTTCTGGTGGTGTTTCTAATGAAATATCAAAGTTTCCTGAACCATTGGTTTCTCCTTTAGCGATTACACTATTAACATTTTCTATAGCGTCTACTTTGTCGAAGTACACTGTTAGGTTGGATGCATTAGCAACCTTTCCTTTTATATGATAGCCAGTCTCTTGACAACTGATGAGCAAAAGAGCAAAGCATATGGATAATAGTAGAATTATATTTCTCATTAGCATAATGATTTCTATCTAAACAAATTTTTGAGCATTCTATTTTGTGCGCAATAGATTTATTGCTATTCAGGTTGGTTACGTTACTGCAATATTATGAAATTATGACCTATGTCTCAAATTAAGAGGAGTAATGAAAGGACTTAGTGATACATTTTATAGGTTAATAGTTTCATTATTTTAATTTTTCATAAGATAATTACCCTTTTTCCTCCGCTAATTAGACGTTAACTTCATACTACCATGTTAACGATAGAAGACTTTAACCGATCATCTTTTGATATACAAAGGGAACAAACCTTTGAGTACGGAGAGTTCTTTGATGTCAATAGCTCAAGAGACAGATTGATATCATTGTACTATTACAACGAGTATTTAGTTGAGGTTTATTTTAACCCTTATATCAACGAAGTAGAAAAGTTCTTGGCGCTCAGTATCTTTGAGGCAGCAGATAAGTACATAGACTTATCAGAAATATTAGTTGAGGTTTGATTAAATCAAACCATTCGATTTATCCAGAAAAATATTATTAAGTAAATCCATAAGGCATCCAAAAAATGCCAGTATATACTAAGTACAGTAAGTTTCCTTTTTTTATCAGGATCTGAAAGATACACTAACACACTTGCTGGTTCTACCAGTCTTTTTTTTGCATCTCGGATAAAGAATATTAAAAAGGGTAAACCACCAATCACATGTAAAAAGTGTATACCTGATATGACATAAAGGTAACTTGCTAAATTACTACTTGTTAGCCCTACGTTCATTTCTAAAAGTTGGCGCCAAGCCAAAACTTGTGCGATAAGGAATATAATGCTCAAGATTAATGTAACCCATAGGAGTAACTTATACCTTGAGGTTTGGTCCAATTCATAAGATTTTTTGGTTTGAACCAATGCGTAACTTGTCCCTAATAAGATGAAGGTATTCAAATAAAAAAGTATCGGAATAGCTACAGGATTTTCTCCATTTTGCAAACGGGAATATATGTACGCAAAACTAAATCCTAAAAACAATGCCGTTATACTCCCTAATACGAGGGTGATTAAGATGTACAATGGATGAATTAAATAGTCTTTCTCTTTTACCATATTTCACTCTTAATAAGTCAAACATCTATGTGTGTCAATGGTTTATGAGTGCCAATATTAATGTGTATCTCTGGGAGCTAAATATTAAGAATTAATATGGGATGATTAGTTTTGATAACAACTCAATAAGTTAAACTAAACCCCATAGGATGGAAAATGTCAAGCATAATAAAATTCGAGTACAACGAACTGCTCATTATTCAACGTTTGGGGAGTTATCAAAGACAAAAACAAAATATGTGTGGATCGTCCTGCATGGCTACGGTCAGCTATCTAAAAGATTAATCAATAAGTATGCAGATTTTGATCCGGAAGAACATTTTGTAATTATGCCCGAGGGCTTAAATAGATTTTATTGGGCAAAAAATAATTCTCCGGTGGCTTGCTGGATGACCAGCGAGGATCGTTATGACGAGATTGACGATTTTGTCAATTACTTGGATACCATTTATAATAATTACTGCCGCCACTTGAATCAAGATAAAGTGAAGTTTGTGGTAATGGGCTTTTCACAGGGGTGTGCAACGATGTGGAGATGGCTCCACGCTTCTCAGCCTCATTTCGATATTATATTGAATTGGGCGGGATGGATACCTGAGGATCTATCTTATCTTCATCTCAAGAAATATCTCTCCAAGCGACAATTACATATGCTTTACGGAGATAATGATCAATTTATCACCGAGGAAGCTCTATCTGATATAAAGTCGGTTATAAATGAAAATGATATGGAAGTGAATATTCATAAATATGAAGGTCAACATAAGATACCTAAAGAAGTCCTAAAGCAATTTAGTCAACAACATGTAGTGCTCACTTAGCTATAAGATATCCGATAGACACATTGTGTTGAACTTTTTATCTTAAACCTTTCATCGAGTCGCCTATTTACCAGCCATATTATTTGGTTATTACATTCTAATATGAGTTCATCATGTTTTTGAAAGTAATTGAGCTTAAGGTCAGTGTAATAGTCGCTAACTTTTTTGGTCTTACCTCCCATACCCAGAGGAGCAAACCTGTCGCCCTCTTTCCAGCTTCGTAGTATTAATGGAAATGTGATATTATCTCCATCGATATATTCGACATTAGAGTCATTATGATCTATATCATATGTCATGACTTGCTCCACAACAAATTGGGTTTGTCTAATTAGATTTATACCCTCAGATATGTGATAAATATATTCTGATGGCTCTGATTCTTTTATTAAAAGATAGTCGTCATGAATGACTCCGATGTAATTATCATTCTTAAATATCGTCCCATTTTGATGCTCAATTTTAAGTATATCATTTACATCTGAGCTATTATACCCATATGCATTTATAAGATGGAACAACAGGCTAGTGTGTCCATCAATATTTTTTAATCTCTTTAGTGGGCCGACACGTATCAGTTGATTTTCAAGACTTAGCCATTGGGATTTTTCTTTGTTGATTAGTCCTTTAAGCAGTATGGCTTCATCACCAAGGACATTCAGCGATTTGGTAAATCCTGAAGGTGCACGTGCTATCCTCTTATTGATTGAAGCGATAATTTCATTTCTAATAAAGTTACGATCATAGTCATTGCTCAGATTGCTATGATCTGTCCTGAATGGGATAGCGTGGTAAGTCACATAATTGATGATTTCTCTTTGACTTAGTCCGAGCAGTGGTCTACGGATATTGAGATGCTTGGATCTAAGTGAAGTTAATCCATTGAGCCCTACGCCTCTTGTAAGATTGATCAGAGCAGTTTCGATTTTATCATCGATATGATGAGCGGTACAGATATAATTAATTGCTTGCTCTTTGCATATTTGATTCATATAATCGTATCGAATATTTCGCGCTTTCTCCTGTAGGTTAGACTTCTTTAGATCATCAATTTCTTCTTGACTTAGTCGGTAGATATATAATGGAATATCATGTTCTTGACAAAAGTTGGTCACTAATTCTTGATCTTTTTCGGATTCTCTACCTCTCAATCCATAATTTATATGAGCTACTTGTACGGGATACTTCAATTCAATTAGGCAGAATAACAAAGCCATAGAGTCTTTGCCTCCACTCACGGCTAACAATAGATGATCAGAAGGCTTGAAAAGATCTTCTTTTTCAATAAATTTGAGCACTCGTTGCGATAGGTTCATATTATGACATCTGTACCAACATCAAAAATAGATATATTATACTATGCGGATTTTACTGTCTATCATAATTGCTGTATTATTAGTTAGCTTGATGTCATGTGGTGATACTAAAGGAACCACCTCTCAGACTGCGACACATTCTACGCCAGACAAAAGAGAACTGATCTATAAAATACCAGTTAATATACAACGTGGCGGCAAGTTTGAATCCCTTGAAGAGATTAGACTTCAAGCTAAAGCCACATGGGACCTTAGAAAGTCGCAAGAGAACGAGGCTTACTCAATGATTACATACGGTTATCTCACTCCAGAATTTGTGTTTAACAAAGGAGAGATGTCCAAAGCAGGGGAGTACGAAGGATTCTGGATGGACTTTAAAGAAGATTTTTCCTATGAGTATGGCTATTATGATGAGACCCTCGGCGGAGGGATTTATCATCTAAGGTTAGATGATCTGGCTTTATTGATGTTGGATAACAATGAAGAGATGGAGCCAAAGGTTTTTCAAGCCAACTCCAATGGCTTAGCCATGTCTTTCTCTGGTCGTCATGATTTTGGGGTCAATAATGGACTGAATATGAAGTTAATGACATTGGATAAAAAACCTGCCCGAAAATAATAAGGTCAATCTATTTTCTCACCCCTAATCCCAAGGGGCTATCAGGTACCGTATGGGGTATTCTGCCTTGGACTTTTGGCATCGATATAGTCTTTAACTTTGGCAATACATATTTGGCAAATAACTTACACTCATCAGCATGAGGGTAGCCAGAAAAAATGAACGATCTTATCCCTAAATCTATATATCTATTAATCTTCTCAAGGACTTGGTCGGGGTCGCCAACTATTGCGGCACCACATCCCGATCTCGCTCTTCCTATTCCTGTCCAGAGATGATCTTCGACATATCCTTCTTGATCTGACAATGATCTTACTTCAGTCTGTCGAGATACCCCATAGCTTTTGGCGTCAAGAGCTCTTTCTCTGATCTCTGTCCCTTTTTCATCATCTATATATTTCATGAGTTCTTTAGCGGCTTGACGAGCTTCTGATTCTGTCTCTCTGACGATAACATGAACCCTGAGGCCAAAATCTACTGATCTATCATATGTCTCGGCCTTTTTGCTCATATCGCTCATGAGCTGCACAATACGGCCCTCAGGTTCAGGCCACATGAGGTAGACGTCACAATGCTCAGCACATAATTCTATAGCAGGAGGCGAGTATCCACCAAAATAGAGTAGAGGTCCTCCATTTACTTGATAGGGCTTCATAGGTGCGGTGGAATCCAATTGGATTTGATAATGTGATCCTTTATAATTGATGGCATCTTGTGTCCATCCTTGCTTTAATATTTCGATGACTTCTCTCGATCTCTGATATCTTGATTCAGAACTCAAATTGGTCCCTGGCAGATTTGATGATATGATGTTAATCGTCAGACGACCTTTTAATATATGATCTAAAGTTGCTATTGCCCGACCTAACATGGGAGGATGTACTTCTCCACACCTTATTGCTGTGAGGAGATTGATCTGATTGGTCAAAGGAGCTACAGCAGAAGCAAAGGTTAAGGTATCTTGACCTACCTGATATGAACTGGGACATAGTATATTCTTGTACCCTAATCTGTCTGCTGTCAACAAAACATTAGAGGTATTGCTCCAATCACTTTTATATCTTAAGTCATGCTGTCCAAGGAACTGATCATCTCCATTGCAGAGTGGGGCAAACCAAGAAACTTCTGTTCCTTTCAGATGCGGAGATCTAATTCTAATATTTGCCATCTTAAGCTATTTCTTCTCCTTTGGAAGCTTGCCAAATCTCATACCATTCTTCATGAGACAACTCAATATTAAGCGCCTCCAGCGCAGATTTAATGCGTTCTATTTTGGTGCTCCCAGTAATACTCACCAATCCAGCTGGGTGCTTATTAAGCCAAGCAATTAAGATTTGATCCATTCCTGCATGGTGGCGATCGGCTATTTCGTTAAGTTTTTCTCTTAACCTTAAGATATTGGGATCACTGGACAAACCAAAAATTGAGCCGCCTCCAAAGGGTGACCAAATGGTAGGAGTGATTCCTAATCTTTGGCATTGCACGATCGTTCCATCTTCAAATGGGGAAGTATGCAATACAGAAGCTTCGATTTGATTTGTGGCTAAGGGAGTAAATGAGTTTAGCATCTCAAACTGAGCAGGAGTAAAGTTTGATACGCCAAAGTGCAATATCTTTCCTTCAGCCTTAAGTCGTTGTGATGCCTCAGCAATGTCTGCTGGATCCATTAAGAAGTCAGGTCTATGGATTAGTAATAGGTCTATTTTTTCTACTCCTAATTCTTTCAAAGAATTTTCCGTTGACTGAATGATATGTTGTCCTGTACTATCGTAGGATTTTTCCTTATGACCAGGACGATTATCGCTGATCATTTTGATTCCACATTTCGTTGTGATCCTCACTTTTGATTTGAGGTCTGGTCGTTCTTTAATCAATTTTCCAAAATTCGCCTCCTCGGTATAGTGTCCGTATATATCGGCGTGATCAAAATCGACAAGTCCTAATTCTATGCATTGATCGACAAAACGCCCTAATTCTGGGGTAGACATGTTGGCTCCCCAGCTACCCATCCTCATCATTCCCACAATCAGTGGAGAAAATTCAATTTTTTCAGCCATATCTACTTCCATTATTTGATGTTACAAACATATCTCAAAGCTCTTGAAACTTGTATATCTAACTACATAATAATGAGAATCTTTATATTGGCAGGTATACTTATAAACAGAAACTCTATTGTTAGATCTAATCATTGTACTTAGCTACTTCGCGATAATATTTTTTTTCGCCCTTTCTGGACGTACTACTGGGGACGTGAGCATAGAGCAGTATTTCTTAAGTTCTCGTAACCTGAGATGGCCGTCTATAGCATTGAGCTCCATCGCAACTAATATTAATGGCTATCAGTTTTTAGGTATGATGGGCTCAGCCTATCTATTTGGATTAGCTCAGGCGAGCTTAGAGATTAATGCTATTCAAGGTATTTTGATGGCTGCATTTATTTTTGTCCCGCTTTTTCTCAAAGAGCGTGTTATCACAGTAACTCAGTATATCAAAAAGAGATTGGGCAGTACAGTGGGGCTGGCTTACAGCATAGCTAATCTTTTGATCTTTTCTACTATTACCTTAGGTGCAGCTTTATTTTGGGGTGCATATGCGGCAGATTTGGTTTTTGCAGAATATCTGGATTTTATAAGTCCTAACAGGATAACAAGGATATCAGTCATTATAGTGAGCTTAGGGATTTTTTCGGCTATTTATACTTATTTAGGAGGACTCAATGCGGTAGTAAAGACGGATATTATACAGTTTTCTATTTTATTGACTGGTGGATTTGTAGTACTGTTAGTTTCGATACATCACTTAGGAGGTTGGACAGAGTTGTATAAAAAAACACCTCAACTTATGCACCTTCATTTGCCTGCAGATCATCCTACCTTACCTTGGATCCATATTTTCGGACTTTTCTTACTTAATATCAATTATTGGTGCGCTAATCAAACCATCATGCAGAGATCTCTTGCTGCCAAAAATCTACGAGAAGCACAGCTTGGTTTAATGGCAGGAGGATTGATGAAAATAGTCATGGCTGTCTTAATAGTCATTCCAGGGATAGCGCTCTATGGGATCTTGGGAGAAGGCGGTCTAACTGAACCTGATATGGCGTTTCCATACTTAGTCAAGACGTATCTTCCTACTGGCGCCAAAGGCATCATACTTTGTGCTTTATTTGCCTCTTTGATGAGCACAGTTGATTCTACCTTCAATTCTCTGGCGACTCTATGGTCCATTGACATTTATAAAGAATATATCAATAAAGATGCTTCAGATAAGGAAGTAGTACGTGCTGGCAAAAATACTATCATAGTGACTTTGATCACTGGCATAACTATGGGCTTGATACTGCTCTATGTTAAATTTGAGAATCCTCAAGCTGCTTTTACACATACCCTTAATGAATTAAGATATTATATCAACTGTGGTATAGTAGTCTTGATATGTACAGCAGCTTTTATGGTCGCACCAAAACATCGATTGACGCTAATTGCATTTTTATCTACTATACCATTGCATCTCTTGATTATCTATCTATATCCTGATATGAATTACTTCGTCAGAGCGATGTGGGTAATTATTATAGCCTTTGGTATCTCGAGTATAAGTGGATGGATCAACGGTTGGAAACCTCTTAGATCACTGATTCAATACGAATCTAATGACATCTTAAATATCGGTATAGGACTTTTAGTTAGTCTGGTGACACTTCATATCGTTTTTCATTAATTACTTGTAGTTTATATGGATTATTTTCTTATTTATTCGCTATGCTCAGTAATCGCCCTGTGGAGGATGACCTGAGAGGCTTT
>JAHDDE010000037.1 GCA_020629515.1 Saprospiraceae bacterium | reverse complement strand
AGTTTGAGCTACTGAAAAAGAAGTTAATAGACTAACCTTGACTAAAATTAAATTTACTATTTGAACAACAAATTTTAACTGTCGTCATTAATTAGACAGATTAACATATTTTAAATTCATTTAATTAGTAAAAAGATTTTATCATGTCAAGAATTATTACAACAGTCTTTGCCATTTTATTTACAATGGTATCTGTGATAAATGCTCAGATCAAAACTCCTGCGGCAAGCCCTTGGGCAACATTTAGTCAAGACGTTGGGTTGATAACCGTTTCAGGTGAATACTCAAGACCAGGTGTTAAAGGTAGAACCATATTTGGTGACTTAGTCCCTTTTGACAAAGTGTGGAGGACTGGGGCTAATGGCGCAACTAAAATATCTTTTAGTGGTGATGTAGAAGTCGAAGGAAATGCGCTTACTAAAGGATCTTATGCCGTACTCACTAAGCCAGGAAAGAAGTCATGGGATGTTCATTTTTATGCCTATGAAGGTGGTAGTTGGGGTAGTTACTTAGAAAAAACTCCTTCTGCTATAGTCAGTGTGCCGTCTAAGACTACTACTTCTAAAACTGAAAATTTCACAATTTCAGTAAACAATATTGATGTAGGAAGTGGGAGTTTGGACTTTGCGTGGGATAAGACTGTGGTATCAATGGGTATAACTACAGAAGTAGATGCGGCTGTAATGGCTAATATTGAAAAAGTACTTGCTGGCCCAACAGCAGGAGATTATTATAATGCGGGGACTTATTATTATAACTCTGGTAAAGACTTAAACAAAGCGCTCGAGTATATACAAAAAGCTACACATTCTGAAAATCCAAGATTTTGGCAGTTAAGAATGGAATCTGAGGTGTTGGCTAAATTAGGCAAGCATAAAGAAGCCATAGAAGTGGCTAAAAAATCAATGAATTTAGCTAAAGAAGCAGGGAATGAAGACTATGTAAAAATTAATACTAAGAATATTTCGAAATGGTCAATGTAATATTCAGATTATTATAAATATTTCAATAGGGCTCAAGTGTATCATCTTTTGAGCCCTATTGTTTTTTATAAATATATCTACAGGGCTCGAAGCATAATGGATTTATTTCAATTCTTGAGCTACCAAGTACTTTCAAAAACATTCTACCATTTAAACATTCTGAGGGATCTATGTTAGAGAATATCAAAGCGTCTTCCACCAATTCATAATTACCAGAACAAGAATGGCTATCAGATTCAAATACGAAAGATTCTCCTTCTATTGTAAAAATATTTCTCGTTTCTGCTTTTTGCAAGTGACAGTTTTTATCTCCAATGCTTACGCAATATTCTTCTAAAACCCACGTGCCGTTCAGATTATCAAGACTATTAGGGTTTTTAGTACATTTCAGCGCTATAAGACCTAAAAACAAAAGTGATAGATATTTCATAGGCCAAATGTTACAGAGTTGATTTTATAGTTTTTGGCGGTATAATGTGAGATAAAAACACAACCAATACACACCCAATTAAATTGAGCCATAAGAAAGCTACCCAATCTTGCATATAGATAATGATAACTAAAATCTCTGAAATAATTGCAGCCCAAAACACCTGATTAGAAACGATCTTTTTAAAGAAGAAAGCCACTAAAAATACTCCTAAAATAGTACCATAGAAAAGTGATCCAATAATGTTAACGAATTGTATTAAGTTCTCAAATAACGAGGCTACAGAGGCAAAAACGATTGCTATCAAACCCCATCCAATTGTCAACATTTTAGCAACTCTAACATATTGGGATTCATTGAGCTCAGGATTCAATAATCTTTTATAAATATCAATTAAAGATGTCGACGCTAAAGCGTTTAGTTCAGAAGCAGTTGATGACATCGCTGCGCAAAAGAATACTGCTAAGAGCAATCCAACCAAACCTACCGGAAGATTATTTAATATAAAATGAATAAAAACATAATCTTTATCATTGGACTCTGCTTTTGGCAAAGTGATCGCAATTAAACTTTTAGCTTCTTGTCTTAATGATTTTTCATTTTCTTGTAATTGAATTATTTCTTCTATTTCATTTTCGCTCCTGTGCTCCCCATATTTGATTAATGCGGACTTTAATTGTATAGAATTTTCTTTTAGCCTTTGCTCCAATGAAATAAATTGATCTGCATTTACACTTTGAGTCATCTGGTCTTTGACTTGCAAATTGTAAAATATCGGAGAAGGGTTAAATTGATAAAAAATAAATACCATGATACCAACTAACAATATGAAAAACTGCATTGGCACTTTAAATAATCCATTGAATAATAATCCATATCGAGACTCGTCTATTGACCTACCTGTCAAATACCTTTGAACTTGACTTTGATCCGTACCGAAATAGGATAATGCCAAGAAAGAACCACCTATAATTCCAGTCCAGAAAGTATAGCGATCATTGAGATTAAAAGAAAAGTCTAAAACTTCCATTTTACCACTTATTCCAGCAAGCTCTAAGGTTTCTATAAATGATAGCTGCTCAGGAAGTTTGTTGAGAATTATAAAAAAGGCCGTAAATAAACCAATGAATATTATCATCATTTGATATTGTTGGGTAATATTTACAGCTTTAGTTCCTCCAACTACAGTATATAAGATGACTAATCCACCTATCAAAAGCACCATGTAATTTAGCTCAATATTAAGTACTGTTGATAGCACAATAGCTGGCGCATATATGGTGATACCAGCTGCTAACCCTCTTTGTAGTAAAAAGAGTGTAGCTGTTAAAACTCTGGTATTCAGTCCAAACCTATTTTCTAAAAATTCATAGGCTGTAAACACTTTAAGCTTCTTATACCGAGGTATAAAAAACAAACAAATAATGACCATAGCGATAGGAAGACCAAAATAGAACTGGACAAATTTCATCCCATCAGCATAAGCTTGACCAGGTGTACTTAAAAAAGTTATTGCACTGGCCTGTGTGGCCATCACCGATAAGCCTACTGTCCACCATTTAGCGCTATTACTGTCTAGAAGATAACTCTCAAGATTTTGTTTGGTTCTCGACTTGTATAAGCCGTAGGCTATTATCACAAAAAGAGTTAAGACCAATACAATCCAATCAAAATTCTGCATCACTAAAAAATCTGTGTGATGATGTAAAAGAGTATAATATAAAGCGCGTTAATAACTAAAACGCCTGTATACTTTTTAACCCAAGAATTTTTATCTGCTGGATTCATTAGTTTGAGGATGTGGTTGACGTATTATTCTTACCAATAGAAATTAGGTTAGCGAAAAGTCTATATGCTCCTGGCACACCAGCAGGTAATTGCCTAAACCATGAAAAACCAGTATAAATGAAATGTCCATCTCCAACATCGGCAATGAGTAATCCCCCTTTCCTCAAAGGTTCTCCATTATCAGCACAGGCTAATGGTGCTTGGTACCTTTCATCCCATTTATTGGGAAAGTATAACCCTCTTTCTTGAACCCACTGATCAAAATCTCTTTTTGATATTTTATTAGGATAGTTTAAAACTTCATGATCAGGTATCGTCATAGACACAGAAGCATATTCATCAGTGACTCTATCACGAGAAATTTCCATAGGATATGGTGCAATAACATCTCCTTTTACGCCTCCACGATTAGTATTATACTGGACTATTACCGTTCCTCCTGAAAGCATATAATCATTAATAATAGTTTTCTTGAGATTTAATTCAGGTGCCGTATTATAAGCTCTCACTCCCATGATAAGCGCATCATAATTATTCAAATTTTCAATAGTGATATCATGTACACTTAATATGTCTACTTTATAGCCTATTTGATTCAAGCTTTCTGGAATTTTATCACCAGCCCCCATTACATAAGCAATCTTATCACCTTGGCGTTTGATATTGATTCTTTCTATTTTGGCTTCCGCATTGGACAGCACGTATTGTTTAGGAATATGTGGATATTCTATTTCAGATATAGTTTGGTTTATTTTATCTCCATCACTTGTGATAATTTCTACTGATAAGATACCTGACTCTTGCAGGTATGGTGCTTTAACTTCAAACTCAAATTGTCCAACAGATCCCTTGCCAATTAAATTAACAGACGTATTTTTAGTTTGAATGTTCCAAGCTTTTGGGCCTGAAATAACTAAATTTCCATTTAAAGTATCAGCAAATGATTTTATTTCACAAACTATTGTCTTCACTTCTCTATCGGGAAAAATATAGACTGGATCAGTAAACTTTATTGATGCTTTAGGCATAATAACAAAAGGCTCATAAACCTCTCCATCAACTGGATCATTAGACTTATATATCAAAGGAAGCTCAAAAACAAAAGATTGATTTTCGATAGTTGCATTTATCTTAACTGTTAAGTTACTTTGATTGAAGGGTGAACCAATTAAATTGTCGTCAGATACAGAATACATACCTAATGAACCTGGTTCATTAAGCCAATAAGGATTACTAAATTTTTCTTCCTCACTTATCCTGCTGATATAATCAAATCTTTTTGATTCATTATTGGCCAAAGTGTCTAATACTTCATACACATCATTTTTAATCTGTATCGATTCAAGTTTTATAAATGCTTGCGATCTATTAATTGCTTCAACTACAATTTCAACACTATTTCCTTTAAGGGCTACAGGTGTATCGGCTTTGGCTTCTAAGTATAAGCCGCAAGAAGCCTTAATAATTTGGTTTATCTCTCCTAGTTTTACATTTTTCCAATGCGAATCGTCTAAGTTTATTATGTCTTGACGGATATCGAGTAATTTGATGATATGCTGTGAAGGCATATTGAAATTAAAATTGGAAAGTAACTGATCTATTTTTTGTCCAATGGGAGCTCCACCCTTAAGCCTTGACCAAGTCGTATTTATACCATCAAAGAGATTCTCCTTATTCAATGGTAAGTCTCCCTTAACCAATTCTAAATACTCCGTCTGACTACCACGTGTTCCGGTACTTCCAAATCCTTGACTTTTATGCATAGATCTTGACAATGCTGCAATTTCATTATTTGAAAGTCCTTTTGCAGGGTAATATACACCAGCATCCACTGAGAGCATATTAGTTTTATCTGCGCTATCAAAATTCTCTCTACTACCATAAAACCACCAGGAGGTGTTAAAAAAAATTCTACGAGTTTGCCACGGTTTAAGATGACCAATTCTATCAGCATCAAAATTTGGATCAGCCGCTATGTCAAAGGTTTCGACTGAAAGCATAGCTGAACTTGTATGATGACCGTGAGTTCTCCCTGGTGTTCTATGATCAAACCGATTTATAATTATGTCAGGCTGAAACTCTCTAATTACTTTTACGACATCATGCACTACTTCATCTTTATTCCAGATAGCTAAGGTTTCATTGGGATGCTTGCTATAACCAAAATCATTCGCTCTGGTAAAAAACTGTTGTCCACCATCAATTTTTCTGGCCTCTAACAACTCTTGGGTTCTTATGACACCCAATTGTTCTCTTATCTCTGCTCCAATCAGATTTTGACCTCCATCACCTCTCGTAAGAGATAGATAAGCGGTCCGGGCGTTATAATGATTGGACAAATAAGATATCAAGCGAGTATTTTCATCATCAGGATGGGCAGCAAAATACAAGACAGACCCTAAGAAGTTTAATTTCTCCAGCGATTCATATATGGCAACAGAATTAGGTTTGTGTGGAGCTTGTGCCCAAGAAATAGAACTTATAACTATAAATACGGTTAGAAATAAAGAGTGCTTTCTCACTATTCTTTTATTAAATTTTACTAAGTAGGTTTCACTTCAGGCATCTTACAATCCTCTTCAGGTGTTTTACCACAGACCGTACATTCTCCTAAATTGTTCTTTATCATTGGATTATTAGATGCACAGGTTCCTCTGAATTCATTCCCGGTCATAATATGCCGAATATTGATAAGGACAAATGATAATCCAAACGTGCATCCAATGATGAGTAAAATGGTCAAGAAATATGACATATTATAATATCTTTTAATCTTTATAACTAAATGAACAAAGGTATGTGGATATTACATATTCGTTCAATTATAATTGGTTAAATAAAACATAACTATTTAAGATTACCCTCATAATAGAGAAATGGAAGAAAAACTCAAAGCTTTTAAGAGGTTGTTATTGATAATGGACGACCTCCGTATGAAATGTCCATGGGATAAAAAACAGACTTTTGAAAGTTTGAGCTCCCTCACAGTAGAAGAAACCTATGAATTGATAGATGCGATAGAGGGTAAAAACTACGCAGATATTAAAGAAGAAATTGGCGATGTGTTATTGCATATGATTTTTTATTCAAAAATGGGAGAAGAAAAGGAAGAATTTAATATAGCTGATGCATTAAACGCAGTCTGCGATAAGCTAATTAGAAGACATCCTCATATCTATGGCGACATTGAAGTCTCTGATGCTGATACGGTTAAAAAGAATTGGGAGAAAATTAAAATGTCTGAAGGAAAAAAATCTGTTTTGCAAGGTGTGCCAAACTCGCTTCCTGCAATCATTAAAGCGCAAAGAATGCAAGAAAAGGCTGCTCAAGTGGGTTTTGAATGGAGCAACTCAGAAGAGGTATGGCAGAAAGTTGATGAGGAAATGCAAGAATTCAGGATAGCTTTGGATAAAAAGGATAAAGAGGAAGCCACAAAAGAATTTGGGGATATTTTATTTTCATTAATTAACTATGCGAGATTCAATGGTATAGATGCCAACAGAGCATTGGATCTCACAAATAGAAAATTCAAATATAGAATAGAATATATAGAAAAGAAGTCTCCCAAAATGTTGTCGGAGATGAGCTTAGAGGAAATGGATATTCTATGGGATAAAGCAAAGGAATATGAGTAGCAAAAGAGGTAGCAAAATTTCCGCGAATATATTAGAATAAATAATGTATTTTTGCGCCGCTAAACTTAGATTTTTGTAATCACTTTTGGTAAAATTAAAAACAATGGCAACATATTTAACAAACGAAAAGAAAGAAGAGATTTTCGCAGAATACGGAGGATCTTCTAAAAACACAGGCTCTATTGAAGCTCAAGCAGCTCTATTCACATTTAGAATTAACAATCTTGCGGATCATTTAAGATCGAATAAAAAAGATCACTCATGCAGACGCTCCCTATTAACACTTGTAGGGAAAAGAAAAAGACTATTGAAATATCTGGCGAAGCAGGATATTCAGAAATACAGAGATTTAATAGAAAAGTTAGGCATTAGAAAATAGTCTAATTTGAAAGCAGACGTAAAATTTACGTTCTTATATATACTTTTCTTTAATATGTGATTTAATGTGTAAATTTGTACACTTAAAGCAATTCACAAAAAAAATATATGGGTTTAAAAATTCCTACGACCACATCTTTCAGTTTGCCTGATGGACAAGAGGTTGTATTAGAGACTGGAAAGTTGGCAGCACAGGCACATGGATCAGCTGTTGTACGGGTAGGTAAAATGATGTTATTCGCTTCAGTTGTCTCAGCACATGAGGCAAGAGAAGGTCAAAGTTTTTTTCCGTTATCAGTGGACTATCAAGAAAAATATGCCGCTGCAGGAAGAATTCCAGGGAACTTTTTCAGAAGAGAAGCAAGATTAAGTGAATACGAAATTTTAATCTGTCGATTAGTAGATAGGGCTATAAGGCCATTATTTCCTGACGGTTATATGAATGATACCCAAGTCATCATTAACATGATATCGGCAGATCCCAATATTTGTCCTGATGCCTATGCAGCTTTGGCTGCATCAACTGCGTTGGCGGTTTCTGATATACCTTTCGCTGGACCCATATCAGAAGTAAGAGTTGCTAAAATAGATGGAGAGTACATAGTCAATCCGCTTAGAGATCAACTCGAAAAAGCTACACTTGATGTAATAGTGGCTGCTACTTTGGATAATGTAATGATGGTTGAAGGAGAATCCAAAGAATGTGACGAAAAAGAGTTGATTGAGGCCATTAAAATTGGACATGAAGCAATTAAAGTTCAATGTAATGCACAATTAGATTTAGCTAATAAGGTAGGCGAGTCAGCAACAATTAAGAGAGAAGTTGTTTTGCCTGAGGTTAATGAAGAATTGCTTGATTTGGTTAAGAAACATGTTGTAGACAAAGTAACTGAAGTTACCAGAGGAGCACACAATAAGAAGGATCGCAAGCAACTACTTACGGAAATAAAAGAGCACCTTAAGGAGCAGATATTAGAAGATAAAGGAGAAGAATGGCTGGAAGAAAATGGTGAGGACTTGAGTGCATATTTTGATAAAGTTAAGAAGTCTACGATTAGAGATGTAGTGCTCAAAGATAGAGTTAGGCTTGATGGTAGAAAGTCAGACGAAATACGGTCTATATGGACTGAAATTGATTATTTACCATCAGCACATGGATCTGCAATCTTTACGAGAGGTGAAACACAATCCCTTACATCGTGCACATTGGGTACAAAATTAGATCAAGTAATGGTGGATACTGCATTATCTACTGGATATGATAAATTTATACTCCACTATAATTTCCCAGCATTGTCAGTAGGAGAGGTTAGACCTATGAGAGGTCCAGGAAGAAGAGAGGTAGGTCATGCAAACTTAGCTGGGCGATCTCTTAGGCAGGTATTGCCAGAAGATAGTCCATATACAGTTAGACTTGTATCAGACATTTTAGAATCTAACGGTTCAAGTTCTATGGCGACAGTTTGCGCAGGATCTATGGCATTGATGGATGCAGGAATCCCCGTATCTAAGCCAGTATCCGGTATAGCTATGGGTATGATTTCAGAAGGTGATAACCATATAATACTATCTGATATATTAGGAGATGAAGATGCACTAGGTGATATGGATTTTAAAGTCACAGGGACTAGAGATGGTATCTGTGCTTGTCAAATGGATATAAAGATTGACGGCCTTCCTTATGAGATATTAGAACAAGCATTATTGCAGGCAAGAGCAGGACGTCTACATATATTAGATGAAATGTCAAAGTCTATTGATGTTGCAAGAGCTGAACCTAAGGATTTCGCACCTCGAATGGTAGAATTCTCTATCGACAAAGAATTCATAGGTGCTGTAATAGGGCCTGGGGGTAAAGTTATTCAGGAGTTACAAGCTAAAACAGGTACCACCATTAATATTGAAGAAGTTGATGGTAAAGGTATAGTGAGTATTTTCTCACCTGAAGCAGAGGGACTAAAAGAAGCGACCAGAGTGGTTCAAGACATTGCCTATAAACCAGAAGTGGGGGATGAATATGATGCTGTTGTGGCAAGCGTTATGCCTTATGGTGTTTTTGTTGATTTTATGGGCAAGAGTGGACTTCTTCATGTAAGTGAAATATCTCATTCGAGGATAGAAAAGGTAGAAGATGTGTTCAAAGAAGGTGATCCAGTTAGAGTAAAATTGATTGGTATAGATGCTAAATCTGGCAAGATGAAACTTTCTCGCAAGGCTCTTTTACCAAAGCCAGAAAGAAAACCAAGGCCAGAAAAGAATTAGAAATATATTTTTTATAAATAATTCAAAAAATGAGCCTCGAATAGAAACTATTTGGGGCTTTTAGTTGTATACATAATATCTGACTTACATTTTTTTTACAATAAAGTCAAGTACCCAAAAAATATTACTGATTATATACAGTTTATAGCTATATGAGACAGCTGAAGATTACAAATAAAATAACGAATAGAGAGAGTTTAGCACTTGATAAATATCTCAACGATATTAGTAAGATTGATTTATTAACTGCTGATGAAGAAGCGGATTTAGCTAAAAAAATTCGTGAAGGCGACAAAGAAGCCTTAGAGCGTATGACAAAAGCTAATCTGAGATTTGTAGTATCAGTAGCTAAACAATATCAAAATCAAGGACTTTCTCTAAGTGACCTTATCAATGAGGGTAATGTTGGACTTATGAAAGCCGCAAAAAGATTTGATGAAACAAAAGGATTCAAATTTATCTCCTATGCGGTTTGGTGGATACGTCAATCAATATTACAATCTATAGTGGAATATGCTCGTATTGTTCGATTGCCTCTTAACAAAGTAGGTTCTTATAACAAAGTGAACGAGGCGGTTGTTTCTTTTGTGCAAGAATTTGAGCGTGAGCCTTCTGATGAAGAATTAGCCGAATTGTTAGACATGAAGGCTAAAGATGTTGTGAAGATGAAACAAAGTGGGAGCAGGCATTTGTCATTTGATGCCCCTGTCGGTGGAGATGATGGTGATGCAACTATGCTCGACCTATTAACTTTCGATACTCAAGGATCCCCAGATTTGGCACTAATGGAAGAATCACTTAAAGATGAAGTCAAGTATGGTCTATCCATGTTATCGCCTCGTGAAGTTGAAGTGTTAGGTGCTTATTACGGACTCAAAGGGCGTAAAGCCATGACTTTAGAAGAAATTGGGGAATTATATGGATTGACAAGAGAAAGAGTACGTCAAATAAAAGAAAGAGCCATTAGGAGACTGAGAAAATCAGTAAATAAGAATAGTCTTAAATCTTATTTAGGACAATAATTCCACTGAAAGGTGGAATTATCACTGGAATTTTAAGATGGTTCTATTCTTAGTAGTTGGTTTAGGAATCATAGCGTTGGGGTATATATTCTATCTCTTTTATGATTTCAAAAAAGGCCTAAGTAATACTAAATCTGTGATAAGTAGAGATAGAGAGCACATTATCTCAATGCTCAAAGTAATGGATTTAAGTCCTTGGAACCTTGATGAACTTAGTTTGATTTCCAGAACTGGAGAATCCAATGTAAAGAAAACCTTATTCGGAGAATTAGAAGAAGGTGTAATCTATTCAATTTATCATGAACCCATTCTGGGTTTTGTTCTTAAATCCTATTCTGATACCAATAAAAAACTAATTGGGCTAAAGCGCAATAAGGATTTATATATTATTAATGTATCAAAAGATAATATCACAATAGATAAAAATGATAAGTCTTTTGGAACAGTTGATGTTAAGGAGAAGTTAGTATTGAGCAATTCAGAAATTGGTCAAATTTCCATAGATATTCATTCTAAAGGTTCAATGATTCCAACGGTTTATAAAGAAGAAGTCGTAATTAGTATTAGCACAGATGATACGGCTGCTTTAGACCAGACTAGAGTATTAACAGAACTTGTCAAAACTGACAATAAAGTTAAAGACTTATTTATAGTCGGTTTGAGTTATTGTATTATCGAACATCTCATATAGTATTAGTAAATACTTATTAAATTTGGTTTATGAGTATCATCAATTATGCAAGGCTGGTTATATATAGATGTCATGAGAAAGGTTATGAAATCTTCTTGATAGAAAATGATTTATCGTCAGAGACAAACGTTTGGAAATTCCCAGAAGTAGATCTTCACGAATTCAAAACTAATTCAAATTATGATCTTATTGAACTCGATGATCAAACTTTAGCGATAGAAGGTGATTGGCATAACATACCTTCAATAAGAGGACTTTTAAAACATGATATGAAAGTGGTCAAATCTTTAGTCAAGGAAGCCTTACCTGGTATTGATAAAGGTAAATTCTTTGCGATAAAAGAAATGGTAAAAAAAGTAATGCCTGAAGAATATCAAAAGATTAAAGAACTAAAGGAAATTATTTTGGAGCGAAAATCTCTTAGAAATATTTAATACTACTGAATTGGCATTAAAACATACTGATTATCATTTTGATAAACAACAAAAGGTTTACAAAGGAAAAGTACGCGATGTTTATATAGTCGATAAGCACTTCATAGCTATTGCTTCTGATAGAATCTCCGCATTCGATCATATCCTGCCAGAGCCTATACCATATAAAGGACAAGTATTAAATCAAATCGCCAGTTACTTTTTAAAAGAAACCGAAGATATCGTACCTAATTGGTTACGCAGTAATCCTGATCCAAATGTTTCAATTGGTATAGAATGCGAACCTATTAGAATCGAAATGGTAATTCGTGGATATTTGGTTGGACATGCTTGGAGAGAATATAAAGCGGGAAAAAGAATGTTATGTGGCATTCCTCTCAAGGAGGGAATGCGACAAAATGAAAAATTCATTAAGCCAATCATTACACCAGCCACCAAAGCTGACAGTGGTCATGATGAGGATATCAGCAAAGAAGAAATAATTGAGCGTCAAATTATCGATCTTAATACGTACGAAAAATTAGAGACGTATACGCGTCAATTGTTTGAAAGAGGCCAAATGATGGCTAATAAGAGAGGACTCATATTGGTAGATACAAAGTATGAGTTTGGGTTATATGAGGGTCAGATATATCTTATTGATGAAATACATACGCCAGATAGTAGTAGATATTTCTATTTAGATAGTTATAATTTAAATTTTGTGAAAAACGAATCTCCTGAACAGCTTTCTAAAGAGTTTGTTCGTGAGTGGTTAATGGACAATAATTTTCAAGGTCTGGAAGGTCAAAAAATGCCTGTAATGCCTATAGAATTTATAAACAAAGTAAGCGATCGATATATTTCTCTTTATGAAATTTTGACGGGAAGAAAATTTGAAAAAGCGACTGGGAATATTGAAAAACGCATTTACAATAACATAATCAACTTTTTAAAAAATAAAGTTCAATAAGGGAACATTATAATTTTTGTATTCGTTATAACACAAGTTGTTTGAAATAATGGGGCTGAATGGAATCGACAGGAAAGATGGTTGATTAGTAAGCATGCCGGAGAAGTAATCATTTACTCCGTTAATAAATGATGATTATATTATAATTGGCGAAAGAAATTACGCCTTAGCTGCCTAATTCAAGGAATTAGAAAGCTTTTATGCCACTCTCTTGACTCCTGATATATTGAGATGTCGCATATCATAAAACCCTCAGGATAGATAAGTATAGTGCTTCGGATACAAGTTGAAAATTAAGAAGATAAGTCATTTTTATAGATTGCTGATACATCTCAAAATGATCGAAAAATTAAGTATTAGATAAGCATGTAGAAAGCTCTTTAGCGCTTTGTCTGGACGGGAGTTCGAATCTCCCCAGCTCCACTAATATTATCTTTTCATATTACATATTATAATTATATAACATTAGTAATTAAAAAGAAGTATTTTTGTTTTTTATACGGGATAATATTGATAGAAGAATACATCTCACTGATTTATTGTCATATCACATTTACCTCATTTTTTTATTTTAATTTTTTATTTAATGAACATTTTTGTAGCAAGGTTGTCTTACGATACAACTGGCGATGAACTACAGTCTTTATTTGAACAATTTGGAGACGTAGATTCAGCTAAAGTAATTATGGACCGAGAAACTGGAAGATCCAAGGGATTCGGATTCGTAGAAATGCCTAACGATGCAGAAGCATTAGCAGCAATTGCTGATCTTAATGACTCTGAGTTAGACGGACGACAAATCGTCGTTAAAAAAGCTAATCCTCCTGGAGGAGGAGGTGGCGGCGGCCGAGGTGGCTTCAACCGTGGAGGCGGTGGAGGACGAGGCGGTTATGGCGGCGGAAACCGTGGAGGCGGTGGATATGACAGGAGATATTAAGATACTCGAAAAGGCTGGATTTTATCCAGCCTTTTTTGTTTGAATAAATTAGCAATAAATAGCCTTACACCACTTGTGAATTATTAGTAGAATTTAAGTAGTTTTCGATCCAATAACTTTAGAATGATCATTAAAAGGATTGACTACTGGAAGGAAAATATGGAATTGTCTCGTCCATATACTATTACATATACTACGCATTACGATATTCAAAATATTTTCATAAAAATAGAAAGCGACAATGGCCTTTATGGATTAGGCTCGGGAAGCTCTTCTATTCACGTCACTGGTGAGAAAGCAGATACTAACTTTGTTGCCAAGAGAGATGAAATCGCTGAAATATTAGAAGGTAAGAAAATATGTACCTACCCATTACTTATTAAGGAAATTCGCTCAAAATTTTATAACCAGCCTGCCCTAAGAGCGGCAATAGATATGGCATTATATGATTTATTCTGTAAGCAAAATAAAATTCATATTTCAGAACTACTTGGCATAAAGAAAGCTAATATTCATACTTCTATAACTATTGGCATAAAGGGAATTGAAGAAACTATCGAGGAAGCTAAAGAATATATCACAAATGGCTTTAAGATTATAAAACTAAAGATAGGTACTGAGTATGAACTTGATTTAGAGAGGTATATTAAGTTGAAAGAATGTATACCAAAAGATATCAAAGTAAGAGTAGATGCTAATCAAGGATTCTCAGTTATTCAACTTCAAGATTTCATTGACAAAACAGCGGCTGCACCTGTGGAATTTTTTGAACAGCCATTTTTGCAAGGAAGTTCGCATCAAATGTCTCAAGTAGAGGAGTCTATAAGAAAAAAGTGTGCAGGAGATGAGGATTTGATTAATACCAAAGACGCCTTAAGATTGAGTAATCCTCCTTTACCCTATGGAATATTTAATATCAAGTTGATGAAATGTGGTGGTATCACATCTGGACTGAGAATAAGCGAAATGGCTGCTTTACAAAATATAGATCTTATGTGGGGCTGTATGGATGAAAGTTGTATTAGTATTTCGGCGGCGCTTAATACCGCCTTAAGCTGTAGCAATACAAAATACTTAGATTTAGATGGTAGTTTTGATCTGTCCAAGGATATAGCCAAAGGAGGATTCCAAGTTGTAGATGGAATAATGATACCAGATCGAACAAAATACGGATTGGGAGTTGACTTAATAGATTAATAAGATAATATGAATAAAGGTAAAGCACTTGTAATTACACATGGATTATTAAATACTGTTAACGCAAAAACCTGTCATGGTTTAATGCGTCACACATCGAGGTTTGAAATAGCTGCTATAATTGACAATAAATTCGTTGGTCAAGATGCCGGTGTAGTGATGGATGGGAAAGAGAATAATATTAATATCTATGAATCTGTAAATTCAGCATTAGCTCAACACAAGGATATTGAATACCTCATAATTGGTGTAGCTACTCATGGCGGATTAATGCCAGAGTCTTTTAAAGAAGAAATAAAAGATGCCATAAGAGCTAAATGTCATATAGTAAACGGTCTTCATGATTATTTAAATGAAATGGCCGAAATTAAAGAAATGGCTACTCAGGCTGACATTCAGTTAATAGATATACGAAAACCCAAAAAGATAAGTGAATTGCATTTTTGGCATGGAACTATCTTTGATGTAAAGTGTCCGATAATTGCTGTTTTAGGGGTTGATTGTGCTTTGGGAAAAAGAACAACAGCGGGTTTTCTTTATGAGATGTGCAATAATAATGGCATAAAGACTGAAATGATATATACAGGGCAGACTGGTTGGATGCAGGGGTATAAACATGGATTTATATTCGATTCAACATTAAATGACTTTATAAGTGGCGAAATAGAAAAATCGATTGTAACGTGTTTTGATGAAGAGCAGCCTGATTTAATCTTAATAGAAGGTCAATCCTCTCTCAGGAATCCTTCTGGGCCTGGAGGTAGCGAATTTCTACTTTCGGGTAATGCTAAAGCGGTAATTTTACAAGTTGCACCTGAACGAATTTATTTTGAAGGATATGAAGACCTTAAAATTTTATTGCCATCTGTCCGTGACGAAATAAAGTTGATAAATCAATATGGAGCGGAGGTCATAGCTATAACCGTGAGTAATCAGTCACTTAAGAAAGACGAACTCAGAAATATTATGATAATTATGGAAAAAGAATTAGAAATACCCGTTGTTGCTCCTTTGATCGACGGTGTTAATGAGTTGTTGAGGCCTATTAAAGAGTATTCAGAACGATTTCATAAATAAGTATTTTGTACGAACTGATTTTATTTATTATTTAGATAAAGTAATTATATAAAAAAGGGGATATTCTGATTAATCAGAATATCCCCTTTTTGATTATGCTTTATATTCTAATTAGAATTGATATTTAGCTGAAATATTCCAAGTACGAGTTTTTCCGAATATTACAAAGTTGCTTTTGTTTACACCATTCCAGTTTTCACTTTCTACATCACTTGCAGGCGTAGCAGAAGTTGCTCTTGAAATATATTCCTTACCCAAAAGGTTATAAATATTTGCTCTTAACCTAAGTAACTTACCATTAGCTAAAGAGAAATTATATGATACACCTAAATCCATAAGGCCAAAAGAAGGTAACTTTAATTCTCCTCTATCAGCACTCACTCGAGAATAAAGATTTGAATATTGAATATAATCCAAATCAAATCTTAGAGCAGAAGTAGCTTTATAATCTAATCCTAAACCATAAGTTGTTTGAGCAGAACCACCTACCTTGTTTCCATCAATTGCTTCTCCTGAATTTTCTAAAATCAGCTGACGCTCGTCATCAAAGTATTGTGATCTTATATCACCATCATACTTCCAATCACCAATAGACGCGAAACCTTTTAATCTCAAATTACTTTGAAAATCATATGAGAAATCTAACTCTATTCCCGAATGTAACTGATCTTGAATAGCATTTTGGAATACATCCTCGGCACCAACAATTATTCCGTTAGGAAGAGCATCTCCCTCTCTCAAAACATTTGTTGATGCTCTATTCTTCCAAGAGGTTCTATAAACGTTTAAGTTTAAGGCAAAGTCACGTGTTGAATACTTATATCCCGCTTCTAAACCAAAAATCTTTTCAGATTGTGTAACCGGATTAACGAAATTGCTAAAATTCAGGTAGATATTATCATGAAAAGGTTGTCTTTGATAATAACCAGTATTGAAGAAGATATTGCTATTTTCATTCAACTCATAACTAAATCCACCTTTAACGTTATAACCTAAGTTGGTCACTTTTTCAGATTCTTCATTTGCTTCCGTTTCATTAAACAGTTCAAATCTTACGTGACTTTGGTTTGATAAAGCACCTTGAAAGTATCCAGAAAAAGCACCAGATGAATATTCTAATTGAGAGAATATGCCTGCATAAGATATAGTCTCATCATTATTATATGCGATTCTATCCTCTAGATCTGCAAAATCAGATAACCCAGACCATGGATTTGCTGCATACTCTGAAGTTATTTCTCTTTCTCCAAAACGAGCATTAGCTCTCTGAGTATAGGCTGGCGCACCTAATAAATCTCTTACCTCTCTAAAATGTGAACCGTTATAAGTTCTTAAGTCCGCCCCTAAACTCCAAGTTAGATTCTCAGATAGAGTTGTTTCATAATTAGTAACTAATCCATACCAACTATGGTTATTTACTGAATTACGTAGTACATACTCTTCAGAGCCATTATCTGCTTGGTTAGCCGCTATGATAGCGTCAAAATCCCAAAGCCCATCAGAAGTAAATATTCTATTGTTTCTGTTTCCAATTCCACCACTACCGCCTCCACGGCCCCAAGAAGCATAAAGTACTGTTGATAATGATGAGTTTTCATTTAAGTTCCAATCCCAGTTAAGGTTTGCTACTGGTTTGTGATAGTAATTTCTTCTTGAAGAGAATTCTTCACCATTTAGTAATCCCCAGTTTCCATTATGTCTTATATTAAATTCTCCACTTCTCTCATGATCAGATATTCTCTGATTAAATCGTTGGTGGTGCCATTGTGGCGCACCAGTAAGTAGAAAATTAAAATTATGATCTTCCGAAGCTTTATATCCTGCTGATACAAAATAATTCTGCCCTTGACCTGCTGTTCCATCAGACCATCCATCACCTTGCCAATGAGTTAATAATACTGTCAAACCAAATTTATCATTGATTAGACCAGTGTTATACGATGCAGTTATTTTATTATAATTATCGTTACCTCGTAAGAAGCTCACAGATCCACCTTGATTTTGTTCAGTGGATTTCATAATTATGTTAGTAGTACCTCCAACTGATGAAATGGCCAACTTAGACGATCCTAATCCTCTTTGTACTTGTACAGCGGTTGCTACATCAGTCATACCTGACCAATTTGACCAGTACATTTTACCGTCTTCCATTCCATTAATAGGTTGACCATTTAATAAAAATGCTGTGTTCGTTTGGTCAAATCCTCTAGTAAATACTTCAGAATCTCCATATCCACCAGATTGTCCTGCGACATATATAGAAGGAGTAGATTTCATCAATTCTGGGAATTCAACATTTCCTCCTTTAGCCTGAATTTCGGCTGTACCGATAGTTGATACGGCAACGGGAGTTCTTCTGTCCCTAACAATATCCATTACACCTGTCACGACAACCTCTTCTAATCCGACTGAACTTGGTTCAACAACTATGTTCCCTAAGTTATAAGTAGTTTGAGATCCATCTAATTTGATCGACTGAGTCGCATAACCCAGATAACTAATGAATAAAGTTCCTGTATTATCAGATAGTGTTAGACTAAAAGTGCCATCAACATCACTAATAGTCCCTTCTGAAGTGGCCCTGTTCATAATACTCGCTCCGATAATTGGATCATCAGATTGAGCATCTATAAGTGTCCCAGTAACTGTAGTTTGTGCAACTAAACTTGCATAGAGTAATAAAGAAAATAGAGTAAAGATTAACTTTCTCATAGTTTGGTTTTGTATGTATTAAACAATAGTTATTTCAACGACTGCAAAAATAACTTATACACATTAACCAATTGTTAATTTTCAAATAAGAAATTTATCAATATGAGATATAACTACCGATTATTCTATAATAACTGAATAATTTGACTTCTTTTTGATATCAACAACAATATTATCACTTAATGTTGTTGCAAGTGACATACCTGTATAAGCCACCTTTATAGGAAAAGACTTATGCATCCGATCGATAAGAACTGCAATTTTCAACTTCTTTACAAGTATACTCATGAATGGTTTACACGCATAGAATAGGGTACGGCCGGTATTGGCGACATCATCGACCAATATGACCACTTTCCCCTTAAGCAATTTTTGCTCTATGCTTAATTCAGCCTCCTTTTTTACGGGATTGGAAGGATCTAATAATACACTTATTAATTCTATATTAATCTTGCTCCTCTTTATTAATTCTAATTCATTTTTAAGAAGTTTGGCAAAAGCGAATCCATTTTTATTAATTCCTGCAAGATAAATCTGATCGACTTTTACATTTTGTTCAATAATTTCAAATGCCAATCTTTTCACCTTTTGGTTGATTTGTTTATCATTGAGAATTATCATTAAAATTGATTTAGGTTATTAGCCAAGTGTATTAATAAGCATGCAAGATAATAAGTGTTAGTTTTAATGTATCTGGAATATATAACAAAATCTAAATGACTCTTTTATGTCACAAATAGTGTTTATTTTATTATCCATTATTGTATTTGGATTAGCCTTCAAACAATTTGGGGCGATTCTGAAAAATATAAAGCTTGGTAGAGAAGAGATAATCGATGGTGACCAGCCTTGGAGGTGGCAAAATGTGTTATTAGTTGCTTTTGGTCAAAAAAAGATGTTCAAGCGTTTTATTCCTGCCATACTGCACCTATTTATATATGTGGCGTTTTTAATGACTCAAATTGAGCTTATTGAAATTTTTATTGATGGTATCGGAGGAGTTCATAGGTTCTTTGCTGACAAGATTGGGCTTTTATATCCAGTAATTATAAGCTTCATTGAGATATTATCATTATTAGCATTTGTCTCTACTATTATATTCTTATGGAGGAGAAATATTTTAAAGCTACCAAGATTTATCAAGCCAGAAATGAATGGCTGGCCAAAACTTGATGGTAATCTGATCTTAGTTGGAGAGCTACTTCTTATTATTGGAATTTTTAGTATGAATGGAGCTGATGTATTGCTACAAAAATCAGATCCTGCTCACTATCCAGATACTGGCTACTTAGCGGTAAGTAGTTGGCTAGGACCCACTTTGTTTGGTGGATTTGATGTAGGCACACTACACTTGATAGAAAGGTTTGGATGGTGGTTGCATATTTTAGTAGTGTTTGGTTTCATTACTTATCTCCCATACTCTAAGCATCTTCATATATTCTTCGCTTTTCCTAATGTATATTTTGCTAAGAAAAGATCCAGAGGAGAAATGAACAATATGCCCGAAATAATGAATGAAGTAAAATCGATGATGGGCCTAATAGAGGAAACAGAATCAGAAATGGGAGATGATATTCCGGAATTTGGAGCAAAAGACGTTACTGGATTAAGTTGGAAAAACATTTTGGAGGCATATACATGTACCGAATGTGGAAGGTGTACATCAGTATGCCCTGCGAATATTACTGGAAAAAAGTTGTCCCCTAGAAAAATAATGATGGACATACGTGATAGAGCAGAAGAGGTTGGAGGAAAAATACGTTCGGGAAATATCGAATTCATTTCTGATGATTCACAGGAAAAAAATGTTTTATCTAAAGAAAATTTTGATGACGGCAAATCCCTTTTTGATTATATCTCAGATGAGGAAATATATGCGTGTACATCTTGCAATGCGTGTGTCGAGGCTTGCCCTGTGTTAATCAATCCATTGGAACCAATCTTAGAATTGAGAAGGTATGACTTATTGACTAATTCTGCAGGACCTTCTGATTGGCTCCCTATGTTCAACTCTATAGAGAATGGTGGAGCAGTTTGGCAAATTCCTGATAATAGGGACGATTGGAAAAACGAATTAAATTAATACCATCAAATCAAGCATGAAAATCTAAAATAGATGAAAGTAAAAACAATCGCAGAATACGTTGCAAGTGGCGAGAAACCAGAAATATTGTTTTGGGTGGGTTGCGCTGGTAGTTTCGATGCTCGGGCTAAAAAAGTGTCTGTGGCCTTTGCTAAAATATTAAGTTCAGTAGGTATAAGTTTTGCCATATTAGGGAACGAAGAAAGTTGTACAGGTGATCCTGCTCGTCGTGCTGGCAATGAGTTCATATTTCAAATGACGGCAATTCAAAATATTGAAACTATGAAGTCATATGAAGTTCAAAAGATAGTAACTGCTTGTCCACATTGTTTTAATACACTAAAAAATGAATATCCAAAATTAGGTGGAGAATTCACAGTATTACACCACACTCAATTAATACAACAATTAATTGAAGAAGGGAAGTTAAAAATAGAGGGAGGTGAATTTAAAGGTAAAAGAGTAACATATCATGACAGTTGTTACTTAGGAAGAATAAATGGCGAATATGAAGCGCCAAGAGCAATCCTAAATGAACTTGATACTGACTTCATAGAAATGGATAGAAAAAGAGAGAATGGATTATGTTGTGGAGCAGGTGGAGCCCAAATGTTTAAAGAAGATGAACCAGGAGATAAACGAATTAACACAGAAAGGGTGGAGGAGTCTCTAAAGACAAATCCAGATATAATTGCAGCCAATTGTCCTTTTTGTATTACCATGTTGATGGATGGGCTTAAGGCAAAAGAAAAACAAGACGATGTAATGGTTTATGATATCTCCGAGCTAATCGTTCAGTCCAATGGTTTATAGTTATACTTTAGACAATATTCCAATCGAGATAGAAATGATGAGTGAGAGCTCTCGTGTCTGGATTTTTCAATCAGTGAGAGATTTAAAAGAACGAGAGATATTACAAGCCAATGAATATTTGAGACTTTTTCTTCAACAATGGACAGCTCACAATAAGACCTTGTCTGCTTATGGAGGAGTGTTTTACAATCGATTTATTGCAATTTTTTTGGATGAAGAAAATTCCAATAGTGCATCTGGATGTTCTATTGATGCGCTTACTCGCCATGTTAAGAATATCGGGGATCAATTAGACGCAAATATTTTTGATAGAGAGAATTTTCTTTTTCTAATTGAAAATCAAGTTGTTTCTGTCAATATGAATGATTTGTCAGATTATAAGTCCAAAGAGATTATTTCTGAAGACTCTTTGGTATTTAATAGCTTAGTAAAAACAAAACAAGAATTCTTCAGTTCTTGGTTACGTCCTATTAAAAATAGCTGGCATTACAGATTCATGAATTGATGTGTTACATCTTTAAATAGTTGTATTCGGTCGAAAAATCTGCTGCTTTGAGAACCGAGATTAACAATATTGGTGTTATTGTACCATATTATGATCGATAAACTAAAAAACTGGCTTGGAGTCGAAGGTGTGAAAGTCACATTTGATGACGAGATAAACATTGATAAAAAGACTAAAATAGTGTCTGGCTCTCTTATCTTAAGTAGTAAATCAGACCAATACATCACTACAATAAACATTGCGGTCACTGAAAAGTACACAAGAGGAAGAAGGAAATCCAAGCTTGTTGAAGAATTCGAAATTGGCTCAAAGAGTTTGACTATCAATAAAGCCATCCATTCTGAGGAGATAATAAGAGTTGATTTCGCAGTACCCTTTGTTCTAATTCAATCGGATATCGAAGAGTGGGGAAATAAAAATTTTATATATCAAGGCTTAAGCAAAACTGCCAAATTCTTAAAAAATGCTAATTCCAAGTATTATCTATTAGCAGAGGTTGATGTCAAAGGGAATCGATTGAAGCCCTATTTCAAAAAAGAGATTCAGTTTTAATTGACCTTTTTATTTTCTATATCTCTAAGAATTTCTTCTTCAGACTTTCCGAGATTGTCTAAGAGAAATTTGGCACTCGACGCCATCTGATGGTCAGGATACTTTTCTAAGAACTCACGATATAATTGCTCTGCCTCATCAGCTCTTTTGTATTCCTGTTCCATAATAAAACCTTTTATAAATAGTACTGTAGACGCTTTTTCATAGTTTGGATAGTCTTCTAATACCCAATCATAAAGACTTAAAGCTTTCGGCATGGTACGCATCCCCCTTGCTACCTCCGCAGCTCCATAAAGGTGTTGTGCAGACTTTGGATGAGTAGGATTAATTAGAGCCAAGGCCTCTGCTGCATCAACATATCTTAGCGCAGCTTTTTTATTAATGCCAAATTCTCCTGGATTTTTGATTATTTGATCAAATAAGTATTGGACATAATCATCTTGTTCTATCGCAACAGAATCTATTAGAACTCTTCGTTTATTCATTTCTTGATTATCCAATCCACTGTTAAGTAGCTCCTTATATATCACATTTGAAGCATGTTTTTTATTGAGATTGATCATTACATCACCGAGATCCATTTTATAGGGAGTCTTATCCTTAGAGTAACTTTCACTCCTCAGTATCTGCCATAGAAATCCGGCAGACTTATCCAAAAACCCATAGTCTTTAGCAATTTTAACTCCTTTCTCAATAAAAGGCTCAACCTTGTTGAAATCTGAATTATTCTTGGTTATGTAGTTGCTCAAACCAGATATGAAGGCTTCTGCTCTTTCTTCACTTGGCTGTATTTGCAATTCTTCTTCAAGCTTATTCAACCTTTGAATTTCTTTATCTATTGGTTCGCCACAGGCAAAAAGCAAGATCAACAAAATGAAAGTAATTAACTCTCTCATACTTATCGAAGTTATTTTGAACAAAGATAATTATCACACATTAGTAATCCTATCGAGTAATAGGTAATATACAGATATGGATAATAAGGATAAGATTAACATTTTTTGGTTTAGACGAGATTTAAGGCTGCATGATAACCATGGACTTTATCGAGCCCTGAATGAAGGGCTGAGTGTAGTGCCGATATTCATCTTTGACCGAAATATCTTAAATGATCTCCCCACCGATGATGCCCGAGTCACATTCATACATACAGAATTAAGTGTACTAAACAATGAACTATTAAAATGTGATAGTAAACTAAATACATATTACGATACTCCAGAACAAGTGTTCACTCGACTATTAAAAGAATACAATGTTGAAAGTATTTTTTGTAATCATGATTATGAACCCTATGCCATCTCCCGAGACACTAAGATTAAGCATATAGCAAACGAAAAGGGTGCAAAATTTAATAGTTATAAAGATCATGTGATATTTGAAAAAGATGAAATACTGAGCAATTCTAATACACCTTACACGGTATTCACTCCATACAAGAAAAAATGGCTCTCACGATTTACTGAGGAAGGGATAGTCCAATATAATTCTATAGAATTGATGGATAAAATGATAAAATGCATTCCTTCAGATATCATATCCTTATCATCAATGGGTTTTAGCAAATCAAATATTAACTTTCCTTCGCGGAGCGTACTTCAAAAAACCATTAAGAACTACACCGAAACACGGAACTTCCCAGCAATCGCCAATGGAACATCAAGACTTGGAGTTCATTTTAGATTTGGAACCATTAGCATTAGAGAAAAAGTACTGAAGGCAAAAACTCTAAATGATACCTATCTAAGTGAATTAATATGGAGAGACTTTTACTCCCAAATCTTATACCACTTTCCTCATGTGGTAAATAATGCTTTTCGAGCTAAATATGATAAAATTGAATGGAGAAACGATGAGAAGGAGTTTGAACAGTGGTGCAAAGGTCAAACAGGATATCCTTTAGTAGATGCCGGAATGAGAGAATTAAATAAAACTGGACATATGCATAACAGAGTTAGAATGTTAACCGCAAGTTTTTTGACCAAACATTTATTGATAGATTGGAGAAAAGGGGAGGCCTATTTTGCTTCTCGGTTACTCGATTATGATCTGGCTAGTAATAATGGTGGATGGCAATGGGCTTCTGGAAGCGGAACAGATGCTGCTCCTTATTTTAGGATATTTAATCCTTCATCACAATTGACTAAATTCGACAAAGAACTTAAATATGTTAAAAAATGGGTTCCAGAATATGGCACAGATCAGTATCCTGAACCGATAGTAGATCATAAGTTTGCTAGGCAAAGATGCTTAGACACCTATAAAAAGGCTCTAAGCTGACTATAAGTACGATTAAATGGATGTAGATTACATTATTGTGGGACAGGGAGTCGCTGGTATATGTTTAGCCCATGAGCTCAACAAAAGAAATTTAAGCTACTTAGCTTATGACGATCAAAATCTTAAAAGTGCAAGTGAAATTTCCTCAGGATTAATTAACCCTATTACTGGGAGAAAGTATGTAAAGTCATGGATGATAGATCAATTGCTGCCTGTGGCCATAGAAACATATGGAGAGATTGAGCAAGCCACAAAATGTAAAATTATCAATAACATTCCAATTGTTAGAGCACTACATAACCCTAATGATGAGAATGAATTTTATAGCAAGGTAAACCATCAAAACTATGAAGAGTACATGAGTGATCACTATGATGGGCCTTCATATTCTAATGTGCTTAATGATACATTCTCTTTTGCTCGAATAAAAAACTCTTTTAATATTGACACGTCAGAATTAATCAGAAATTTCAAAAAAATTGAAAAGGGAAAGGGAAATTTAATAGAAGAAAAATTTGAGTATGATGAGCTTAAAATATTCGATACTCATTTAAAATATAAGGATCAAAAGGCCAATCATATCCTATTTGCAGAAGGTGCTAATGCTCGGTTTAATCCATATTTCAATATGCTTCCATTTAGACCCGTCAAAGGTGAAGTATTCATTTGTGAGTTGTCTGATTTTCCTCGCAGCCATATTTTGAAGTATCATAAATTTATTGTGCCATATGGAGATGATTTATTTTGGATTGGTGGTACATATGAGTGGGACTTTCAGGACACATCACCTTCTGAAAAGGGAAGCACTGAGCTACACTCTTTTCTAAAAACATACATGAAGTGTGATTGGAAAATAGTAGATCATCAAGCGGCCATAAGACCAGCAACTAAATTTAGAAAACCATTCATCGGTTCACATATAACATACTCCAATCTCCACATAATGAATGGGTTAGGAACTAAAGGGATTTCATTAGCGCCATTTTGGGCAAAATTTCTGATAAGTAAAATACAAGAAGGACTTACTTATCATCATGAACTCCCATCATGTGAATTAAATTAGCGGGCTCGGATTATCTATAGAGCAGTGTCTACATAAGGACCTAAACCTAAATCAAAGCGAACGTGTCAATCTTCATTTTCGTAATAGACCTTATAATATTTCATCCCTTTATCTTGATCGTATCCTTTTTCTATCAATTCACGATTACCATGAATATAGATGTGGAAGTTTTTATCCAATTTCAAGACACTTTTAAAGTGCTTTACTGACTTTTTTACTGCTTTATTGGAAATGCTAAAGTCATCGGATACTTTTATTTCAAGATCTTCTTGATAGTCACTTTTGTACTTTTGGAAAGACTGCTTTACTCTATCGTCAACGAATAATTGATCTACAAATTCCTCTTCTTTAAATGAATCATTCTCTTTAAAATATTGCGCAGACTTATTCAACAGATCTATTTGATCTGCTTTTTCAACCTGAAATTCTTCTTTTAGTTGATGTGATAGGTAGGTCTGAGTAAGATTCATGTAACTCATAGTATTGAAATATGCGTCGTCAACCTGAGTACAATTTAAAAATGAATCTTTCCAATACACAGCTTCTTTTTGGCTTGATGATTGATCCAAAATTTTCAATATAAATCCATCATCATGATTAGTCTCAAATATCAGACAACCTTTATCCAATTTATTTAGTGCTAATCCAGTGGTTGAAGATATCTTGTAAGACTTTTCTTCTCTGTTAAATTGTAAAAATTCATCTGTCGTTTCTGATTTGAAAATGCCTATAGCTCTTAACATTTCATCCTCGTATAAAACAGAATCAAAAATCACTATACTCAGATCTCCTGATTTGATATTAGGATGACTAGAATTATGAAACAAATGTTTGGCAATGCTTCTTGATATATCAACTAAAGCAGATTCATCAATAAACAATGACTTGCATAGCTGATAGATTGGGTTTAACGTGTGATCCAAATTGCTAAACGTAAATTTAAACACTTCATTCTGACTCATTATTCCTGTCATGAAATATCTGAACAGAAGTTTTTTGTCATAATCAGATATGTCTTCTATAAGTTCGTCAGAAAGCATCAAACCAGCATTCTCCCCGTGATTGAGTCTGTGAGCAACTATGTATTTGATAAGAGCTTGATCAAGATTGAACATAAAAAAGAAGATTTTGATAATGGAGTACAAATAAAGATGAATAATAAAGAAATGTCGATCTGTTATATCAGAAAAACTTATTTATTTGTTGAGATATTCAATGGTTGACTATTATATGAGCCATAGATAATTCGAAAACATAAACTAATATACATAGTGCTTTTATTAGGTATCGATCTCGGAAGTTCATCAATCAAAGTAGCCATTGTGGATGCTCAAAGTAAAAAACTTATAGGTGTTGAAAAGTATCCAAAGACAGAAATGTCAATGATCTCTCATCATAAAGGTTGGGCAGAACAAAATCCAGAGGAATGGTGGAACTATCTGTGCATTGCCACTAAAGAATTATTAAAAAAATCGTCAATAGAGCATAGTGATATTAAAGGTATTGGGATCTCATATCAGATGCATGGACTGGTATTAGTAGACAAAGATCAAAATGTACTTAGGCCAAGCATCATATGGTGCGATAGTCGTGCAGTTGAAATAGGCAAGGAGGCCTTTGATCAGATTGGTCATGAAAAATGTCTTACAGAATTAATGAATTCTCCTGGCAATTTTACCGCATCCAAACTAAAATGGGTGAAAGATAATGAGCCTACATTATTCAATAAGATTGATAAAATAATGCTGCCTGGTGATTTCATTGCTATGAAATTGACCGGAGAGGTGAATACAACTGTTTCTGGTCTATCTGAAGCCATGCTTTGGAACTTTGGCTCAAATGAAATCTCTAATACGGTCTTGGACCATTATGGCATTAACAAAGATCTCATACCTACTATAGTACCTAACATATCGGTACAAGGTGAAGTCTGTGCAAAAGCAGCACAAGAAATTGGACTATCAAAGGGTACAATTATTGGATATAGAGGTGGTGACCAACCCAATAACGCATTGTCACTCGGTGTACTTAATCCAGGAGAAGTGGCAGCGACAGGAGGGACCTCTGGGGTAGTGTATGGTGTGATTGATGAAAAAAATTATGATTCGCAATCTCGTGTTAACAACTTCGCACACATAAATCATTCTCATGAGAATCCTCGCATAGGAGTTTTATTATGTATCAATGGGACAGGTATAGCCTACAATCATATCAAACAAATGATGGCAGATGTTGAAACTTCCTATGAAAGATTAGAACAATTGGCACAAACAGTAAATATAGGATCAGATGGACTTTTACATTTTCCTTTTGGAAATGGTGCTGAGAGAATGTTAATGGATAAAAATATAGGCGCCCAATATATTGGTATAGAATTCAATCGACATTCTAAATCACACTATTATAGAGCTACTTTAGAAGGCATCGCTTTTTCTTTTGTTTACGGTATAGAAATTATGAAAAAAATGGGCTTAACAATTGGAAAGTTGATTGCTGGAAATGATAATTTATTCCAATCTTCAGTATTTTCTCAAACGGTTTCTTCACTTACTAATACATCTATAGAATTGATAGAGACTACTGGAGCTATAGGTGCTGCAAAGGCGAGTGGTATAGCATGTGGTGCCTATAAAACATTGGATGAGGCTTGTAAAAGTGGAACTCCATTAACTGTCTTTCATCCTGAATCCAGTATCTCAGAGTTGACAGATGTTTATCAATCATGGCACAGTCACTTATCTCTGCTCACCGAATAATACTGTTCTTAACCTCTTTAGATAAATGCTGAATTGAGACTTAATAATTAAAAGTTCAAAGATTATATTTGTCGCATGAGATTGAAAAGCCTATCTATTAAGGGTTTCAAAAGCTTTGCGGATGATACTATTATAAATTTCAATGAGAATCTTATAGGTATAGTTGGACCTAATGGATCTGGCAAATCTAATATAGTCGACGCAATAAGATGGGTGCTCGGAGAACAAAAGACTTCAGAGTTAAGGTTAGAAAGTATGTCGGATGTGCTTTTTAATGGTACTAAAACTCGCAAAGAGGGTAGAGTCGCACGAGTAACATTATCATTTGACAATACTAAAAACGTTCTTCCCACAGATTACAACGAAGTAAGTATATCCAGAATATTATACCGAGACGGAAGTAGTGAATACAGACTCAACAATGTAACATGTCGTAAAAAAGATATAACGTCATTATTTCTCGATAGTGGAATAGGGTCTAATTCGTATGCCATTATCAGTTTAAATATGGTGGAGGACATCCTTCATGATAATGGAGGGTCGAGAAGATACATGATAGAACAAGCCGCTGGAATATCGAAATATAAAGTAAGAAAGAAAGAAACATTATCAAAACTTAAAAGTACAAGTGAAGACTTAGAAAGGGTGAACGATTTGCTTTATGAGATTGATAAGAATTTAAGTTCTTTTGAGAGACAAGCAAAAAGAACTGAAAAGTATAATAAGCTAAAAGCAGAGTATAAAGAACTTGCAGTTGTCATATCCAAAAAAGAGATTATCCAAATTTCTGATTCACTTAAACAACTTCGTGAAAAGCTAAAAAACGAACAGGATCAAAGAATAAACTTTGACAAACAGCTGATAGAATTAACAGCCAAAATTGAAAAACTCAAGACCTCTATACTTCAATTTGAACAATCCTTAAGTAAAGATCAGCATCTATTCAATCGCCATATCGAAGAATTAGGCAAATTAGAGAATCAGAAAAACTTATTGAATCAACAAAATATTAACCATAGAGACCGAATTAAAACTCTTGATAACAATGAGGAAAACTTAAAGGAGAATAGTCAAATATCACAGCAGAAAGCCTCAAAGGCCAAAGAACAATTAGAAGTTGTTGCTGTAAATATTGATAAAGAAAAGGCGAATGTCAAAATTCTTGAACAAGAACATCAAAAATTACAATTGATATATCAAGAGTTGAGAAGTGAGGAAAAAAGAGTGAAGAGTGAAGCCGCAAAACAACAACTGGTAAAGAATACTGCAGAAAAAGAACTTGAATCATTAGATACCCAAATTAGAATACTAACTAATGACATTCAAATTTTAAATCAAAGGTCAGAACAGAATAAAACTAACCAAAAGACTAATTTATCAGAATTCGAGTCATTTAAAAAAAGTCATCAAGAACAAGAGGCGATTCTTGATAAACTAACTGAGCAAGTAAAACTTTTTCAAGAGCAAGAAAATAAATTGTTCGAAGGCATTAATTCGATCAATCAAAAAAAGAATAAGAAGGACCTTGAACTGTCTTCTATCAAGCAACGGGTTAAATTCCTTAAAAACATTATAGAAAATAATGAAGGGGTACCAGAATCTATAAAACATTTGTTGGAAGGTAATAAAGATTTGACTCTATTCTCTGATATCATCGAAATCAATGATTCTGAGTATACTTCTATCATAGAGTTGTTCTTCGAACCATATTTACATCATGTGATCGTTAATGATGCAAAAGAAGGTTTAGATTATGTATCGCAGATAAAAAAGTCGCAAAAAGGGAAAATTAAACTTTTTGTCTTATCCCACATAAAGGCTAATTCTAAAGAAAATAAAGAACACGAAAAATTAATTCCATTAAGATCAGTTATATCAACTGCTCCTCAATATCAACAGTTAATTGATCACCTATCAGGATCTGTTTATCTCTACAATGGTCGAATGGAAGACATAGACACTAAGGCTCTAAATGATGGTACAATCGTGTTATTTAAGGATGATTATTTAATTATATCTAAATCCGAAATATACGGGGGGTCGAATACTTTATTTGAGGGGGTTCAATTAGGTCGAAAACAAATATTAGATAAGTTATTAGAGCAAGGTGAAATCTTAGCACAGGAAATCGAAAAAATAGAAGAAGAGTTAAACACTGCGAAAAGTGATAAAATCCAAATTAGCAAATCATTAAAAGAAATAAGATTTAAACAACAAGATCAAGATCAAAAATTACGATCCAAACAGCAAAAGCTGTATCACTACGAAAGCACTTTAAATAACATAAGTAATAATCAGGATCAAATAAAAAGCCAACTCGAAGCTAAACGAGCACAGCTATCTACCGCCAATGAGCACAAATCAATCAAAGAAAACCACCTATTACAATTGGCAGAAGTCAATATCGAAGGGCTCACTGATAATGAATTGGCTGAGAAAATCAATGAAGTTTACAATAAACTTACTGAGTCTAATAGTCTAAAAGAAGCGGCCCAGCAATCATTGTATAAAGTTGAGAGTGAGTATAAACTCATTAAAAAGGAAGAAGAGTTTCACTCTAATCTAACTAAATCAGTTGACGATCAACTGGATAGAATAATACTCGAAAGGAAGGAGCTTAATATCAAAATAGAAGAAGGTGGCAGCAAATTAATAACAGTTGAAAAAGAACTTAAAGATCAATATTTAGAAAAAGATAAGCTACAAAAAAAGCTGAGCGAATATGAAGACACTTATTACAAAGAGAAGGGTAAAATATTTGAAAAGGAGAAAGAACTTAATGAGGTAAGAAATAAATTGAGTCAGAAAGAATCATTTATTAATACTCTAAATGAAAAAATCGCTACACAACAATTTGATCTAAAAGCAATACATGATCGGAATGAAATTGAATTTGGATTTAAAATTGTGGAAGTTGAAATAGAAGAAGAATTTTTGACCTCTGATCTCAATGATTTAAAGTTTAAGAAAGAAAAACTACAATCGAAAATCAGAAGCTTTGGAGAGATCAACCCCATGGCGATCACAGCTTATAATGAAATTAAAGAGAGGCACGAGTATATCACTAAAGAACAAAACGATATCATTAGTGCTAAGAACTCTTTAGAAGAAACTATTAAGGAAATTGAAGAAGCCGCATCTGCTAAGTTCACAGCAAGTTTGGAGGCCATTAAAGTTAATTTCAAAAATGTTTTTCAAGGATTGTTTTCCGAAGATGATAATTGTGATATTGTATTAATGGATACGGATAATCCTTTAGACGCAAGAATTGAAATTGTAGCCAAACCAAAAGGAAAAAGACCAAAGTCTATAAGTCAATTATCTGGAGGGGAGAAAACACTGACTGCCGCATCTTTCCTTTTTGCACTATACTTACTCAAACCTGCTCCATTTTGCATATTTGATGAAGTGGACGCTCCGCTCGATGATGTCAATGTGCAAAAATTTAACAAAATCATACGGAAGTTTAGTGCAGACTCACAATTCATCATAATCACGCATAACAAGTTAACCATGGCAGAAGTTGATATCTTGTATGGAGTATTCTTAAAGGAACAGGGGGTTTCTGGAGTTAGTGCCGTCGACTTTAGAAAATACGATCAAGCAGAGCTACTTGAATCTACTTCTAATTAAGTGAGTTTTTAAAGTTCTACAATACCATTGTTGATAGCATAAGTGATTAACTCAACAGGAGAACTGATGTCCAGTTTTTTCATCACATTTTTCCTATGCGTATATATTGTATGTACACTTATATTCAAGATAGAAGATATTTCTTTAGCCATTTTTCCAGAAGCTATTAGTTTCACTATCTCTTTCTCGCGTTGAGTTAATTGATCAACCTGTTGGTCTTCAGCATTTGTATTTCCGAAGGTTTTATCAATTATAATATCAAGGATTTTTGAGCAATAGTATTTTTCATTTGTCCTACAAGCTTCTACTGCTTTAAAGATCTCATGATCTCTACAATTTTTTGTAACATAATTATTGACTCCACGACTCAATACATCATAGATCGCTCTTTTATTGTCTTCATTTGAAATAATGAGAATCTGAGATTGAGGGGCATACTCTTGTACAAAAGAGACACTCTGTAATCCAAAATGTGGCTCGTCAGAAAAGTCTAAAGTCACAATGTCATAATCACCGAGTTGCAATTTAATTTCGAGATCATCTTGGGACCTTGCTTCTTGTACCACCTCACAATTAGGATATCTATTCAAGACAGACTTGATTCCTTCTTTTATTAAGAAGTTAGATTCGCAAACTAATACTTTGGATTTCTCCATTTGGCAAAATTAGAATAATAAACTTTCGGATAAAGATTTAGTTCTACTTTCGCATGAATTAATATTAACAAGACAAAAAAACCCTATGATTTTGATCATAGGGTTGGTAGGTTTTAACAGTTGCAGCGTGCTGCAATTAAAAATAAAGTTAGTTTTAATTTTTATTTTGATTACAATATGGCAAACACTATACCAAAGTATCACATACAAAATGTTAGATTTTTAGGTAGTTTCCCTCAAGTTGAGAAAACACCTGATTCGAGTTTGCCAGAATTTGCCTTTGTTGGTCGATCTAATGTGGGAAAGTCCTCATTAATCAATTATTTATGCTCCAGAAAGAAATTAGCTAAAACCTCGAGCACTCCTGGTAAGACTCAACTGATCAACCTTTTCAATGTCGAGGAAAAATGGATATTGGCTGACTTGCCAGGATATGGTTACGCCAAAATTTCAAAAAAAACCCGAGCCAAATGGGGTAGAATGATCGAACAGTATCTCCTCAGAAGGCCAAATTTAACATGTGTATTTCTTTTGATAGATAGTCGTATCCCATTGCAATCAATAGATTTAGATATGATCAATTGGTTAGGCGAGCATCGAGTGCCTTTCATATTAGTCTTCACTAAAATCGATAAGGTCAAACCTCAAGAACTCAATAATAAATTGGTTGAGTTCTTTGTCCCTTTAAAAGAAACCTGGGAGGAGTTACCTCATAGTATTTTAACCTCTTCTAATAAAGATAAAGGCAGAGAGGAGTTATTAGATTTCATAGAAAGTATCATTAGTCCTGAATAGGAGAGTTATGCAAGAGTTTCCTAATATCATCGAAGACTTAGAAGATTGGCCGATTACCAGATTCTATAATGATCGGCAAAGAATAGTCAAAAAGCTAGCTGAAGAAACCAAAAAATATATTTTTCAGCATAATGACAGAGCAAAAGTTCTGAGTATGCTCAATCAAACCATTTATTCAGAAAAGCTCAGAGTTAAAACCGATCCTCTAAAGGTAGATCCGCCAAATGAAAATGTTTATTGGAAAAAATTAGAATCCGAAGTCAACGAAGAAATAATAAAACAAGATGGAGATGACACATTTATTGAGGATAAAGTATCAAAAATTCTAAACCGATATGCTGAAGAAATTGCTGGAGACTTCAATCCAAAGACCTTTCTATTTGCCAGAAAGGCACTAACTAAATTGTTTGGGGCTATTTACAACCCGTTTTATAATAAGAAGGGTGGTGCCCTGTGGGGTTCTAAGGAGTCTCTATTAGACAAATTCGACATACAGGGGCCTACAGACCATATCCGAGACTTATTTGATAAAGGAACTGTGTTAATATTACCCACGCACTTTTCAAATTTGGATTCCATTTTAATTGGATATGCCATAGAAATGCTAACGGGTCTTCCTGCATTTTCATATGGTGCGGGATTGAATTTATATGATTATGAAATTATGGCATACTATATGAGCAGATTAGGAGCATATAAGTTAGATCGTCGTAAAAAGAACCCTATCTACGCACAGGCCATCCGCCAATTCTCGACAATATCCATACAAGAAGGTTTAAACAGTATATTCTTCCCTGGTGGTACGAGATCAAGAAATGGAGCAATAGAAGATAAGATTAAGTTAGGCCTATTAAGTACGCTCATAGATTCTCAAAATGAGTTTTATCTGAGAAATTACAGTAAAAAAATTATTATCGTACCACTGGTGATTAGTTATCATTTTGTTCTTGAGGGTTCTTCATTAATTGATCAATACCTCAAGAAAACTTATAAGGAAAACTATTATTCGAAGAAAAAGGTAAAGAAAACCTCTATGCGCTCTTTGAGGTTTGTCAGCAGATTATTTCGTAGTAATTCCAGTGTTACCCTTTCATTTGGAGATCCTATAGATGTTTTTGGCAATTATATCGACAAAGAAGCCAGAAGTATAAAAAATGGGAAAGAAGTAAATATTGAAAAGTATTTTACAAGTAACGAAAAAGTAACCTACGATAAACAAAGAAATCTTGTATATACCCGCCATTTAGGGAATGAAATTACCAAAAGCTTTTCGAAAGAAAATGTGGTTCTCACCAGTCACTTAGTGACATTTGTAGTCTTTCAGATGTTTAAAAAAACATATGCCAATATTGACTTATTCAACCTAGTCAATTTGCCTGAAGAGTATTTGGATATCGAGCTGGATAGGGTAGGGACACAAATAGATAGAATCAAGGCTCTACTCTTGACACTGGAAAAAGAAAATAGAATTAAAATAAGTCCTGAAATTAAATCACTTAATGCGCAAGAAATCATTGATCATGCTCTTAAGAATATGAATGTATATCACTTCTACAAACCCTTGAAAAAGAAAAGTGGACGATTAATTTCAGAAAATTTCAAACTATTATACTATTATAGTAATAGAATGGCAGGATATAACTTAGATGATTATATCAATGTCAATAAAGCTAAATCATTTACTTTAGCAGAAACGTTATATTAAGGAAATAAAGGAAGGTGAATTTTATCATATTTGATTTGGAGGCAACGTGTTGGAGAGGGAGACCACCAAAAGGAGTTACAGAGATAATCGAAATTGGAGCAGTCAAAGTTGATAGATCAGGATATGTGATTGATAGCTTTTCTAAGTTTGTGCGACCTGTTGTAAACCCATTACTCAGTGGATTTTGCAGACAGCTGACTAGTATACAACAAAGTGATGTAGATAAAGCACAAAAATTTAGTAGAGTAATAGATGATTTTATGATATGGGCAGAAATAGGAGAGGAGGACTATATTCTTTGTTCTTGGGGTTCTGATGATAGTAACCTTTTGAGAAATGATTGTAAGTTGCATAACGTTGATTTTCAGTGGGTAGAACAGTACATAGACCTTAAAAGAGAGTACAGGAATCTTAAAAATCTAAAATATGCCTCCGGCTTAAAAAGTACTGTAAAAAAAGAAGGATTTGAATTTACTGGGCTACATCATCGTGCGATAAGTGACGCAGAAAACCTAGGAAAAGTATTCATCAAATACTTAGAAGAATGGGACTTGTTTAGATAAGCTGTTCATCTAATTATTTCTTAATCTTATCTAAAATTTGGCACAAAATGAACCGACAAATCTCATTTTTAAGTTAATGATAATAGTATCCAATATTGGAAAAGAGAATAGTAAGTAAAATATGAAACAATTAAAATTATTTGGAATCATTGTATTCGCACTTGTTTGGTCATTAGGATTAAGTGGTCAAGAGGAAGAAGGTCGATTAAAAATGGAAATAGTGGAAGTGGACTCCAATGATCCACAAGTAGCAGCTCAAATGGAAATGTTAAAGGGATCTGAATTAATAGTAAACTATAAAGGTGATGAGTCAATGACTACAGTAAATATGATGGGAGGTATGATCCGAACAGACATAAAGAAATCATCCAACGGAGATATGGATATGTTCATGGACATGATGGGTAATAAAATGTGGATACCTAGTACTAAATCAGAATTAGATCTCATGAAAGCTGAATCAGGTACTGGAGATTATGATATTGAATATGATACTGAGGACAGGAAAGAAATAGCTGGATACGACTGCTACAAAATGATATTAACTTCCCCAGATAACGCAGACATGAAGCTAACTGCTTATATAACAGAAGATTTGAAAATAAACGCAGCTGTCATTCAGAATGTGGATATAAGTGAGTTTAAAGGTTTTCCTTTAGAGTATTCATTAGATATGGGGATCGTTAAAATGACATTTTCCACTTTAGATATTGAAGATAAAATAGATGCTTCTGCTTTTGAGATAAATACAAGTAGTTATAAAAAAATGACTATGGAAGAATTTCAGTCCCAAATGGGCGGAATGGGAGGTGGCTTTGGCTTCTAACTATCGATAAAGAATAAGGAGAGGCATAATAAACATTGTGCCTTTCTTTTACATTTATCTATTTAACATAATATATATTATAGGCATTTAATATTTTATTAAGGGATTATGAGATGTGGTGACCCT
>JAHDDE010000036.1 GCA_020629515.1 Saprospiraceae bacterium | reverse complement strand
TACTCAATAGTAGCAAGGGCTTTTTTCATATGCCTACCAAAATATATACAACATAAATAAAGGCATGAAACTTTCGCTTCATGCCTTCTCGCTAAAAATTATTGGATCACGAGGATCTAATAATGAACCTTTTAATCTTGCATTACTATTTGGATCTGCTGAGATTCTCCACCAGCAATATATTCTACGACATATATCCCTGCTAAAAAATTATTAGTAGACAAGATATTAGTACCATTCGTCACAGGAGCATTCATCACGAGATTGCCATCAAAATTGTAAATATTAATTTCTGCCGAACTGGCGGTCTCTCCGGTGACGTTTATTCTTAGATCGGTACCTATCTGAACTGGATTTGGTACCACCTCAACAGTTCCTGTGCTTCCTGTTGAGTCATCCTCATTTGTGTCATCTGAGTTATTAGGATCGTTTGGTTCAGTTCTATTTTCACCTATTATCAAAGTATAATCTTCAACCTCTCCATTAAAACATGGATCACAAGGATCATTGAGTCTACCATATACTATAGCTAATCTTAATCTAATTGAGCCTAAAACAGCGTTGTTAGGTATAGTGACTGTTGCTCCAGTCTCTCTAAGATACTGCTCCAAGAAAAGAAACTCATTGTCATCATCAAAGTCACCATCTCCATTCCAATCCGCAAATGCATAATGAGATAAAGCGCAGATATTGTCAGTATATCCTGATGTTAACCAAACCTCAATATCCTCTCCTCGAGATGCGGATAAACTTATATTAGTAAAATCTGCATATCCCCCATTATCTCCGGATTCTGTAAATATGTCATTAAGTTTTACGTTTTCTATCCACTCATGTTGACTATTTCCAATCACCTCACAATAAGAATTGTCACAGGCATCTGGAATTCCATTATTATTATTATCAATTCTATCATCACCACCAATGCACAAGTCTTCGGAGTCACATACTCCATCTCTATCTGAATCATTTAGTGGGTCATTAGGACATCTGTCACAACCATCTGGGATACCATCATTATCGACATCTAAATTATCATCTGATCCTTGACATAGATCATTGAAATCACAAATTCCATCACCGTCAAAGTCATCAAAGAAATCCATTGGGCAGACGTCACAAGCATCTGGCACACCATCTCCATCAATATCCATATCATTGCGTCCTTCCGTACAAGTATCCACATCATCACATATACCATCATTATCCACATCTCCTGCCGAGCAATCATCACAACCATCTGGGATACCATCGCCATCACTGTCTACATTATCGTCATGACCCATGCATATATCAACATTATCGCATACACCGTCGTTATCAGAATCTCCCATCATGCAGCTATCGCAACCGTCTGGGATACCGTCGCCATCCATATCTGCATTGTCATCTGATCCTATACATACATCCACATCATCACATACACCATCATTGTCGCTATCATTATTCGGATCATTAGGACAAGAATCACATCCATCTGGAATACCGTCAGCATCAGTATCTACTCTATCATCGAACCCCATACAAACGTCTATATTGTCACATACACCATCACCGTCAGCATCACCCATCATACAGCTATCGCAACCATCAGGGATACCGTCGCCATCCATATCTGCATTGTCATCTGATCCTATGCATATATCAATGTCATCGCATACACCATCATTATCACTATCTCCAACAGCACAAGGATCACAACCATCTGGGATACCATCGTTATCTGTGTCAATTCTATCATCAAAACCCATACACACGTCAATATTATCGCAAACGCCATCATTGTCAGCATCTCCCATCATACAACTATCACACCCATCCGGGATGCCATCACCATCCATATCTGCCCTATCATCAGAACCAGGACAGGCATCACAACCATTGGGTACACCATCATTATCATCATCCCTCTTGTCATTCCAGCCAGGACAAATATCATCTGGGTCGCATACCCAATCTCCATCACTATCGTTGATATCACAACCACACATTCCTGCCTCAGACTTATCAGGATTATTAGGACATTCGTCTTTGCCGTCACAGACCCCATCGCCATCAGAGTCCACATCACCTATCATAGCACAATCGCATGGTCCACATTGATCATTAGCATTCATGAATGAACCATCAGCATTAAAAAATTGATCTAACTGATCGCAATCTCCTTTGACCGTATAAAAATTTTGTGGATTACTAGGAATTCGACAAAAAACAAGTTTGCCATCCTCGTCAGGAGCACATGTCATCATACACGGATCCATTCGACGAGATTCACAGGGCCCACAATGCGTGATTGCATCACTTAGGGCGCTACATCTGATACGTCTTGTCATATTATCTTGACATACATATATCAATTGTCTTTCGCTCTCACATCCACAATCATCGTCATCACAAACATCTCCGATACCATCACGATCCGAATCATCTTGATCCGGATTATAAGTTTTAGGACAATTATCAACAGAATCTTCTACCCCATCCTTGTCTTTATCAGAAAAAAAAGTGCAGCTCTCCCAGTTAACAGAAAGCTCTTCGACCTCTGCTTGAAGGCTAAATGAAAATAGGCCACAAAATAAAATTAGAAACAGTACAAGTTTTTTCATCCTCAGAAAATTAATCACAATAAAATTTAGCTATAAACACAATACCTTCAATACCAAAGTATTATGAGAAAGTAAACAATTGGATTACACTGAAAAAAACTTTTTCGAGAAGTGTACGGAGGGGGTTGTACAAATTAAGACTTAATTTTTCTGAAAAGGATCATCGTTTCGAGTAAAAAACCTTGGCTTTTTTGACATTTGCTAGATACCTTACATTTTTCTTGCTTCTCGATATAGGGCTATCAGAAATTTAATTGACCGGAATTTTACTCGAGTAATTCTAAATTAGCACATATGAAAATACCAATTTATACAGTCAATGCCTTTAGCAACAAGTCTTTTAGTGGTAATCCTGCAGCATACTGCCCTCTTGATAAATGGTTAAAAGATGAAGATTTACAGAAAATAGCAGAACAAAATAACTTATCAGAGACAGTGTTTACTGTACCTATGTCTGATGACCATGATTATCATATCAGATGGTTCACTCCACAGACTGAAGTGAGGCTATGCGGCCATGCCACATTAGCATCTGCTTTCGTCCTATTCGAAAAATTGGGACATACAAAATCAGATATTATCTACCATTCTAAATCTGGAAGGATTAGTGTTAAAGCGATAAATGAGCTATATCAACTAAATTTCCCAACAGATAACTTGGTGGAAATTGACATCACCAATACGATGTCAAAACCATTTAACTTCAAGCCGATAAAAGCCTTGCGAGGTACTGATGACCTTTTGCTCATCTTTAATAATGAGCAAGAAATTAAAAATATAAAACCTAATTTCGAACAATTGTCGGATCTGAAAACGAGAGGAGTTATCGTTTCGGCCAAAGGATCAGATCATGATTTTGTCTCCAGATGCTTCTATCCGGCAGTAGGTATTAATGAAGATCCTGCGACTGGTTCGGCCCATACAACACTAACTCCCTATTGGAGTAATACATTAAATAAATTGCAACTTAAGGCAAAACAACTTTCTCAGCGAGGAGGATCCTTTTATTGCACATCAATGAATGACCGAACTCTAATAGGTGGATCATGTCATTTATATGGCGAAGGTATTATTTATATCTAAGCCTTTATTTTGTATAACATCGTACCGCATTGTTCTCCTTTAAGAGAAGGCATAAATATAAATTCTCGTGATTTTCTAAGCGCTAATGAAGTAAGTGATGAACGATATAAAGTGGAAGCGGCTCTATCATACTCTGCATTGATCACTTTCCCATCAGAATCTACGCATATATTAATCGCCACTACACCATCTTCTGTAGAGAGTATAAAAATGTTTGGCTTATCCTCTACATTTCTATCTCCCAAACCATTTCCTATGGCGATATTCAATTTTTCATCGATTTTTACCTCTTGAAGAGCGTCATAATCAATAGGACTTTCATTAACTACTTCTACTTCAGGAATATTTTTAGAGGGCTGATTGCCCATAGGTATTCTCGTACTATCGATTGATGCTACTTCTCCTGTTGACTCAATATTTTCATCAATTGGAGATGGCTGTTGTTTGGTATTTTTACTTTTTATAACATACCCATTGCAGTCCCCACTAAATTTTTCGGATGACTTGCCATGTCCCAAAGTTGATCCAATAGCATAACTTTCACAAGCATCATTCTTGCGCCCATCATCCATAGCAATCATACCTGCTTGATGATAGAGCTCTCCATCATAAGGGTCTAACTCTATAGCCGTTTTATTATAGTTTGATGCAGCTTTAAGGTTGTTAAGACGGTATTCCGTATTGGCCATTAATTTGATAACCTCCTTGTTGACTCCAGCCTTGTCAATAAAAACTAAAATATCCTTTTTTGTGCCTTTAAAAGCTCCTAACTGGTATTTGGTTTTGGCTCGCATGATATACGCATTCGTAAAACTGTCATCCTTAGATAGGATACGATTATACATTCTCACAGCCTCATCATATCTTCCAGATTCATAAAGTACATTAGCCTTCATGTACAACACAGTATTGTCCTCATCAATTGATTGGCTATAGGTGGTAATACTAATAAATGAGGTAAGAAGTACTAAAAGTGAGAACTTAAGGATATGAGTCATTGCGGGTTTCAGTTTCATAATGCTAATTTAATTTGATCATTATAATTTAGTTTCTTGATATTATTCTTTCTAAACTCCTTTATTTGTAAGACGTTAATGATTAGTCTTAGAGTACTAAATTATACCAAACGATATCTAAACGATTAGTTAATAAAATAAATTCCCACAAAGATCAGCTTAATGTTAGAAAAGCGATCTTTTTAAGAAGATAACACTACAAATACAGCTATGAAATCAGTATACATTGTAAGTGCCAAAAGAACTCCTATGGGCAGTTTTGGAGGAGCACTTAAAACATTCTCCGCAACCCAATTGGGTTCTATATCTATTGAATCCGCTTTAAAATCAGGAAATATAAAAGTAGAATGGGTAAATGAAGTTTTAATGGGTAATGTGTGTCAAGCTAACTTAGGTCAAGCCCCCGCAAGACAAGCTGCCATGAGAGCAGATATCCCAAATACTGTACCTGCAACTACCATAAATAAAGTCTGCTCATCTGGTATGAAAGCTGCGATGTTTGGGGCGCAATCTATCATGCTTGGGCACAATGATGTAGTTGTGGCTGGTGGAATGGAAAGCATGACCAATATTCCATTTTATGTACCTCAATTGAGATGGGGTTCTAAATTTGGATCAAGTGGCCTTATAGATGGACTCCAAAAAGATGGTCTAACTGATGCCTACGACCAACAAGCAATGGGAAATTGTGGCGACAGTACGGCGACTAAATTTAATATCAGCAGAGAAGAACAAGACGAGTATGCCATACAGTCTTATAAGCGTGCAGAGGCAGCAACTAATGCAAATAAGTTTAGAGATGAAATAGTTGAAGTAAGTATACCCCAACGCAAAAAGGATCCCATTATACTCACCGAAGATGAAGAATATAAAAACGTAAGATTTGATAAAATTCCTCAATTGAGGCCTGCATTTAGTAAAGAGGGAACAGTAACTGCTGCCAATGCAAGTACTCTAAATGATGGTGCATCCGCATTAACATTAGCCAGCGAAGACGCTATTAAAAAGTATAAATTAGAACCAATAGCTAAAATTATTTCTTTTGCTGATGCGGCTCATGAACCTCAGTGGTTTACTACAGCTCCTACTATTGCCGCTCCCAAAGCATTAGAACGCGCTGGATTGAAATATTCGGATATAGACTTTTATGAGGTCAACGAGGCCTTTGCTGTAGTTGCACTAGCCTTTAGTAAAACATGTGGTATCCCTCAAGATATAATGAATATCAATGGAGGAGCAGTCTCTTTGGGGCACCCTCTTGGATGCTCGGGAGCTCGTATACTTACGACTCTTATACATACTTTACGTAATGAAGGTGGAAAAAGAGGATTAGCTACTTTATGCAATGGAGGTGGTGGAGCAAGCGCCATAATCATAGAAGCCATTTAATACTACATTGCTAAGTCGACAAGAATTAATGTAACTTGTAAATATGAAAAAGATAATTCTTTCACTTTGTGTTGTCATCATTGGAATATTCAATGCCAAATCACAAGACTTAATCAAAGCGGAATTTTTAGGAAATCTTAATCAGGCGACATTCTCTGTAATAATTAACACTTTCATACCGGACATCGAGGTACCAAATGGTGTGGATCTATATAAGATCAATTATACTACCACAGGGTCCGATATGATGTTAGACACAGCAAGTGGTCTATTGATAGTACCAGATCTCCTCGATGGTCCTAAACCTATATTAAATTATCAACACGGCACTACTTCCGGGAGAAGTCAGGTACCTTCCAATTTAGCAGGTCAAGAGTATTTATTAGCCGGAGCTTTTGGCGCATTAGGCTTTATTACTATTGCTCCTGATTATGTAGGCATGGGAGATTCACGTGGTTTTCATCCTTATGTTAATAGTGAGACAGAGGCATCTGCTATGATCGACATGCTTTCGGCGACTAAAGAATATCTTGATGAAAACGAGATCGCCTATACTCAACAGCTTTTTATCACAGGCTATAGCCAGGGTGGTCATGGCGCTATGGCGGCACAAAGGAAGATCGAAGAAACATTATCTCAAGATCTTGCGGTTACTGCCTCACTTCCTATGAGTGGACCTTATAGTATATCAGGTGTTATGTTAGAATTAGCTTTTATTGATGAAGAGTTTTTCTTCCCTTCCTATTTAGTATATACAATACTTGGTATGAAAGCTATTGATGATAGCACTTATGATCAACTTAGCGATATATTTAGAACTGAATTCATCTCTGTGATTAGTCAGTTTGCCACAACAGGAGAAGGTTTATTTGAGATGAATGCCCAGTTATTGGACATCTTAGAGAGAGATTTTGGGGGATCATTTCCTAAATTTCTTTTTAACGACTCATTTAGAGAAGAGATTATGATGAATCCGGATCATCCCTTTATACAGCATCTTAAGAATAATGATCTTTTTGATTGGAAACCTACTGCTCCAACCTTAATGCTCTATTGCAAAAGTGATGATAATGTACCGTTCATGAATTCAATTGTAGCGGATTCGGTTATGAATGAATTGGGAGCAGAAAACGTAAGTGCTATGGATGTAGCAGGTGGTCAAAACTTGAGTCATACTGACTGCATCGCTCCAGCTCTCCAGGTTGGTGTTCCTTGGCTACTTTCCTTTGTTGACAATACAGTATCAACGACAGAAATATCCTATAACTCTGGAGAATTGAGTATTTATCCTAATCCAACTCATAATACTGTCAACATCAAAAGTAAAATTGATGGTATCAATCTAATTGAAGTGTATAATCTTAATGGTCAAAGAATAATCTCTAACAATAGCACCCAATCATCATATGCTAAGCTGGATGTATCAAATTTTAGACGTGGCATTTACATAGTCAAGGTTTGGACCAATGATAAAGTATTAACAGAAAAAATCGTCATTCAATAATCGATATGCAAAAATTTCTCTTATTCACATTGACTTTATTGGTACTAATATCGTGTAAAGATCAACCAGATGTAATAGACCTTGAAGTAGAATCTACTTCCATTAACTCCTCAGATCCAGATGCTTTATTACTTGCCGATCAGATAATGGAGGCCATGGGAGGTAATGAAACTTGGGAAGCAAAACAGTTTTTCAAATGGACCTTTTTTGAAAGAAGAACTCATATTTGGGATAAAAAGAACCAAATCGTTAAGATTGACATCCCGTCTCAAGAAATGGAATATCTCTTAAAAATGGACGACATGACAGGAACAGTTAAAAAGTCAGGTCAAATAATGCAACATCAAGATAGTATTAACTTATATCTTGACAGAGCCAAAAAGATGTGGATTAATGATAGCTACTGGCTATTCATGCCATTCAAACTTAAAGACCCTGGTGTGACGCTAAAGATCCTATCTCCAGATACTACTCAATTAGGGATAATGGCAGATAAAATAGAGATGACTTTTAGTGATGTCGGGGTAACTCCCGATAACAAATATGTCCTCTATGTAAATCAGGATGAAAAACTGATATCACAGTGGGACTTTTATACTAATTACAATGATTCTCTACCTCGATTCCAATCGGCATGGCCAGATTATCGTAGCTATAATGGGCTGAAATTATCTGGAGGGAGGATCAATGGCAACGGAATCACTAATATTGTAGTTTCAGACGATCTTTCAGATGAATTAGTAATCAAATAACCTTTTATCTCCTACTTAAAGGCTTTATCTACCAATTCCTTTTGTTGCTGATCATGAACTTTTTTGAAGCCTGTTGCAGGAGACGCACTTACTTTTCTTCCAACAAATTCTATATCAGGATTTCTCCAGAAGCTTAATAAGTATTGCCATGCACCCATATTAAGTGGTTCTTCTTGAACCCATCTGATTTTAGCTTTACTGTACTTTTTGAATATAGCATCCATCTGTTTTTTAGGATATGGATATATCTGTTCTAAGCGAACTATAGCTACATCATCTTTACCTAATTCTTCTTTCTTAGCAAGAAGATCGTAATAAACCTTCCCAGTACAGACTAATAATGTTTTGACCTTTTTAGGGTCTGCCTGAACATCATCAAATATTTCCACAAACTTATTTCCTGTATATAAGTCAGATATGTCAGATACGCATTTAGGATGTCTGAACAAAGACTTAGGGGACATCACTATTAATGGCTTTCTAAAAGGTCGTTCCAATTGTCGCCTTAAAGCATGAAAGAAATTAGCCGGGGTTGTAATATTGGCAACGGTGACATTATATTCGGCGCTGGCTTGCAAAAATCGCTCTAAACGTGCGGAAGAATGTTCTGGACCTTGGCCTTCGTAACCATGAGGCAATAACATTACTAAACCACTCATCCTACGCCACTTACTCTCACCAGCCATGATGAATTGATCGATCATCGTTTGGGCGCCATTATAAAAATCTCCAAACTGAGCTTCCCAAATGACCAAAGACTGAGGAGAGGCAAGTGAGTATCCATATTCAAATCCCAATACCCCAAATTCAGATAATAGTGAATTATATATGTGAAACTTACCTTGTTTCTCATCCAAACCGTCAAAGCGGTTATACTCTTGATACGTATTGCCATCTCGGAATATGGCATGTCTGTGAGAAAAAGTTCCTCTTTTGACATCTTGCCCACTAATACGTATATCCTTTTGATCCAATAGAATAGATCCATATGCGATCAACTCCGCAAAAGCCCAGTCAATTTTGCCTGCATCAAGGAGTTTCTGCTTTCCTTTTTGTAATCGCAATATTTTACTTAAAGGAGTAAAACCCTCCTTATAAGTCATTAAGTGCTCGATTACTTTGGAGACGGTCTTTTTAGTAACACCAGTTTTAGGAGATGAGTCAAATTCTTTAGGATCAATGACTTTTTTTAGCTTGCGCCATTCGTTTTCGGGTTCTTGGTATACATATGGAAGCGGTTTTTGCTTTACTTCATCTAACCTCTCTTGCAAATCATTCCAGAACTCCTTTTCCATATCTGTAGCAATCTTATGATCGACATCTCCGCGCTTTAGCAACTTAGCTACGTATAGTTCTCTTGGATCCTTGTGACTATTGATGAACTCATACATCTCAGGCTGAGTAAATTTAGGATCATCTCCTTCATTATGCCCATGACGACGATAGCACACCATATCTATAAACACATCATTATTAAACTTCTGTCTATATTCGGTGGCTAACTCCACAGCAAATACTAATGCTTCAGGGTCATCTCCATTAACATGAAAAACAGGAGCTTGAACCAAACTGGCTACACCTGTGCAGTAAGTTGATGATCTGGCGTCATCAAAATCTGTTGTAAACCCGACCTGATTATTAATGACCATATGTATCGTGCCACCGGTGTAGTATCCATCTAATTGGCTCATCTGTACAGTCTCATAAACAATACCTTGTCCGGCGATAGCTGCATCGCCATGTATCAGTATTGGTAATATACTGTCATAATCGCTATTGTAAAGTATGTCTGCCTTAGCTCTTGAAAAACCTTGCACCACAGTATTAACTGCTTCAAGATGAGATGGGTTAGGTACAAGTTTAAGATGGATTTCTTTATCATTAGCAGTCTTAAGTAAAGAGCTATAACCTAAATGATATTTTACATCGCCATCGCCAAAACTCAAATCAGGTACGGCTGTTCCTTCAAATTCGTTAAAAATATGTTCATATGTCTTACCCATTATATTGGCTAACACATTCAATCGCCCACGGTGAGCCATACCGATTACGACTTCCTTCACACCTTTATCTGCACCCGTAGTTATTATAGCATCTAATCCCGCAATGATAGACTCTCCCCCTTCTAATGAAAATCTTTTCTGCCCTACGTATTTCTTATTCAAGAAACTTTCAAACCCCACAGCACCGTTTAGTTTTTCGAGTATTCGTTTCTTTTTTGCATTATCTAAGCCATATGAATCATCAAGTGGTCGTGATTCGATTTTCTCCCTTAACCACATTCTCTTTTCTCTATTCTCGATATGAGAATACTCAAATCCTATGTTGCCCGTGTAAATTCTTTTAAGTTTATCAATGACATCTTGAAGTGTGCCATCAGTTATTCCAATTTCTTCAGATGCTTGGAATTTCTTATTTCTATCATTCTCCTCTAATTGGTAGTCATTAAGATCTAAATGAGGTCTTCTATCCCTTCTTTGTCGGATGGGGTTAGTGGTTGATAATAGGTGTCCCCGATCTCTAAATCCATGGATAATTGACATCACTCCGAACTCTTTGGAGAGCCCAGAATTACCGCTTGTTTGGACACTTGAGGATCGCTGATCAGACTTTGCTCCATTGGTCGGTTTATCTTGACCAAATTCATAACCTTCAAAAAAAGATCTCCACCCATCTTCTACCGATGTAGGGTCATTAGTATACTTGTTATACATCTCATCTATGAATGATGGATGGGCATTAAAAACATAAGAGAAATCCGCCATGGTTTAAACTACACTTTAGTCCTGCAAATATGACGTAAATATTAATGTGATAGTAACCCTTTGACGGTATAAATTGAACAAATATGTTGCAAGCTGCAGATAATTATAAGGAAACAATAAGGACCCTTTTTTTCCTAATTAAAATATTATACCTTTGCGCCTCTTTTAAAACAAGTAATAGAAAATAGATATAATGGCTAATAATCCATCTGCAAAGAAAAGAGTAAGACAAGACGCTAAAAAAAGACTTGTCAACAGGTATTATAAAAAATCTACACGAACTGCAATCTCTAAATTAAGAGACATTGAGGATCAAGCTGAAGCGCAAAAATTCTTTCCAAAAGTGGTTAGCATGATAGACAAGCTAGCAAAAAAGAACTTATGGCATAAGAATAAAGCCGCTAACGTTAAAAGTAAATTGAGCAAACACATAAAAGCCTTAGGGTAAAAAATATAACTTGTTTTAAAAGTAAAAAAGGCTCATGTGAAATCACATGAGCCTTTTTTATTGGATTTTTATTTTTTCAACCCAATCTCGCGCAATCGCTGATCTAAATATTCGCCAGCTGTGATAGGTTGATAAGAAAGCGGGCGAGAATCAGTAACACACTTGTCTAAGCAGGTTAAATCCATATCCGCAACAGGATGAAGAAAGAATGGTATAGACAGTCGAGGCTTATGCCACTCTGAACGAGGTGGATTAATTACTCTATGTGTTGTTGACTTGAGATAATCATTAGTTAGGCGCTGTAGCATGTCTCCAACATTGATTACTATTTCATCCTCTTCAGGCTCTATATCAAGCCATTGATCATTTTTACTTAGCAGCTGCAATCCACCGGCGCTTGCACCCACCAATAGAGTAATAAGATTGATATCTTCATGCTGCTCTGCTCTCAACGCACTTTCTGGCTCTTGAGTAATCGGTGGGTAGTGAATAGCCCTTAGAATACTTAATCCATCTTCGATCTTCGAAGTAAAATATTCTTCACCTAAATCAAGATGAATGGCAATCGCCTTTAGCAATTCAGCACCAACCTTTTCGAATGCTTTGTACAACTGAGAGCCTAACTTAGCAAATTCTGGAACCTCAGATACCTTAACATTATCAGGATAATTAGTCCTTTGGGGATGATCTTCTGCTACTTCTTGACCAATCTGAAAAAATTCCTTCAAATCAGCCACCTTAGAACCTTTAGCGTGCTCTTTGCCGAAAGATGTATAACCTCGTTGTCCTGCTAAGCCAGGAATCTCATAGTTTATCTTGGTCGATTTAGGCAATGCAAAAAACTCTTTTGATCTGTCATAAAAAGAATCTATTAAAGACATTGCTATTCCATGATTCTTAACTCCAACAAATCCAATATTATGAAATGCCTCTCCTAACGCCTTTACAAAATCAGCTCTCTCTTGTTGAGATCCATTAACAAATTGGGAGAGATCAACTACTGGTATCACTTTTTCAGCCATGTTATGATTATTTCTTTTTGATTTTTAGACACTGAATAATAACGAATTAAGACAAATATATTTTAAGCTCACTTATATTTACCATTCTCAGTAGGATATCTAAGACAACAATAGTGGAGAAAATACCTATCTATATAGATACTGATGTAGGAACTGACGATGCTATAGCAATACTTATGGCATTCAATCATCCCAAATACCAAGTAGTTGGAATATCCTGTGTAGGCGGCAATGTACCTATCGAAAAAGTGACTCAAAATGCATTGTACCTTAAAGAATTAATGCATTATGACACAGAGGTCCATGTTGGAGCCTCAGGGCCCCTGAAAAGAACCTTAGATACCGCCGACTTTATACATGGTAAGGATGGATTGGGTGATATAGGAATCAAATTATCGGGGAGAACACCAGATAGTTTTGACGCCATTTATGATTTATCTAAAAAATCAGAAATATATAATGGTCAACTCATTTTGGTCACATTAGGTCCATTAACCAACTTGGCCCTCTGTTTACAAAAATATCCTGAGATAGAAAAACGACTTAAACATACCTACATCATGGGTGGAACCTACCAGATGCCAGGCAATGTAACTGCCGTTTCAGAATTCAACTTTTGGGCAGACCCAGAAGCTGCTCACTTTTGTATTCATTCAGGACTGTCCAAAACTATCATAGGTTGGGACATAACCTTGTCATCTGGCCATTTGACTTTAGACGAGTTAGACGAACTATCCGCATCCAATTCTAACATTGCGAGAGATATAGTGCAAATGCAGGCCATCAAACTAAAATGGCTCAAAGAAAATAATCAAGAAATAGTATGCAATCTTGCTGATCCTTTGGCTATGTCAATTATGATGAGACCCGATATGGTTGTTGATTCTGACGAATTCTATTGTGACGTTATTATAGCTGAAGATGAAGCCGATATCAGGGGTATGTTAATTGTAGACATCAATCATCTAAAACAAAAAAAACCAAACGCCACGGTAATATTGAGTGCGAAACGTTCGATTTTTAAAGAGTGTATCTTTTCAACCTTTAACTTATGACAATAAAAAAGCCTAACATACTTGTCATAGGCAGCTCTAACATGGATCTGATAATTGAAGTTCCAAAACTACCCAAGCCAGGAGAGACAATAGGGTCTGGAACTTTTTTTAAAAAATATGGTGGCAAAGGCGCCAATCAAGCAATAGCAGCTCAAAGAGCAGGCGGTAAAACCACCTTTGTTACTTCACTGGGGCAAGATCAGCATGGTCATGAATTATTAGCACATTATCAAAGAGAAGGGCTTGATACTCAATTTATCAAAACATCTGAAAAACCTACAGGAGTAGCATTAATAAACGTTTCTACTGAAAATGCCCAAAATAGTATAGCTGTAGCCTCTGGTGCAAACCTCGATCTGACGTGGGACCGATATGAAATGGCGACAATTTGTGAGAACCAAGACTATATTATAATTCAAAATGAAATTCCATTAAATTCTATCGAAGAGCTATTAAAAAATGCGCCAAAACAAATTAAAATTGTATACAACCCTGCACCATTTTTTAATATATCAATAGAAGCCCTCAGAAAGGTATATATATTGATAATCAATGAATCTGAAGCAGAAGAGATTTTCAAATTGGATAAAGTATCTACGTCAGACCCTGAACTAATAAAACAAATTAGCTCCTTAGACATCCCTAAAGTCGTGATCACTATGGGAGCCATTGGGTGCTATTATTGGGAAAAAGGAGATGAAAAAATTGGTCATATCAAAGGCAATAAAGTAAATCCCAAAGACACCACTGGGGCTGGAGATACATTTTGTGGATATCTGACTGTATGCCTGGCAGAAGGTAGAGATCTCGAAGAGAGTATAAAAATATCAAACTTGGCTGCCAGTATCTCAATACTTAAGATCGGAGCTCAAGAATCCATTCCATTTAGAAAAGACATACTGGAGAATAATTAAAAAAGAGCACCAATATATTTAGTGCTCTTCTAATTCATTTATATGATTGTGATACAATTATAAAACTGCAAGCAGCTTTTCGGCCAATTCTATACCTATTTTTTCTTGCGCTTCGACAGTTGAAGCACCTGTATGCGGGGTTAGCGAGATCCTGTCATGACTCAAGATATCTTGACGAGGAGAAGGTTCATTGACGAATACATCTACTCCAGCGGCAGCTAATTTCCCAGATTCTAATGCTGCTAACATAGCATCCTCATCTACAGTACCTCCTCTTGATGCATTGATCAAGATTGATCCATCCTTCATTTTGCCAAATTCTTCTGTCGAAAGTACTGGCTTACCTAAAAATGGAACATGCAATGTTACCACATCTGCCTTGGAGAACATCTCATCCATTGAGCTTGTAGTCAAAGTAAATTCAGCATTATACTGTTCTCCACCTATTTTCAATTTTGCCTCTTTGATATAAGGATCTACAGCTATAACGTTCATTCCGACGCTAAGTGCCAATTCGGCCGTAGCTTGCCCTATACGTCCAAATCCAATAATTCCTAAAGTTCTTCCATACAATTCAAATCCTTTAGAATATGACTTCTTTAAGGCTTTGAACTCTGTATTCCCTTTAGTAGGCATCGCCTTATTACTCTTGTATAAAGATCGAGCAACAGAAAATAAATGTGCAAAAGCCAACTCGGCTACCGATCTTGATGATGCGGCAGGAGTATTGATAACGGCTATTCCTTTGTTTTTGGCGTATTCGACATCAATGTTGTCAAGGCCAACTCCTCCCCTACATATAGCCTTTAGATCGGGACATACATTTATCAAAGATTCTCTAACCTTAGTTGCACTTCTTACGCAGATCGCATCAAATGATGGAAGTTGACTCATTAAATCATCCTGAGCAATTGTTTCAGTGACTACTTCATGTCCTGCATCTCTTAACATTTTTTCACCGGTTGGGTGAATACCATCGTTTATTAATATTCTCGCCATTCTTGATTTCTTTAAAAAATTTTAAGCTGCAAAAGTAGGCCATTATAGTCTACTTATCTCAATGTGAACATTAATTAGAATTAAAATAAAAATGAGCCCAATATGTACATATTAGGCTCAACCCTTATTAAGAAAAATCAACTTTCTTTAATATCTTCCACGATACGATGCCGCGTCGATAAATATTTCTTATTCAACCCAAGGGAGTTGAATGCTACTTTTTATTAATTATAACCTATTTAATAGATTGAATACTGTATATCCTTCTACCAAATGACCTTTATAAAAATTTGATTTGAGAGACTCTTTGCAGATACGCAATAAGTGTTAGACGAATGTGAATTAGATTATTCCTATCCTATCTCAAGTTGGTTTTAATAAAGGTTACGACTATTTATAATCGCAGCACAAAGATAAGACTTACTGTGGGTATATGTAGGGTTTTTGTAGTCATAGGTAGCTTAAAATATAGCCTTTTGTCAATCAACTTACACTTGATATATTTTTTTAATACATATAATACTGAACTTCAAATAAATAGAATTAATGCGAGAATAATACATTCTTATCAAAAGAATCCATGAGTCACATTAGACACTATATATAAAGGTAGAACTGACGCGCGATTACTAAACAGTTTAAAATTTAATAAAATAACATGTAGAGAAGCTGTAGTAGCTATTGCACCAAACTATTAGTAAAACATTAAACTAAATGAATAATTTTAGGTTTGAGTTTTACATAATATATTGATATGAGTCAGACGATAAAGTTAGCGACATTAGGAGGCGGATGTTTTTGGTGTGTGGAAGCCGTTTATCTCATGATTGAGGGAATAGAAAATGTGGTTTCAGGCTATAGTGGAGGGCAAATCAAAAATCCGAGTTATAAAGAAATTTGTACAGGTAGAACAGGGCATGCTGAAGTCGTACAATTAGAATATGACAGCACTAAAATTACTTTTGAAGAAATTCTCGAAATCTTCTGGTCTTGTCACAATCCTACTACTCTAAATCGACAAGGTAATGATATTGGGACCCAGTATAGGTCGGTAATCTATTATCATAATGACGAACAAAAAGAAATAGCAGATAAATCCATCGTAGAGACAGCACCCACCATATGGGATGATCCTATAGTTACAGAATTGAGTCCAATTGAAGTATTTTACCCAGCCGAAGAGTATCACCAGGACTATTATCGTCTCAATCCACAAAATGGTTATTGTTCAGTAGTCGTAGGTCCTAAGGTCGCTAAGATCAGAAAAAAATATGCACATCGTTTAAAAGAAGTTAATTCCTAAAAAACTTTGGACCATCCTTTTTGCATATTTATAAGTTGATTATCAATCCAACCTTGCACCTTTTTGAGCGATTCTTTTGGGACTTCATCATATATGGGTGCACCAATATTCATCTTAACATATGATCTCCATACTCCTACTTGATTAATCATCTGCCGAGCCAAACTTGATTCTGACCAATAGTCTTTGGCATCCCTATATTCAATAGCAATCGGAATGACCCTGACGCCTAATTCACTTGCCGCTTTAAAGGTCCCAATTTTAAAAATTCCAGTGGTTTTTTCGACAGTAGTGGTTCCTTCAGCATAAACTAAAACGCTTTTCCCTTGACTAAGCAGTTCTTTAGTCTTATTTCTTGCAGCTAACCGGCTGTTTATCTTGCTTCGATCAACAAATATTATACCTGTCATTTCTGCCCCTTTCCCAATAATTGGGATGGACCCCACCTCGCTTTTTGCTATGATGTAGCTGTCAAAATAGGCGATCTGTACGATCGGATCTGTTAAAGTTCTATGATTGCTTACATACAAGACATTGTTATCTGCGATATTATTAATCGAGATTGCCTCGACTTTAATTCCTAATATCCTTAGCGCTCTTTTAGCCCAAAGTCTCCTATATCTGAATCCCAATTCGTCTCTTTCTCCCGAATAAAAAAATGCATGTATCGCTAAAGCAGTCATATGCAAGGCTGTATGTACCAAGAGGAGCAAACCTCGTGTTATAGCAATAAAATACTTCATACCTAATGTAAAATTCTATTTACTATTTGGCATCCATGTATTGAAATAACAGAGGAGTAAAATCTGGATCAATCAAAATTGCCTCGCCCTCGACCTTATTCATGAGCTCTATGGCTCTATCTTTTTTACCCATCTTATAAAGTATCACAGACTTAATATCTCTCTTTTGGTAAGTACTGTCCTCAAGTATTTGATATTCTATTAGATCAAGTAATAAAGTCCAATCTTCTTGATCTTTGGTGCTTTTAACAGCCGCCTCAAATAATTCCTTTTGTATTTCCCAAGGGGCCCGTGGATAGTAGTACAAAAAGTTATAAATTTCGTCTAACATCACCTGCTGATCGGGTAAGATGTTTTTGAAATATTGTATGGCAAAAAGGCGATAGAGACTATCTGCATGAATACCCAAATTATCATCAAATGCCTCCCAAACATAAAATGGCTCCATCAATCCTACTTCACGCAGATTAGTAAGAATAAAAGCTTGTCTAATATTTAGATACGCTTCTTTTCCTATTATTCTTTTCATTTCATTTTCATACTGCCCCATTACCATGTCCATCCTATTGCTACAAAGACAATTCTGATGAGCTCCTGCTAAGAACTCCAAGTCTTCTTCTTTCCTAAGAGGTTCATGTTGCTGTATCCAATCTTCTATGGTTGATTTAGCTTTACTTTTTTCATTATTAGCTAAATAAAAACTGGATAATTGCTTATAAGCTATAGTACTTTGATTTTCTTTGATCTGCTTGTTGAGACTTTCATATTTCTTTGCTCTCGTTAGTGCTTCGCCATAAAATTTAATCATTTCTTCCTCACTATTAATTGCATTCCTTGTACTCAAGATCACATCATCATAATGCATAAAGACATAGTATGGATTGGACTTAATTTCTACCCTTTGCCATATTTTGTTTCTCGTATCTACATTCCAATCTACGACGGCAGTTATAATGCGATCAGCCATTTGAGCCACTTGTTCGCCTTCTGCCAAAAAAATAGAGCTATTGGTGGATTGAGCTGTATGACACACGAATAGAATCATCTTATCCTGTTCTTTGGCCCTTTTTAGTACCTTTTTGTACTTATTATTGGACACTGGGTTAAGAACACTAAAGTCTTGTTGTGCACATAACAGAATAGAACTTAAACAAAATATTATAAGACTCAGATACTTCACGTACATAACTAAAATGATGAGCTTTCAATATATCCTGTAATTGTCGTTTAGACAAACTATAATGCAGCTAATTGAATAGGTTCAGCCCAATAATTACGATTGATATAATATATATCACATATATGTGATGAGAAAAAAACTAACTTTATGATGATTTCAAAAGAATAGAAGTCGGATAATTAGATATATGACGTTTAAAGAATTAGGACTTGATGAAAGTCTTTTGGAGGGATTAGATTATATGCGCTTTGAGACAGCGACACCAATACAAGAGCAAGCAATCCCTCATATCCTCAACAATACAGATCTTCTAGCTTGCGCACAGACTGGAACTGGAAAGACAGCAGCTTTCATTCTTCCCATACTCCATAAATTGGCCAATAGGGATAGTAAGAGTATAAACACCTTGATAATCGCTCCAACAAGAGAATTAGTATTACAGATAGATCAACAAATTCAGGCGTTCGCTTACTTTGTAAATGCTACAAGTTATCCTGTTTATGGTGGTGGCGATGGACAGGATTTTACAGAGCAGAAAAGAGCTATACAACAGGGTGCAGATATCATTGTAGCTACCCCAGGCAAATTGATATCTCATTTAAACATGGGTTATGTCAAACTGGATCAATTAGAACACCTCATATTAGATGAAGCTGACCGAATGTTGGATATGGGGTTTCATGATGATATAATGCGTATTGTAGCCAAACTACCCAAAAAGCGACAAACTTTACTATTTAGTGCTACGATGCCTCCTAAGATCCGCCAACTGTCTAAATCTCTCTTGGGTCAGTATGAAGAGATCAGTTTGGCCATCTCTAAACCAGCAGAAGGCGTATTGCAAGGTGCCTACTTAACATATGATACTCAAAAGGCTCAATTAATCAAAAAGCTAATCGCAGACAAACCCAAGTATAAGAGTATAATCATATTTACTTCCACAAAGAAAAAGATTGGTGAAGTAGTACGGGCTATCAATAGAAATGGTTATGAAGTAATGGCGGTATCTTCTGACTTAGACCAAAAAGAACGAGAAAATGCTCTGCGCCTGTTTAGAGCAAAAAAAGTCAGAGTTATTGTAGCCACTGATGTACTGAGTAGAGGTATAGACATAAAAGACATCAATTTGGTCATTAATTATGATGTCCCTAATGATGCGGAAGACTATGTACATCGCATAGGTCGGACGGCACGAGCTGATACAACGGGTGTAGCACTGACCCTTATCAATCCCGATGATATGTACAAGTTCGCCAAGATTGAAAAACTAATCGAAATGGAGGTTATGAAAATTCCTCTACCTCCAGAATTAGGAGAAGGTCCGACTTGGAGCACCAAGAATTCTCGAGGTGGTAGAAATCATAGAGGTGGCAATAACAGAAGAGGTAATTTCAGAAAATCCAATAATCGTAACAAAAGAACAACCAGCAAAAGATAACCACTTGTAAAGAGTACATAGAGATATTCTTCTATTTAGAGGGAGTTGCATTATATTGGTCGGAATACTTCTAATCCGTATGAAAAAACCTCAATTATCTTTTTGGCAAATTTGGAATATGAGTGTTGGATTCTTAGGAATCCAAATGGGATTTGCCTTACAGAATGGCAATGCCAGTAGGATTCTGCAATCCTTTGGAGCTGATGTTCATGAACTCTCATGGTTTTGGGTAGTCGCCCCTCTGACAGGTTTAATTGTTCAACCAATCATAGGCTATTATAGTGATAGGACATGGACCTGGTTGGGAAGAAGAAGGCCATTCTTTTTGACAGGATCTATTCTCGCAGCTATAGGTCTTTTATTAATGCCTAATGCTGGCGCTTTCGCCAGTTTTATGCCAGCTTTATGGATTGGTGCAGGTATGTTGATGATTATGGATGCCTCTTTTAACGTAGCTATGGAACCATTTCGAGCTTTAGTGGCTGACAAACTACCTTCAGATCAACGTACATTAGGATATTCCCTACAAACCGTCTTGATTGGAATCGGTGCCGTGATAGGATCTTGGCTTCCCTATATTTTAGGTGAATGGTTTGGGGTAACCATGAGTGCTATAGATGGATCTATTCCTCAAAACGTGATATGGTCTTTTTTCATTGGAGCAGCAGTACTTATCATAACCATCGTATGGACCATAATTAAAACTCCAGAATATTCACCAGAAGAACTCGCTACATTTGATGATCATGACGCTGAGGAAGAATCATCCCAGGGTCTATCACAAATTTTTTCTGATATAGCCAAAATGCCAAAAACTATGAAGCAATTGGGCTTGGTGCAGTTTTTTTCTTGGTTTGCCTTGTTCTCGATGTGGGTATTTTCTACACCTGCAGTGGCACAACATACTTATGGTTTAGCGACTACTGATACCAGCTCAGATACCTTTCAAGAAGCTGGAAACTGGGTGGGTGTTATATTTGGTTTTTACAATCTTGTATCCGCCATTTATGCGTTCTTTCTACCTGCAATTGCACAAAAGATCGGCAGAAAAAACACACACGCTTTTTCGCTTATATGTGGAGGAATTGGATTGATAAGTATGTATTTGTTTACCTCTCCTGAATTATTGATAATTTCTATGGTTGGAGTAGGTATCGCTTGGGCTAGTATTTTGGCGATGCCTTATGCTATTTTAGCCGGATCCATACCCGCAAAAAAGATGGGAATTTATATGGGTATTTTCAATCTATTTATCACAGTCCCTCAGATCACAAGTAGCATTACTAATGGGTTTATTGTAAATAATATCTTCAATAATTATGCTATGTATGCCATATTGTTGGCAGGAGTGTTCATGCTTATTGCCGCTTTTTGTGTGCGTTTTGTAGATGATGTTGACGAAGTCATCCAGTAAGTCATGAAAATAACTTTTTTATGGTTTGGGAAATCCAAATATAAAGATTATGATGATCTAATCAACCTATTTGATAAGCGCCTAAAACATTATTGTAAACATCGCATATTAACACTAAAAGATCCTAAACATTCTGGCAATCCTCATGTCCAAAAGAAAAAAGAGGGGCAGCTCATAATGGAACAACTAAAACCTTCAGACTATTTGATACTACTTGACGAGACTGGACAATCCATCACCTCGAGAGGACTATCCACTTTATTACAAAAACAAATGAACGCCTCTACAGCACATATCTTCTTTTTGATAGGCGGTGCTTATGGAGTAGATCAACCCATATTCGATAGGTCCAATTATACGCTGTCCTTGTCAAAAATGACCCTCACACATGATATGGCACGACTATTAATCATGGAACAAGTCTACAGAGCATTTACCATTCTAAATGGAGAAAAATATCATAATGATTGAGGAAGTCTATCAATATTTGCTTTGGTTAGTGCTATTTTCAGCGCCTATTATTTTTATCGTGCTATTATTCATATCGGCACCTTATGGTAGACATCACAGAGATGGATGGGGCATTGAAATGGACAATCGCTGGGCGTGGTTTTGGATGGAACTACCTGCTGTATTAACTATAACAGGCTGTTTTTTATATTTTAGACACTTTTCTACGACTAACTTTATTTTCTTAGGGCTATGGTTATTGCATTATAGCTATCGCACATTTTACTTTCCTTTTCAATTAAAAAGGAGCAATCGGAGCTTTCCTTTGACACTTGTACTATCAGCCGTTTTTTTTAATATCATCAATGGCTTAGTCAATGGGCTATTTCTATTTTATATTAGACCAATTGACACACTATCTTGGTTCGTAAACCCAACTATTCTTTTGGGTATCGTGTTATTTTTTGTTGGATTCACTATACATTATACTTCAGATCGCATCATTATAAATTTGAGAAAAGAAGATGACGGCATAAGATATAAGATACCCTATGGAGGACTTTTTAAGCGGGTAACTAATCCCAACTATCTTGGAGAATTTATACAATGGATGGGATGGGCTATCTTGACTTGGTCTATCGCTGGGCTGGCATTTGCTATTTTTACTTTGGCCAATCTATTACCCCGAGCAATATCTAATCACAAATGGTATCATCGTCAATTTTCTGATTATCCAAAAGATAGAAAGGCCTTTTGGCCTTTTTGACAATTAACTCCTATCAACTTAAGTGCCCTATTTTAAAGGAGAATTATACTCATTGTAATTGAAGTAGTATATAGGAATACGCTACTACTTTCCTATTTTAGTGTTAAATAAAAAAGCATGATACAAGACCGAGATGCCATAACACACTTGGAGGAAGCCTATCAAGACAGTCAGTTTAAAATTGGCCAATATCTGGATGAAGGATACACACTTTGGAAAAAAAAACCGTTAAGCCTGGTAGCCATTTTTTGCTCGATTATATTGATCTCCCTTTTGGCTAATGCCATCCCAGTTATTGGCCCTTTGCTCAATTCACTTTTCGTTGGTTCATGTATGGGATTAGGAGTATTTCTTGGTCTCGAAAAAATAGATTTAAACGAAGATTTTCGATTTGAGCATTTCTTCGACGGATTTAAATATATCAGCAAAGTAATTGTACTCAACTTGATCATTTTGGGCTTAGCTATAATTATCATGCTGCCTTTTGTATTTCACCTCGGTGTTGATAACTTACAGATGATGGTCAATGGCAATCCAGAGGATTTTCCATTAGAAAGTTTTAGTTCATCTACTTGGCTTTATTTGATCCCGATCCTATATGCCAGTCTATTGATTAGTTATGCCATTCCTATGTTAGGCATATATAATTTACAGCCTTGGGACGCTTTAAGATATAGTGCAAAATTCATTAATAAGCACTGGCTGTCCTTCTTTGCCATGTATCTTATACTCTTATTCTTGATGTTGTTGGGACTTTTAGTGATCTTAATTGGCATTTTTATTACTGGTTCTATGATGTATCCCATAATCTATGCCTCCTTTAAAGACGTAACTCAACTCGAACACTTTAAAAATGATGCTAAAGACTTGGAGTATACAGGCGCCACATTAGACGATTTTAGATAAGGTATTTGCAATAATAATTCTAAATGATATCATGAAAAATAGGTTTATACTTCTTCTCTTTGGTATTATTCTCTCTATAGTTAGCCTTAATTCACAAGGGTTTCTTAAAACAGAAGGAAAAGAAATTGTGGATGAAAATGGGGATCCTTATACATTGAAAGGTATGGGTTTAGGAGGCTGGATGCTCCAGGAAGGATATATGCTACAGACTGCAGGGTTCGCCAATGCACAGCACAAAATCAGAGAACGAATTGAGGATTTAATTGGTAAAGAGGATACCGATCAGTTCTATGAAGCATGGTGGGACCATCATGTCACTGAAGAAGATATCGACTCTCTCAAATCATGGGGGTTCAATTCTGTACGTTTACCCATGCATTACAATCTTTTCACTCTGCCTATCGAGGACGAACCTATTAGAGGAGAAAACACTTGGCTCGATCGAGGATTCGTGATGACTGACAGTTTGATCGATTGGTGTAAGGATAATGAGATGTACGTAATACTCGATCTTCATGCCGCTCCCGGAGGGCAAGGTTATGACGAGGGCATATCTGATTATGATCCTAACAAACCCTCATTATGGGAAAGCACGGAAAATAGGGCCAAAACAGTGGCTCTTTGGCGCAGACTTGCTGAGAGATATAAAGATGAACCATGGGTCGCAGGTTATGACCTTATCAATGAGCCAAATTGGAACTTACCCAATAATGATCTCTTAAAAGAAATATATATTGACATCACAAATGCCATAAGGCAAGTGGATCAGAAACATATCATTTTTATTGAAGGTAACTGGTTTGCTAATGATTTTACCAATCTCACCCCTCCCTGGGATAACAATATGGTATACAGCCCTCATAAGTATTGGTCTTTTAATGATAAAGCAACTATACAATGGGTACTTGATATCAGAGAGCGCTACGATACTCCATTATATTTTGGTGAGACAGGAGAAAACTCTAATGTCTGGTTCAAAGATGCCATATCACTTTTTGATGAATATAACATAGGTTGGGCTTGGTGGCCTATGAAGAAAATTGAATCTATAGCAGGGCCACTTACCGTACTAAAGACACCTGAGTATCAATCTCTTTTAGACTATTGGGATGGTAATGGGACTCGACCGAGTGCTTCATTTGCTAAGAGTACACTAATGGAGATCACAGAACTACTTAAGATCAAAAATTGTGTGTATCAAAAAGATGTTATTGACGCTATGTTCAGGCAGCAGGAGTCCAATGAGTCTATTGCTTTCATCGAAAATAATATACCGGGAATAGTTTACGCCACAGATTTTGATATGGGAGCAGTGGGTTCAGCCTACTTTGATAATGAAGTTGCTAATTATCAAGTATCTACTGGTAATTTCACTTCTTGGAATAATGGTTGGTCCTATCGTAATGATGGCATCGACATCGAGAAAAATGGAGATAACATTAATAGCAACGGATATAATGTGGGCTGGATAGCGACGGACGAATGGATGAATTACACAGTCAATATAATTGAAGATGGCGTCTATAATGTTAATCTCAGAATAGCTGCAGATTCTGATGCGGGTAAGTTTCATCTGGAATCAGATGGAGCAGTAATAAGCGCTGTCGAATCTATCAGTAATACAGGTGGATGGCAATCATGGAGAACAGCAACCTTAGAGAATATTGTTCTAACTACCTCAGACGATAAAATCAAATTTTATGTAGACAATGATGGATTCAACTTTAGCAGTATGGAGTTCATTAGGGTACAAGCAATTGAAGAAGTGGCTACATCATTTTTGTCTGCATTCATAGAAGATGGAGAGAATATCTATATCAGCATCAACAAGCCATTGATAAAATCAGATATTAATCTTTCTGACTTCTCTGTATTGGTCAATAACGTTCCTGTAAGTATTACGTCTGTTGAGCATGCCGAAAGTAATCGTCTAATCAAAGTATCCCTCAACGAGAGCCTGTCAGCACAAGATAGAATAATAGTAAGTTACGATGGCACCAATATACAGTCTATAGACCAGCTCGCCCTAAGCACCTTCGCAAATAGGAGTGTAGAAAACAGAATACCATTCATTCATTTTCTCCCAACCAAAATTGAGGCAGAAGACTATATCTCACAAGTTGGTTTTCAATTAGAAAATACTACAGATCAAGGAGGTGGACAGAATATCGGATTCTTGGATGTGGGAGACTATGCAGATTATCAGATCAATGTTCCTACTCGTGGAGTTTATAATGTCGAGTATAGAACAGCATCAGAAAACTCTGTTGGCGGTGTGGAGTTATCACTTGTTGATCAAGGAGAGACCCTATTGGTTTTGCATGACGTTACCTTTCCGTCAACAGGTGGATGGCAAAATTGGAGAAGTACGGATGCAAGGGTCAAATTGCCAGAGGGACAGCACACTCTCAGAATGACTATTACAGAACCATTGTTCAACATGAACTGGATGGACTTTAGTTTAATAAGTTCTACTGCTACGCCCGAAATAGTGAATGATATTTCTATATATCCAAACCCAGTAAGTGCCTTGTTAAATCTTGATATACCACTTAAGAACAAGAGAGATATTGATCTATCTATTTCCGATCCTTTGGGCAGAACGGCCTATAGAAAGTTGATCAAAAACACATCACACATACAAAACCAAATAGATTTGTCCAGCCTCACATCTGGACAGTACACCCTTAATATAAAGTTTGATACTGGAGAAGTGTACAGCCATAAAATTCAAATACTCCGATAATTATACCTATGATTTGGCGAATTGGGAATAGTATTATCAATAGTGGCATAAGTTTAATACTCGTTATCCTCATAGCTCATGGATGTACGAGTGAGACTGAAGAAGAAATCCAATCCCCACCAAGTGTGGTTACCTATGATGAAAGTGGAGAATACACCTTCTTTCATGATGGTATAAGTAGAGAATTTATTCTTTACAAACCTCCATCCCTAAAAGAAAATGCTCCATTACTATTTTTCTTACATGGCTATCAAGGCATTGCATCTCAATATAGATCTTGGCTCAATTTAGACCGACTGGCCGATCAATATGGTTTTGCCATTTGCTATCCTCAAGGTGCCGTAGATTTTAGTGATACTCCACATTGGAATGCTGATCTAAATATCAGTAATGTGGATGATGTTGGTTTTTTGGTGAATTTAGCACAGAGATTAGTGGAAGATAATGACTTTGATCCTACTAAAGTCTACACCAGCGGATTGTCTAATGGTGGATTTATGAGTTACACACTAATCTGCCAAGCTCCAAAGGTGTTTTATGGCATGGCCTCCATTATAGGAACAATGAGTGGAGCTACTTGGCGATCTTGTAATCCAGCTGTCTATAGATCAATCTTGCAAATATCAGGAGTAAACGATCAATTAGTCCCAATTGATGGCTCTCTAACCACTGCCGGCGGATGGGGAGGAGCGCCTCACATGGATACTATTATGGGATATTGGTTAGACCGATTTGAGCTAAGTATTATTGATACGACTTTTATTGAGCCCAATACTGAGATACGGAAAAGCACCGATGGGCAAGGCTTGAATTTATGGTATTACAAAGTCCAAAATTTAGGGCATATCTACCCTACACCTCAAAACGAAGCAGGTTTTGACACTGGCGAACTTTTATTTGAATTCTTTAGTAGCCTTTAGTTCATTCGACCGTCTGCCTCATCTATCTTCATCAACTCAGTCATCACAGCATCCAAATTTTCCGCTGGCACTTTTTTTAACTTGATCTTTTTCTCACGATCCAAGATATATATGGCTGGAGTAGAGTTGACATAGTATTTAGAAAATATTCGAGATCTATGATATTCATCTCCAGTATTAAGCAATGTCTCCATTTTTTTCTCTTTCACTCCCTCCCAACATTCTCCGTATTTCTTACCAGTTTTTGTGCATATAGTTAACAGATCAACTGACTGATCTTTATATTTTTCAACGAAGTCTATGACGTGCGGCATTGCTTTGGTACAATGTCCACAATCTGGCTTCCAGAACATTAAAATGGTATAATCTTTATTGAAGTCTGAAAGATTCACTGCTGTTCCATCTTCTTTAAATACTGTAAAATCAGGAGCTGGCTGACCAATTAAAGTAGGTTTGATTTTTTTAGCATTGCCTACAATTTCTTTTAGATTTTCCTCAGCAACCCATGGAGCCTTACCCGCTCCATAATAATTAAGTGCTAAATGCACATAAACCGCATCCATCCCTATATATTTCGAATTACCATAGCGATTTAAAAAATTGCTGAGATAATACTGATATGCATCACTACCCTCATCCATCAATCCAAGTATCCTATCAACAGATCTAATAATAGAATCAGGCTGGTTAGGAGTAAGATTATCTATATAGTATGAGATCCTTTGATCCATCACTGGAGTCCTCAAGATAGCCGGATGCTTAAAATCGATATTGTCAAAATATCTGTCTTTATAATACCCGTATTTCTTTAATTCTATTTCTTCAGATGTTCCTTCAAATTCTGGAAAAGTAAATGGCAAATTAGACTTCAATAAAATTGACGTAATACTCTCTGGAAATGTATTAAGAATCTCCTGTTGACGTCTCTCTACTAAACTATTGATCACTCTCTTATCTTCTTTGAGCTGGTCTAAAATAGAGATCATGGTAGAGTCAGTAGTCTGGATGGCATTATCAATCTTCTGTATATCCTTTCGACTCAGATTGATGAATGTCATATAATCATAGAATCGTGTATTCTCCTCACTTCCATCAAATAGTATAGATCTTTCTCTGGTCGCATCAACATTCATTAGAAAATCTTGATCCTCACTATTAATTAATAGTTGATAGTAGTCTCCAGCTGGTCGAGTCACTGCCAGATACATCCCTGGCTCAAGTAGTGACGAATCATTCTTGTAAGTAAATGTTCTTTGATCCTGACTATATAGAGTATCCGTAACTAATATTTTTTCAGCAAAATAATGAGCCAATATAATCGTGTCTGAATCATAGTTCTCAATCTCTATTCTGATATTAGTCTGACTATATCCACTTAAGCTAATAGCGGTCAGTATCAATAAAAGTAAGTTCTTAATCATAACAATTTTGTTCTGAGACATCATAATAACATAGACTTCGGTCTTATATTATCCTCGGGTTTGATGATTTAAATAGATCTTAACATCTATATTTTAGAAATAGGTTTTCTCCCAGCAAGTAAATACAATACCGCCATACGTATCGCCACTCCATTTTCTACTTGTTGAAGGATAATGGAATGATCTGAATCCGCCACATCACTATTAAGCTCTACACCTCGATTAATTGGTCCTGGATGCATGATTGTAATCTCTTTATCCAACCTGTTTAATCGTTCTTTATCAATACCATAATATAAATTGTATTCTCTTAATGAGGGTATGTATTTAATATCCTGACGCTCTAATTGGATCCTTAGCACATTAGCCACATCGCACCATTCTAAGGCTTTGTCTAAGTCATACTCTACTTCAACACCCAAGGACTCAATATGCTTGGGTATCAGTGTAGGCGGACCACACAATTTAATATGCGCGCCCATCTTTGTCAAACAGAAGATATTGCTAAGAGCAACTCTTGAATGTTTTATATCACCAATGATCACAATTTTCTTCCCTTCAACTGATCCGAGATGTCGCCTTATAGAATAGGCATCAAGCAATGCTTGCGTGGGATGTTCATGAGTACCATCACCTGCATTGATGACACTGGCATCAATCTTCTTGCTCAGAAACATAGGTGCACCAGGTACAGGATGTCGCATAACCACCATATCAACTTTCATGGCTAATACGTTATTAACCGTATCAAGCAATGTTTCCCCTTTTTTGACTGAGGAAGATGATGCAGAAAAATTTACGACATCTGCGGACAGGCGCTTTTCAGCTAACTCAAAAGAGATTTTGGTCCTTGTTGAGTTCTCAAAAAAGAGATTAGCAATTGTCACATCTCTCAGAGAGGGTACTTTTTTTATCGGCCTATTGATAACATCCTTAAAGCCATCGGCTGTTTTAAAGATCAATTCTATATCACTTCTGCTGATATACTTTATCCCAAGCAAATGATTCGTACTAAGACTTCCTGATGACATCTTAAGTATTTACTTTTTTACTGAAGAATTTAATCTGATCCTTTCCATCGAGATGCTCCCACTCTACCTTGACATACGCCTCATCGATAGCATCAACAGTGATTCCCTTATAATCAGCCCTAATGGGGAGATGCCGATTAAATCGACGGTCTACAAAGGTTAATAATTCAATCTCTTTAGCTCTCCCAAAATGTTGTAGTGCAGACATCGCCGCATGAATCGTACGGCCTGTATATAATACATCATCCACCAATATGACTTTTTTATCCTCAATGATAAAGTCCATCACTGTCTCGCTCGGACTTATTGGCTCTTCTCGACGTCGGTAATCATCTCGATAAAAACTGATATCAATCTTACCATATTCTACAGCCACATTCATATTGGATTCTAATGTATGAACTATTCTATCCGCTAAAAGAGCTCCCCTATGCTGTATACCCACAATACATGCGTTGTCAAAATCATCATAATTTTCTATTAGCTCATAACAAAGTCGCTCAATAGTGAGCTGAAACTGATCTTGAGTCAATATGGTCTTACCCTTTGACATCTTATTTAGCTTGAAGTTTTTTCCATGTATCTCTCATAGTTACTGTTCTGTTGAAGATCAGTTTTTGATCATCAGAATCAGGATCTTTTACAAAATAACCTTTTCTCATAAATTGAATCCCCCTCCCTACTTCTGCTTCACATATAGCCTTTTCAGCATACGCCGTAGGAATCACCGTTAGAGAATCTTGATTATAAAATTCTAAAAAATCTTTATCCTCATGTGAATCTGGAGTTGGATCTGTAAAAATTCTATCATAAAGATTCACTTGAATCTCTGTTGTATTGGATTGATCTACCCAATGCAATGTACCTTTTGCCTTGACTCCGCTGGTATCGCTTCCACTTTTACTGTCAGGATAATATTTACATTTTACTTCGATCACTTCACCATTCTGATCTAATACATGATCTTCATATTCTATGATGTAGGCTCCCTTTAATCGTACAGCCTTACCTGGGGCCAACCTAAAGTATTTTTTAGGAGCATCTATCATAAAATCCTCTCGCTCTATATAGATCTGATGACTAAATGAAACTTCTCTACTACCCATAGATTCGTCCTCAGGATTATTAACAATAGAGAGTAATTCTGAGTGGCCTTCTGAGTAATTAGTTATGGTGACTTTCAGAGGATTAAGCACGACCATAAGTCTTGCGGCAGTTTTATTTAACTCATCTTTGACACAAGACTCCAAAAGGGCCATGTCAATTAAATTTTCTCTCTTAGCGATACCTACCTTATCACAAAATGTCCTTAATGCAGCTGGTGGATACCCCCTTCTACGCATCCCAGAAATTGTGCTCATTCTTGGATCATCCCATGACTTAACTTTCCCTTCTTGTACTAATCGCATCAATTTCCTCTTACTGGTGATCATGTACGCTACGTTCATACGAGCAAACTCTATCTGTCTACTTGGGAATATCTCCAAGTTTTGTATAAACCAATTGTAGAGCGGCCTATGATGTCTAAATTCTAATGAGCATAAAGAATGGGTAATCTCCTCAATACTATCAGACTCTCCATGAGCAAAGTCATACATAGGATAGATGCACCACTTGTCTCCTGTCCTATGATGGGCTTCCTTCTTAATACGATATAGCACAGGATCTCTCATATGCATATTGGGGCTACTCATATCCACTTTGGCTCTTAGGACTCTCGCTCCATCTGGATACTCTCCATTTCGCATTCCTTCAAATAATTGCAGATTTTCCTCAATGGTCCTATTCCTATAAGGACTTAAGGTGCCCGGTTGAGTTGGGGTTCCTTTAGCATCAGCTATTTCATCTGCGGTCGAATCATCTACATAAGCCAATCCTTTCTTAATTAACTTTACTGCATAGCCATATAATTCTTCAAAATAATCAGACGCATAATACTCTCTATCCTCCCAGTCAAACCCAAGCCATTTGATATCTTTTTTGATGGCATCTACATACTCGGTATCCTCAGTTGTAGGGTTAGTATCATCAAACCGAAGATTTGTCTTTCCTCTATACTTTTGAGCTATTCCAAAGTTTAAACATATGGCCTTGGCATGTCCGATGTGGAGATATCCATTGGGCTCAGGTGGAAATCTTGTATGTATAGGTTTGGTTACTCTACCTGCATTAATATCGTTTTCTATCTCCTCTTCGATAAAGTTCCTGGGACTTCCTAATACATCTTTAAGCTCTTCTTTCATATACATTTCTCTTTATCGTATTACATTCTTTCTGGCATCTCAATACCCAATAAATGCATACTATGCTTAAGCACTTTTGCTACATTGTGTGACAACATCAATCTGAATGATTTAGCAGCCTTTGTTTCGGCTTTCAATATTCTGACGTCATGATAAAACTTATGATACTTTTTAGCTAATTCATAAGAGTAATTCGCTATACCTGATGGGTCATAATGTTCTGCTGCTTTAAGTATTTCTTCTTCATAGGTGATCAAAGATTTCAATATCTCTATCTCTGTCGGATCAATTTCTGCATAGTCAGCTATTTCGTCAAAAGTCTGATCGTTTAATCTTCTTTTCACCGACTGGATCCTTACATACGCATTTTGGATGTACGGCCCAGTTTGCCCTTGCATATCAACACTCTCTTCCGGATTAAAAGTCATTCTTTTTTGAGGGTTGACTTTAAGAATGAAGAACTTCAGCGCAGACAGGCCAATCTTCCTATAGATTTCTTTTCTCTCTGTCTCTGTGAGTTCCGTCAGCTCGCCTCGTTCTTTTGCTGCCTTTTCTACCTCACCAATAACCTCGACAATCAAATCGTCTGCATCAACTACCCTTCCTTCACGAGACTTCATTCGTCCTGATGGAAGATCAACCATACCATATGACAGATGATACATTCCCGAAGCGAAAGGGGTCTCAAGCTTCTTCATAATCTCAAATAATACCTGAAAATGATAATCTTGTTCATCCGCTACCACATAGATCATCTTACTCGTTTCGAGATCATCGTATCTTTTTTGCGCTGTGCCCAAATCTTGAGTCATATAAACTGATGTACCATCACTTCTCAGAAGAATTTTGTTATCCAATCCTCTGTCTGTTAGATCCACCCAAACACTCCCATCTTCTTTGCGATAAAAATTGTCCGAATCTAATCCTTGTCGAATTATATCTTTACCTAAAAGGTAGGTATCTGATTCATAGTAGAGTGTATCAAATGATACTCCTAAATCTGAATAGGTCTGATTAAATCCATCATAAACCCAACCATTCATCTTAGCCCAGAGAGATCTTACCTCTGGATCATTGGCCTCCCATTTTAGGAGCATTGCCTTTGCCTCTCGACCTAAGGCGCTATGTTCATTAAAATACTCGTTCTTATAAGACTTAAAAAACTCCGGCTTATCCAAATCCTTTTTGTCCCGAGACTTAAAAACCATATCAGCGGCTTTAGATTCTTGCCATTCAAGATATTCTTGTCTGAATCGATTTTCAAACTCAATATAGTATTGACCGACAAAATGATCACCTTTGGTACCTGTACTTTGAGGTTCTGCGCCAGCAGCAAACTTGTCCCAAGCCAACATGCTCTTACATATAGCTATACCTCTATCATTTATGATCTGTGTGTTAACCACATCATAACCAGCCGTCTGAAGTATCTGACTTGTAGACCATCCTAACAAGATATTTCTGATATGTCCTAAGTGCAAAGGTTTATTGGTGTTGGGAGATGAAAACTCCACACTAACTTTTTGTCCATTGGACGGAAATCGACCAATATCATCTATAGCATTTATCTGACTTAGCGTATCAATCCAATAGGCCGTAGAAAGTTCAAAATTTAAAAACCCTTTGATCACATTGAAGGATGATACTATGTCCAACGATTCAACAATATGAGCTCCTAATTTTTCTGCTATAAGTTCAGGTTTTGACCTTAATACTTTTGTATAAGGAAAAACCACCAAGGTATAATCTCCATTAAACTCCTTTTTGGTAAGTTGAAGTACGATGTCTTCAATTTGGACCTCATGTCCATATACCTCAAGAAGTGCTGATTTAACTCCCTCCTTTAAACCCAATAAATGGTCTACCATAGTATCAATTCTAAATCAACTGCAAAGGTAGAACTATTATGTACAGGCTAAAAGATAGTCGAGAATTAAAAAAATACATTATTCGAAAAAACAGAAGATTGTTTGCCCATAATTACGCTTTTTGAGAAATCTACTGTGTTTCTCAAAATTATGTTCTGGATTATGTTCTAAAACAAATAGCCCTTCTGGGGCTAACAAGTTATGTTCAAAAACCATATCTGGTATCTCATCGAGCCACTTTAAGGGATATGGTGGCCCTGCAAAAATATAATCAAATGACCGTGATGTGTCCCGAATAAATGACTTCACATTTTGATTGACTATGGTAAGTTCGTCTTCATATCCCAATTCCTTTCTCATTTGAGTGACGTATTTGATACAGCCTCGATACTTATCTACATAAGTCACATCTTTGCAACCTCTGGATAAAAACTCCCAAGAATGATTGCCAGTACCCCCAAATAAGTCCAACATCCTGACATTCTCAAAATCAATAGTATTCATTAGGATATTAAACAATCCTTCTTTTGAAATATCTGTAGTCGGTCTTGTCGGCCATTTTTTCATAGATGGATTTAGAATTCTTCCTCTATGTTCTCCCCCGATTATGCGCATTTTGAGATACAGTATAATGGTAAAAAATGATGTTCGGATACTGATTGAGATTGATCGATGTTGAGATAATTACTAGCTAACTGAACCTTGCCAAAATAGTCTACCAATAAGCTTATTAGGGTATCATCAGACTTGATCATACCAGATAGCTCAATAGGATCTTCAAGACGATTAAGACCAAGTTTGTCATATGCCAGTGATAAAAAGTATAAAATATCCTGCCATGAAGTATAGTCATAACTGTTAGCCAAAAGAAGTCCATTACCTCGCTTTACAACCAACACAAAATGTGTATCTAATATCACAACCCTGACTTTGATTTGAGGCCCCACATTAGGAATGGAGTCTAAGCAGGCAAAAACAAAATGAACTAATGAACAATTCTCGACTGATTCTTTGATATCTCTCATCAGCGGCTTAGGTACCGCATAAATAACTCTGAGTTTGAACTGGTCAGAATAGTCGTTTCGGATGATATAGTCTTCGGGATGCTCAAGTTGGCATACCTGGGATAGCCAGTCAAATGAATGTTTTACAGAAAACTCCTTATCGGGCACGATGGTAAATAGATTATTATGGATCCCAATTTTAGTCTTCCTAATTTTATAAGGTTGTCCATGAACCATATCTGAAAATGGCGCATCATTATGCTTAATGCCATAAGCAGCCTTGAGTTTAGTGCCATAATCCAATAATCCATAAAAGAAACTGTCTGCATTAACTAATGCAGACAGTTCATATGATATATCCTGATTTATCGACTCTGAAGTACGATAAACTATATTATTTAATTCCAATTACCTTCCAGATTTGGCGATGCCAAACTTCCAAAACCTATGCGCGCTTCTGGATTGTAAGTATCATCATACTGCGCATACTTTGGATCTGCATAAGGCCCCATAAAGACTTTATACTTTGTCATACACTCCATAACAGGTACGAGCGTACTTTGATAAGTCGTAGTATCGGCCACCATTTCGAAAGCCACATCATTACTATATGGTACCATTTTTATTTTATCCAAATCTATACCCATAGCTTTGATAGAGTCATAGGCAGATGAATAGGTAACAATTTTGATGTATTTATCTTCGTTTGTTGGGTCTTCTGGATCAGCCTCTAATCGTATAGAGGGGATGCTATCATTTTTTAAGACAAAAGCCAAGTCATCAAAAGATGATGCGAATTCACCTTTTATCTCTCTGTGTATTTCTTGAAGTGATCTAATCTGTGTTAATTTCTCAGTAACGGCACCTTTTCTTTTAGTTTGCTCATTCCTAAATTCGATAGGTTCTTTAATACCACCTACCAAAGCATAAGCCAAAAGACCTATTAATGCTAAAATCACTAAATTAATTACGTATTTCATTCTGTCAGTTATTATAAAAATATGTTGGCATAATCAGATGAAGTCGGGACCATTCTATTTTCTCTTTAAATAAGTGTACTATTTTTGTTGAAAATAGACAGCCTTCGAAATCGTCACTCACAATATTAATATTTTTCCAAAAAATAAAACCTTTATCATCTCAAAAAGATAGCATTGACAAATAAAAGCCCTAAAATTCTCGCTATTGAATCATCTTGTGATGATACTTCCGCCGCAGTGATAGTATCTGGAGCAGTAAAATCTAATATCATTGCTAATCAAGAAGTCCATGCCATGTATGGTGGCGTAGTACCCGAGTTGGCCTCAAGAAAACATCAAGAAAGTATAGTCCCAGTGGTCGATCAAGCCTTAAAATTAGCCGAGATAGCTAAAAACGAATTAGATGCCATTGCATTCACTCAGGGTCCGGGATTATTGGGAAGCTTATTAGTGGGTTGTAGCTTTGCAAAATCGATGGCAATGAGTCTTGATATCCCCTTGATTGGGATCAATCACATGGAGGCACATATTTTGGCCCATTTTATAGAGGACCCTAAACCATCCTTCCCATTCTTATGCCTTACTGTATCTGGAGGACATACACAACTGGTACTCGTCCACTCTCCAATTGACATGCAGGTCATCGGTACTACTCGTGATGATGCTGCGGGAGAGGCATTTGACAAAATAGGGAAATACCTCGGACTGCCCTATCCAGCAGGCCCTATTATAGATCGACTGGCTAAAGAAGGCAGGCACAAATTCACTTTTTCAAAACCCAAACTGGATGGGTTAGAATATAGTTTTAGTGGTCTCAAAACTTCAGTTCTATACTTCCTCAAAAAAGCGATTAAAGAGGAACCTGACTTTATCAAAAATAATTTGAATGATCTCTGTTGCTCAGTACAATCTACCATAATAGCAATCTTAATTGATAAGCTAATAATAGCTGCTAATCAACATGGCATCAATCAGATCGCCATAGCTGGCGGGGTCTCTGCTAACTCCTATCTTCGATTACAACTCAACAAAATAGCCAAAGACTTAAACTGGAAAGTTTTTATACCTGCCATGCAATATTGCACTGACAATGCTGGCATGATCGCTATAAATGCTCATTATAAGTATCTCAACCAATCCTTTGTAGATCAAAGTGTCACTCCTCAACCTCGAATGAGCATCAACCCCTGCACCAATATTTAAGAAAAATGCAGACTAAGCGCCAATGACCTTCTTATACTATTTGTGATTTTGAGCGATAATTGATT
>JAHDDE010000035.1 GCA_020629515.1 Saprospiraceae bacterium | reverse complement strand
AACGGGGCTCTATTGATACCCGATGGTACAGATAAATATGTCAAACAATGGATCTCCACTCAAGGAGAAGTTACTATAGACAATAACAAAGAAGTTAATCTTAGGGCAGGACAGTTCATCCAGATAGGACAAAACTTCAAAGTAGATAGTGGAAGTACGATGTTATTAGATATTGATACCTGTAAGGATTGATGTATTGAGGTAGGATTAATAGATATCTATATCAGAGTTCTTCTGTCGCCTATTTTACATAACAATATCTAACAAAAGGGGCTTGTAGTAAAACGTTGTCTAACGAGTAGGAGTATTGTAGAAATGTGTAGACTTAAGAAAGAAACTTTAGAGCACATAAGCTGCATACATTAGTATCAGAATTCATAGTAAGATTAAAAAAGCCAAACAGGGTTTGAATTGTAGATTGCAATTTTAGCTGTTTAATAAGACCGTTTTCCAAAGTCTTATAGCTTACCATCCCTCTTCAATTATCATCATTTCTTGATTGTGGTAAATCCCACTTATAGTTCATTAGAGTATATCTCCAATGAAAACTTCTGATACCCTAAAATCTAAACCAATGAGAACCAATCAAGTAAAACTAAATCCAACCCACACCCTTAATTTGTGGTTTTTACAAAATCCGCTCTTTTCTACAGAAAAACTGAGATGATCCCCCAATGATCTAAAACTGCCCTGAAGACCCCCCATCTCTCAATAATCTTGTAGTAACAAAAGAGCAACGAAATGAAAACCAACAAAAAACAAAGAACAAAACAATCTAGTGCTATTGCATTTTTTATTATTTATTTTTCTTTATTCATAGGAGGAATTAATGCACAGCACAGTTCATGTGGGATACAACATGAATTAGAAAAGTACCAACAGTCCAATCCAAAGGACTATGCTAAAAGGCTAAAAAAATACAATGCCTTTATTCAAGACAATGTGAAGAAAGTTAAATCACTGAAAAGTGCCAACAATGCGGATTTATGTCCTAATGGTATAACAGTATTGCCTATAGCTTTCCAAGTATTTCATAATGGTGAAGCAATCGGATCGGGTAATAATTTTTCCAGAGAAGATCTAACCTTGGTGGTAGATCAGTTGAATGCTGACTTTAGTGGTTATTCATATTTAAAGAATCAGATCACTGGAGAATTTGAATCATTTGAGTCTGGACATACATGCATACAGTTTGCGATCGGTAAAATTAACCGTATCAATCAAAGTGCTTGTCCATATTGGTCAGAAGGTGCGATCCATAGCGATCTGCACAACTGTCTTCCAGGAGGATCGGGAGTCGGAAGTGCTAACGATCCTAATGACTACCTAAATATTTATATCACCGATCTCAAGAATGGTTATTTGGGTATTGCATCGAGTATCCCTCCACTTTATGGCAGAGCTAATTCTGACGATGATGGCGTTACTATCAATCAGGATATTGTTATCCCAGGTAGGAATGTCAGTTCCTTGTATAACAGAGGTAGTGTGTTAGCACATGAGATAGGCCACTGGTTAGGACTACCACATGTTAATGGAGACATCAATGGATCTGGATGTGGTGCTGATGATGGTTTTACAGATACGTATCCCCAGTCAGCACAAAGATTTTATTACTGCAATAATGATATACCTCAATCTTGCGGTAGTGTAGACAATATATTCAACTTTATGGACTATTCTGCTGACTGTGCTAAGCTTATGTTTACCGAGGAGCAGACTATGACCATGCAAAAGATTTTAGAAACAGAAAGAAGTAAATTGTCAACTTCTTTTGCCAGAGGTAACGAGGATAGACAAGCCTATAACACAACTTGTAAGTCATTTGAAGCGAACTCATCTTTATTTGAATTTGTCGTGGTGGACTGTCATACAGAGTTGAATTTTTTAGAATATCAAACTAAATGGTATCCATCGGTTTACAATAAGAACAATCCATCAACTGGATTATCATTGTATACTTGGCAACAAGAAAATAGAGGAGAGACTCCTCAGGCTATTCAAAAAAGAGATTTATACAAAAAAGCCATCTCACATCAATCAACAGGATATACAGATGTAAACACATTCAATCTATATGTGCAATGTTGGGATCCGTATAAAAAGGCCTACTCAGAAAAGCAACCAGCAGGAAGATTGATGGTGATAGTTAAAAGATGCCCTGCTCCTGATAATGACGAAATGGCTGAAGCAACTGAAATAGGTTTTGGTACTGATTGCTATTCTGAAGATTATATACTGAATAATGCCAGTCCTTCTCCCCAAGCTGAGATAAGCTGTGCTGGTAATGAAGATAAGAATGATGTATGGTTTACTACTAAAGTGCCTGAGCAAGTGGGGATGACGGTAGAATTGATGAGATTAGATAGAAATATCGCTAATCCTGTAATGGAAGTTTATGTATCCCGCAATGGAACATTAGAATGTGTTAGTGTAGAAGCGAAATCATTTGTGGAATTAGTTGATTTGGTACCAGGCGAAGATTTATACTTCAGGGTATTTAATGAAAATGATGCTGATTTTGGAGCATTTAATATATGTCTTGCTCAAAGCTCATTAAATAATAACACTTGCCTGACCGCCGCTAAGTTGACTACATCCGAAGTGTGTGAACAGAAAATATATCATAATTATGGAGCAACTGCTTCTGGTTATCCAAGCAATAAGGCAATTTGTGGTAGGACTGATAAAGCCTTAGATATTTGGTTTGAAGTAGAAGTTCCAGCATCAGGCGACTTATTTGTTGAGTCTTTTTATGTAGAAGATGGGGTATCAGAGATAATCATGGAGGCCTACGCAGGATCTTGTGACAACCTTGTCCCAGTAGCATGCAGTAGTATCAAAGAATATTGGCCTGTATATGATAGACATGCGTTAGTAGAACTACAAAATAGAACACCTGGAGAAGTAATTTATATAAGAATATTTGGAGCAGGTCCAGTACAGGAAGGTGAGTTTGGATTGTGTGCATACGGAGGAGCACCTCAAACGAGCTGTAGAATTAATTTTTTAGAAGCATTAGATCAATCTGAGTGTCAAGGTGCGGATAATACCTACGAGCAAGATATACGTGTGCACTATAGAAATGCCGGAGATAATGAATATATATATGTTAATAATCAGGCATTTAGGGCTACTGGTAGTCCACAAGTGATTACCCTTAAAGGATTGAATGCTGATAATAAGCTGGTCAATGTTTCTGCCAATATAGGCAATAGTAAAGATGACCTTTGCTGGCAACAGAGCTTTTACAAGGCTTATAGCTTGTTCCAAGCACCAGGATCATGTTTGAGCGAATTGTTAGCCAATGATGACTGTGTAGGAGCGATCGAGTTGAATGTTGGCAATTCTTGTAATCAAGAAATATACAGCAATCTTGGAGCTACTCATACGCCAGGTATTAGTTCATATTTTAGTTGTGGAGTAAGTGGGTATAAACCGAATGATGTTTGGTTTAAAGTAAAAGTAAAATCAAGTGGAAATGTAGTGGTGAGTGCCCCACTATTATTTAATGAAAACAATATGATCCTCGAAGCATTTGAAGGGCCTTGTGATAATCTAAGATTGGTTGATTGTGACCAGTTCGGTGGGTCTAAAGGATCAGAAATAAAATTGGCTAATAGAACACCAGGAGAATATATATATATCAGAGTGGCCGATCAAGGCAATAATACTCAAGGAGATTTTGCCATGTGTTCATATGAGCCTGCAATGATATCAGGATTTGTATCTGCGCAATTTGAAGAAGAAGAGGAGAAAGCATGGTATTTCGATGAGGAGACTGAGACGATAGTACAATTGAATAAAGATTTTGAACAGAAAACAGTTGATATATCTGTTCATCCCAACCCAGCAGTGGACTATCTCAATATTGAGATGAATTTTGAAGAGGATGAGACTAAAGTACTTACGATCACAGATGTAATGGGTCGCACCATCGAGAGAACTGAATATATCGGATATGGGTCAGACAAGATCAAGGTAGATGTCTCAAATATTCCGAGCGGACAATATTTTCTTACGGTAAGTAGTCATGATCAACGCATCACTAAACGAATCGTAATCAGCAATAGATAAAAGAAATATATACCAATAATTTACACAGATGGGCCGCAAGAGAGCGGCCCATTTTCTTTTTACATCCAGCTCTTTTTGGATCTTTCTACTTTGTAGATCAATAGATCCATTAATTCTTCAGCCTTTTCAATTTTGATATAGGGTATTTTGACACGCCCAGCCGAAGTGTATAAGATTAGCGATCCCAAACCTCTCCTCCACTGATATGGATTTTGATTGATTCTTATATTTTGAATTTTGTGAACAGGGAAAATGGAATTTTTAAAGCCTAACCTTCCTCCTCCAACATAGACCTCATTTGCGTTGATTGCAAATCGCTTTTTTTTGTACTCTTGCCAAGTTAAAAACAAACTAAATGACCACCAGATGACCCATAGAATGATCCATCGTAATGGACAAAAATAAATTAGTAGTACTAAGATCAAGCCATAAAATAAGCACTGATATATCGCAGATCTTTTAAAGAAGTGAATAGATACTCCAAATTTGTTTTCAAAATTCCCACGACCTAGTCCTAACCAATGATTTTTAACTTCATCTATGTCTGAATGAGACAATCCAGGTATATCAAATCTCATTTTTTCTTCTTTGCCATTACCAGAACGTGCCTGTTGAAAATATATCCTGAATAGCCCTATAAGGCGCTCTAATGGATTTTGACTCCATGACATGATTTGGATTTTTCTATCCAGAGCAGAGAATTGTTGTTTGTTGATGAGACCTTGCACCACATGAAATCGTTGGCCGGAACGAGAAAAATTCAGATTATAGTGTCTCAATATAGTGGTGACAATAGAGTAAAGGATCATCAAAGGTATAAACAAGGGAATCCAAAGGGCATACTCGTCAAAATTTAGATTGAACAAATTTCTTCGAGCATAGTTGATAATTTCCATTGGATCCATGCCGATGGTATATCCATAAGCGAATGCGGAACCCCCTAAACTAAATAATAGGCCTATCGGCTTTAAGTGATTTTGCAACAGTCCTACTTTGATCAGCTGTGGTAAGTTTAGATCAAGGATATTTATTTTTTCTGTAGTTGGTCTAAATTCTTCAGTCTCGTAAATGAGGGTATTTGAAGGCTGCCTATGGGAGGCTTTCTTTTCCAACAATATTTTTCTTAGTTCTTCTGCAACCTCTATCCTTAAGGCATCAATTTTTAGCTCTTTTTGTTCAGACCCCGCTGATTCAATTTCGACAGCTGTAACATTAAGGATTTGATGTAAGAAATTCTGATGAAAATTGATAGACTGTATTCGTTCAAAAGGAAGATTTAAACGAATTTTTTTGAATATTCCTTTTTCGATTATTAGTTCATCATGAGAAACTCTATAAAAGTATCTAAAGTAGGCCACGATTGATGTGAACATACCAAATATACCTACGCTCGCACCAATGATCTCATATTTTTCAAATCCACTTCTTCCTGAGCCACCTAAAAATAGAGCCAAGAATATTGGCCAAAGTTGAACAATCAGTTTTTGTAGAAATCTTAAGACAATAAATATGATTGCCCATTTTGATTGCAATTGATTTTCAATAAAAGATATATTACTCTTCTTCATCAATAGCAGTTTTATGCAGTAAGAAATGCTTGATCTCTTGGGCTTCTGAGTACATTAATCCAGATATAGAAAGATCACTTGAGCTTCCTCCAGCAGTATATATTTTAAGTTCACTTAGCCCAAAAATTCGTTGTAATGGACCTTGATTTACCTCTGCATGCTGTATCCTATTAAAAGGTACTAATAGTTGAGTCCGCCAAAATATTCCTTCCTTATAAATGATGTCTTTTTCTCTGAGGGCATAAAGTTTTTTTCTAAATCCTTTGATTGTCAATACATAAGAACTGATAACGATCGTTAAGAGTACAATAATAATGATGTAGTATATCCAGTCATAAGGAAGGTCGCCAAAATACAGACCTATAGAAATCGCCGCTAGTAAAATCAACCACATTATGCTCAATCCAATTATTTCAGCTTTGAGATAATCGGCATGTAAATTGGAAAAACTTACATCTTTAATTTTTGGTAAGAGATTTGTACTAATTTGATGGTTGGTAAATTCATTTTGAGAGATGTCCATAAGTAATGCTATTCGATATGAGTTTTTGTGCAATTCTCTTAATGGATTGAAAATAAAAGATATTGCTGTTTTTCTCTTATTCTTTTCGGTCAAATACCTATTCCTTTCGATACTTTGGTCTCCGACTCAGTTGCATTGCCAAGATATAATAGCTTTAAAGGTCGATTTTGAAAAAGAAAGGTCGTGGGAAGAAATAAGACAAATCGCTGATGATCAGGGCCGATTAATTTTTATTGATCTATACACTGACTGGTGTGGGCCATGTAAGATGATGGATAGAGACGTATTCACTAATGACAAATTGAGTGTTTACTTTAATAGCAATTTGGTCAATTATAAAGTCAATGCCGAAAAGAAGGGAATCACATTAGCTAAAAAATATGGTGTTGATTCTTACCCAACTATGTTATTTGTTGATAAAAATGGAAATCTGATATATCGTCAAGTGGGAGCAATCAGTCATCATGAGTTATTGACAAAAGCACAGGAGGTTCAACGCTTTTATGATAACAGGAGCGATTTTGCTCAACTAAATACTGATGTATCTCAATATTCTTTGACACAAATAGAGCAATTATTATCTAACTCTCAGGGATTTGATTATCAAGGCAAGGTGGGTTTGGCGAAAAGGTTAGTCATGGAAAGCAGACCTATCTCAGACCGAACTTTAGAATTGACATTAGATCAGATGAATTCTTTTGATCAGCAAACGCTGAGGAAAATTGCTCCTATGATAGGATCATTCTTGCCCTCTCAGGTGATACATGATAGAATCGGCAGAAAAAAAATAAAATGGAGAAATCAGTTGATGACTTTAATGGATAAACGTATACAAGAAAGCATCAGATATGGAGATTTGAGAGCTTTTGAGGATGCCATAGAAATTGATCTTCTTCTAGGACACCTCAAGGAAAAAGACGTTGATCGATTTTATTATGAATACTATAGAGTTAATGATATCAACCAATTTGCTGTTCAAGCTGAGTATATGATAACCAAGCATGTACTCTCAGCTCCTGTCATTAAAATCCATGACGAAGACCGCAGGCGATATCTTGAATTAGAAGAAATGAGAAAAGAGCAATATGCTGCCATGGATGTAGTTGAAAATACTCCCTTGTCATCACCAACACCCACATTAGATTCAGTGGCAAGGATATATAACATTAGTGAGAATATAGCTAATCAACTGTTCGAAGTAAGTAGTGATTTTTATGCGTTCTTTGATGATCCAATTATGATTAAAAAAGCGGAGAGATGGGCGGAGGCTGCCTACGCTTATTTTCCATATGATTTAAAACTGTATGATAACCATATTGTGATATTAGAAGCTATGGGAGATTATAAAAAAATAAAAGAGGTCAATGACCTTTATAAGTCACTTCCTTATTATCACGAAATGGTTATAATTAATAATAAACGTCAATCTGATATGATGTGGCCTGATTGAAGCTTTCAGCTTAAGAACTTTTCTCTATTTTGCAGATTTTATCTTAAGAATTAGTATATGCATGCAGGCCGTCGCTATACCGTGGCACAGATCGTAAGTTGGAGTTTCAAGTCGATACTGATTTTCGTATTGTATGATACATTAATTGTTTCTCTTCATGCTATTATGGGATTGGAGTGGCTACATTTACCATGGCAGCCTATTTCATTAGTTGGTGTCGCAGTTGCATTTTATTTGGGTTTTAAAAATAATTCATCTTATGACCGACTTTGGGAAGCGCGTAAAATATGGGGAGGTATAGTGAATGCGTCTAGATCTTTTACCGTTATGGCTCGAGATTTTGTCAATGATCAAGAAGTCAAGGATCCCAGTATCAATCCAGATGTTTTAGATGGTATCAAAAAAAGAATTGTTCACAGACATGTTGCATGGTTGAGATGTCTTGCGTTAGAATTGAGAAAAATTAAGGCCTGGGAGCATGATTCGGATACTGACCAGAAAGTGAGAAAAATGCTTGGTGTTAATACATCCGAACTGAATTACAACGAGATCAGGCCCTATTTATCTGAAGCAGATTATGAATATGTCATGACTAAGGGTAATAAATCTTCTCATCTATTGAGTATTCAATCTAAAGATCTAATGGCTCAAAGACGTAAGGGAACAATCGAGCACTTCAGACATCTTGAAATGCAAGGAATGATCACGGAATTTTATACACTTCAAGGTAAAGCTGAACGTATTAAAAACTTCCCATTCCCAAGGCAATATGCATCAATGAATATGTTGTTTACTATCATCTTTGTGGGATTATTGCCATTGGGTATGATTGATATTTTTCATGATTATGAAGCGAATAATTGGTTGTGGATAGCTATACCTTTTTCTGTGATATGTTCATGGATATTTTGGTTGATGGAAATGGTAGGAGACTATAGCGAAAATCCCTTTGAGGGATTACATAATGACGTACCGATCAGCTCTATGGCAAGAGGTATAGAGCGAGATATAAGGCAAATGCTTGATGAAGAGGATCTTCCTCCTGCGTTATCTCCTTCTACTGATATGAATATCTTACTTTAGACAAGCTTGAATTAATTAGTATTAATGCTGAGAGTTGTCATTTTATTATTGTTGTCTGTAGAGATAATCGAGTGTTGGTCCCAGGCGGATTTTGGTGCCCAGATTCAACAAGATTATCGGGCTGCTATCGAATATACTGATGTGGATATCAAAATTGATGGTATCCTGGATGATGCTCATTGGCAGTCTGCACAGAAAATGAGTGACTTTTGGATGTCTTTCCCAGTAGATGATCGAAGAGTAGATAAGGATTATGATACCGAAGTAATGCTCGCATATGACGATAAGAATATCTATGTAGCGGCAATATGTCACGGGAAAGGACCCTATCTAACTCCTACTCTAAAAAGAGATGCAGATGAATGGTGGGCAGGGGATTTATTCACGATTGTCTTAGATCCGCTCAATGAAAAATCTAATGCGGCTTTATTCGGGTTGAATACCGCAGGAGTACAGATGGATGTTTTACTATTAGGTGGTACATATGTGAGGAGTAACGAGGGAGGAGCTAAATTTAGTCCGGCGTGGGATCAGACTTGGTATGGAGAAACCCAAGTGTATGAGGATAAATGGACACTTGAGATGGCGATTCCATTAAAATCATTGCGTTATGCCGAAAAAGAAGTGTGGGGAATTAATTTTAGTAGGAATGTATCTAAGTTCAACCATTGGCATAGTTGGACTCCAATACCCATACAGTTTATGGTATGTGATCTTGGCCATACTGCTGCATTGGAGTGGGATAAAAAGCCTAAGAAGACCAAGTCTAACATAGCAGCGATACCTTATGTTTTGACTTCTTCAACCAAAGATTTTCAGTCAGGAGATCCGTCAGATCAAAATATCAGAATGGGTGGAGATGCAAAGGTGGCGATAACGTCCAGTCTAAATTTGGACTTAACTATTAATCCTGATTTTTCGCAAGTGGATGTGGATGAGCAGGTTACTAATCTATCTACTGTTAATATAAGATTCCCAGAGAGGCGCTTATTCTTCTTGGAGAATAGTGACATCTTTAGCGATTTTGGAATTCCCCCAATGCGACCTTTTTTTTCGCGTAGGATTGGTTTGGATGATGAGGGCAACACCATTCCAATAGCCTATGGCGCACGACTTTCGGGGTATGCTAATAAGTACCTTCGCATTGGTGCTATGAATCTACAGACTAGGCAGAATGAGGAGTTTGCTGCGCAGAACTATACCTCCTTATCAGCACATCAACAGGTCTTTGGTAGGTCCTTGCTCAAGGGATACTTTCATAATAGGTCCGCGACAAGTGATGGTTCAAGTCCAAGTGGAGAATATAACAGAATAGGAGGTGCCGAATTTTTATACCTCTCCCAGGACAGTAAGTGGCGAGTTTTTTCGGGATACGGATTATCGTGGACAGAGGGATTATCAGGAGATAATTATTTCTACAATGCTGCAGTAGGTTATGATGCTACTAACATTGGGTTTTATACTAATATCTCTGGTGTGGGTAATAATTATAGGTCGGATGTGGGGTTTATTCCACGTTTTGATCATTATGACGCAGTTAATGATGTGGTCAATAAGGTGGGATATCATCATGGATTTACTCGATTTACTTATCGATTTTATCCTGAGGATAATACAAAAGTCAATCTGCATGAATTATTGTTTTTTAATATTCTGGACTACACAAAAGATGGTTTTGATTTAATACAGAATACTACTCGAGCGGGATATGCGATTAATTTTACCAATACAAGTAGCGCAAGAGTATTATTCACCCATGAGGAGCAAGGTTTACTCTATCCTTTCGCTTTTACAACTGAGAATCCATTGCCAACAGGTGCATATAAGTTCAATTATATAGAGGCTCGGTATAATTCTGATATTAGAAGAGATATTGGATTTAATTTAGGATATCGAGTAGGCCAATTTTATAATGGCGATCGATCAGAGTATAGTCTTAATCTCAGATACAGGAAGCAACCGTGGGGCAATTTCTCTATGAATTTCGTCTACAATACTATTGATTTTCCTGATGAATATGGATCAATAGAACTTTTTCTTATTAGCCCTAAGATAGAATTGAACTTCACCCGTAATCTTTTTTGGACTACCTTCTTACAGTACAATACACAAGCTGAAAATTTTAATATTAATAGTAGACTACAATGGCGTTTTAACCCATTAAGTGATCTGTTTTTGGTGTACTCCGATAATTATGCAACAGACATTTGGGGACCTAAAAATCGTGGTATCGTCCTGAAGATGAACTATTGGTTGAATTTATAGTTCAAATTCTGCTACACAGTATTGCTACACTCACTTGATCATTGATCTCAATTTTTTCTCCGTTTACGTTTTTTTCAGTACTGATATCATCTGCCAAAACTTCTTGAGATACATAGTCTTTAAATGATGCTAAGGCTTGATCTATAGTATCATTTTGCTCAATGATAACCTTTATTCGATCTGTGACATCATAGTCGCTTTGCTTACGGATATTCTGAATTCTATTCACTAATTCTCTTGCTATACCCTCGTTCTTAAGATCGTCTGTCAATGTAATATCGAGAGCTACAGTGATATCTCGATCATTGGCTACTTGCCAACCAGGGATTTCATCTGTACTGATATCAAAGTCTTCTATAGTCAACTCATATTGACGATCCTCAATGGTCAGTTGGAATACACCTTCTCGTTCTATTTGATCGATCTGGTTGGCTGATAAACCATTGATAGTGGCTGCTGCAGCTTTCATATCTTTACCCAGCTTGCGACCTAAAGTTTTAAAGTTGGCTTTGACCTTCTTTTTGATAAATCCGCTATCCTCAGTGAGGTACTCTATCTCTTTGATATTTACCTCAGATAAGATCAAATCCTTGACGAGATCTACCTGATTTTTGAAGTCTTTATTAAGTATAGGAATGAGTATTTTTTTCAGTGGCTGCCTTACTCGTAGTTTTTCCTTTTTTCTAAGCGAAAGGACTAAAGAAGAAATTCTTTGCGCATAGTCCATACGTTCTTCCAGTTTCTTGTCTACGGCAGAACTGCTGACTTCTGGCATAAGTGCTAAGTGCACGCTAACGTGATTTTCAAGTCCTGTAGCCTCATTCAAGTTTTTATAGAGCCAATCACCAAAGAATGGCGCAATTGGTGCCATAAGTTTTGATATAACTATTAGACATTCATATAACGTCTGGTATGCTGCAATTTTGTCATGAGTATACTCACCTTTCCAAAATCGTCTTCTACATAGACGCACGTACCAATTGCTCAGATGATTTTCAACAAAGCTTTGGATTTTTCTTCCGGCATTAGTGGGTTCATAGTCGGCATACTCTTGGTCTACTTCTCCGATAAGTGTGTTAAGCAGTGATATTATCCATCTATCTATTTCTGTTCTTTCGTTGAGAGGTATCGATTCTTGGCTATAGTCGAATCCATCAATATTAGCGTATAGGCTGAAGAATGAATATGTATTGTAAAGTGTACCAAAGAATTTGCGCTTGACTTCTTCAACTCCTGATATATCAAATTTTAGGTTATCCCAAGGTTGAGCATTAGTCATCATATACCACCGTGTAGGATCAGCACCATATGTGGCTAAAGTTTCGAAAGGATCTATGACATTGCCCAATCGTTTGGACATTTTGACGCCATTTTTATCGAGGACTAAGCCTGTAGAAACTACATTCTTAAATGCTACACTGTCCATTACCATAGATCCTATAGCATGCAAAGAGTAGAACCATCCTCTTGTCTGATCAACGCCTTCGCAAATGAAATCAGCTGGAAAATTATTCTTAAAGATTTCTTGATTCTCCATTGGATAGTGCCACTGAGCATAGGGCATGGATCCCGAATCAAACCATACATCTATGAGATCTGATTCTCTATGCATTTCTTGCCCACTATCAGTAGCCAGGATTACTTGATCAATATATGGCTTATGCAAGTCTTCAGGTACTTCTTGTGATAAGCCTAATTTTTGGTTGGCGTAGCTGATTTCTTCAGCCAGTTCAGTGATCGAGCCTATACATTTTTCTACTGTTCCATCTTCATTTCGCCATATGGGGAGTGGTATACCCCAATATCTACTCCTCGAGAGATTCCAATCTTGTAGATTTTCTAACCAGTTGCCAAATCGTTTTTCGCCAGTATGTGAAGGTTTCCAGTTGATAGTATTATTGAGTGATACCATTTTCTCTCTGGCAGCAGAAGCTTTGATAAACCAACTATCTAATGGATAATAGAGAATGGGTTTGTCTGTTCGCCAACAGTGAGGATAGTTGTGTTGATATTTCTGCACATTGAAAGCCTTGTTCGATTCTTTCAGTTTGATAGAAATGTCTATATCAACGCTCCTGTAGTCTTTTTCATCTTTATAATTCTTGACATAGCGGCCCGCAAAGTCAGTCACCTCATCAACGAATTTACCTTGCTTATCTACTAATGTGAGAGAACCCATACCGTATTGTTTTCCCACACGCATATCATCAGCACCAAATGACGGAGCTATATGGACGATACCCGTTCCATCCGACGTGCTCACAAAGTCTCCCAGAATCACTTTAAATGCATCACCATTATCTGGCTGAACATAAGGTAATAATTGTTCATATCGGATATGTTCCAATTCGGCACCCTTAAATGTCTGTATGATCTCATAAGGGATTATTTTGTCATCTTTTTGATAACTATCATAATCTGCTTCTGCCTGATTTGGCTTGAACCATTTAGTTAAAAGGTCCTCAGCGAGAATAAGATTAACAGGTAGCTTAGTATAAGGGTTATAGGTTTTAATTTTGACATAGTTAATCTTCTTGCCAACTGCCAGAGCCGTATTAGAAGGCAATGTCCAAGGTGTCGTAGTCCAAGCTATAATATAAACATCGCCTTGACCTTTTTCTTTATACAAGAAAGCCGAATCTTTGTTTTCTATCAACTTAAATTGAGCTACTGCAGAAGTATCACTAACATCTTGATAGGCGCCAGGCATGTTGAGTTCATGAGTGCTCAACCCCGTACCTGCTGCTGGAGAATAAGGTTGTATTGTATAACCCTTATAGATTAATCCTTTGTCATGAAGGGTTTTAAGCAAGTTCCAGACAGACTCAATATAATTATTTTCGAAAGTGATGTAAGGATTGTCTAAATCTGCCCAATAACCCATTTTACGGGTCAAATCATCCCACAGTTCTTTAAACTTCATCACTGCAGCACGACACTCTTTGTTATAGTCCTCAATGCTGATTTTCGTCCCAATATCATCTTTAGTGATACCCAGTTCTTTTTCTACTTTGAGCTCAACAGGTAAGCCGTGTGTATCCCATCCTCCTTTTCTTTCTACTCGCTCGCCTTTCATAGTATGATATCTACAGAAAAGGTCTTTTACCGTTCTGGCCATAACATGATGTATGCCAGGTTTTCCATTGGCAGAAGGAGGGCCTTCATAAAAGACAAAAGAATTATCCTTTGATCTTTCTTCGATGCTTTTATTAAAAATATCGGCATCTTGCCAAAATTGTAATATTTCTTGATCTATACTGGGTAAGTCGAGGCCCTTATACTCACGATACTTTGACATCATAATCTAATTAGGGCGCAAATATCAGAATATCAATAGATAATTGTATGATTCAGGACTATTTAATCAGCTATTAGGATTATTAGCTATAATTATTGAGGTTTAATTTTCACCAGATTATTCTCCAAAGCATACACAACTAATCCTGCTGTATTTTTACAATCCAATTTGGCTAACATGTTTTTTCTATGTCCTTCGACCGTTCTGGGACTTATGAATAGTGTTTCGGCTATTTCATTAGTAGTATATTGGTTACAGATCAGCTCTAATACGTCGGTTTCTCTTGATGTGATAGATAAGTTGAATTGTCTATTTCCAAGTCTAGGCTTGATCATATTCTCTCTGATATAATCCAAGACTTGTTGGTTATAATAAAACCCATTTCTATCTACTTCTTTGATTGTTTTTTCTAATTCTTCTGGATCTGTATCCTTGGGTAGATAACTCGCTGCACCCAGTTCTATCATGTTCAGAATAAATGATTTTTTGAAATGTGTTGAAAGAATAATAATATTGATCGAGGGGTATTTTTTTTGAAGAATTTTGGTTGTTGATATACCATCCATGATGGGCATTTTCATATCAAGTAATAATACATCTGGGAGTTGATTCCCATAATCTAACTTGTCTATTAATTCTTGTCCGTTGCCTGCTTCGATGGTTACTTTGATATTAGACATATCATTAAGTACATGTATTAATCCTTTTCTAAATAAGGATTCATCGTCAGCAATTGCTACTGTTGTTTGATTATAATTTTCCATTGACGCAATGGATGGAATATTTAGCTCCCCCACCAATAGAGCTTAAATTAGTGAATTCTGCAGCTATTATGTCAGTTCGATTCAAAATATTTTGGTGACCTAAACCTTTTTGAGTAGCAATATTCATTGGATCATATCCAGGTCCATCATCTGCATATTGTATGATTAGATCAAGTTCGTTACCGATTATTTTTATATCAATTTTATTGCCTCCATGTTTTATGGAGTTTTGTATTAACTCTTGGATAATTCTGAACAGATTGAGTTCGATATTCTTGTCAGTTAGATTATATGCCCCTTTTTGTGTTAGCTCTACGACGATAGAGTTGGATTGATTAATGTCTTCTTGTAGTTCTTCAAGTGCAGCGATTAATCCAAAATTTTCTAATGTTGGCGGGATTAGCCTATGGGATATACTCCTGGTAGTTTCTATAGTGGTTTGCAGCGTATGCTGCATATCTTGGATTAATTGATTTTTCTTGTCTTTTGATAGATGATTTTTTTCAAGTTGATGAGTATATAATTTTATAACATTCAATTTGGATCCGATATCATCATGCAGGTCAGCAGCTATACGTTGTCTTTCTTGCTCTTGTGTAGTTATATTATTTTGGATCAGATCTGATTGATATTTGATCGTTAACTCTTGTTGTTGATTTTTTACCTGAAGGATTCTTTTTCGGCTTACACCAAAGTAAGCAATGAGTGCCAAGGCTAAACTTACCATTATTAGACTACCAGCTATTATGCCTATTATGATTTGGTCGATAGAAATTGTGGCGCTTTCCATATTGCAATAAATATAAGAACTCGCATAGTTATACTAGCTATGGAGTTAAATACCCAGATATAGATATAAAATGGTGACGTCGCTATTATTTTAATCTGCCCAGTCATAAAGACAAATAGACTTGCTGAATAATAGAAGAGTACAGCAGCATTGATCAAGATAAATCCACTTTCGTAAGGATTTAACTCATTATCTCGTTGAAGGAGAAAATAAAAGTATAGTACCGAATAACTTAAGAATAATACATTAGTGAGAGTTTTAGCATAACTATTAAAAGTCATAAAATCCTGAATCAGGAAGCTATTAACCACGATTAATATCGAAATCAGTAGGATAAAATAGATACTAAATTTCAACCATAAGCCATGATAAGGTGACAGCAGAAATCTATAAAAGGTGGAAAGAATAATAAATTCTAATAAAACATAAATATGCAGTAGCGGCATATTATTCTTCTGGAGTCGTGATAATACATCAGCAGGTACTTCAATGGCTATTTGGAGTAATAGGTAAAATAGAATACAACCCCAAAATTGGTTTTTATTGAGCCCTTTAGAGAATAACAGATAAATGGAAATAATACAAAGTAGTAGTCCTAAATAGTTCAGAGATCTAATAAGAACTATTACTTCCATAAATCGCTATTGACAAAGTGGGGGACATGGTGTATTAAAGTCAAAATAGGCACTGACACTATTTTTTTCTCTAGAAGTTACTTCAAATACTAAATTGATTGATTTATCTATTATGGCCAAATGCCCTTTTACTTCAGGATTATGGCCAAACTCTTTTGTAATCTGAGACATTTGACAATCCGCTAAAATAAAAAATTCAACATCTGCATTATTAACTTGTATACCGTTTCGATTATTGAGATATTCTGAATATAGAGTTATTGCTTCTCTTGCTTGATCAGGATGCATTTTGCTGTCTTTCCCATCACATGGGTCTTCTGTTATAACTTGCTGTGCTTTTTGTTGAGATTGAAAACCACATGACATGCTTATACATATAATGCTTATGGATAGTAATAATTTGATTGAGAACATGAGAGTGTATGTTTTGATTGCTTTTACAAGAAAGCAAAATGTTTGGAAAGCTTTCAAAAACAAAGGGGAAATACTAGAATAAATACGTATAAATACCTGTTTTTAGGGATGCCACATAGTTCTCATTGTACCTTCAGCTAAAGGCCATCGTTACAAGGCTTTTAGAATAATTGGTGAGTAAATTAAATGCAATAACGTCTTGAGACGTCATACTACACTCGATTAAAAGTATGTAATTTCGAATAGTAAAGTCCATAAGAATTATGGACTTTACTTATTTATATCAATCTATAAGTTGATCCTGTCTTTTGAATTCGCTTGTTGGAAGCCATTGTGGCCACTCTTGTGAATTGGATAATCTCCAACCTACATTGTAAAAAAGCTGTGCATCTTGCACAACGCCACTCATATCCCATGATTCTGGATCGTATTCATCGCTTGGGGCATGATAGTTATTGGCTGTATATTCTGATTTTTTCTTTTTGCCATACTCTATTCCGTGATCTACATGATCATAGCCTCCTTCACCAAATAGGGCAGGAATCCCAACTTTGGCAAAGTTAAAATGGTCAGATCTAAAGAAATATCCTTTTTCTGGTTCTTGGTCTGGCAGGACATATCTCCCTTGTGTTTCTAATTCCTCTGCTACAATGTTATCCATCTCACTATGACCTATCCCAATTATTTGAAAATCTTTCATTTCTCCATTCGGGTTACATCCATCTATATTAATATTGGCCACAATATCATTGATCGGAATGGTTGGATTGAGAGCATAGTATTCTGACCCCAACAATCCTTGCTCTTCTGCTGTAACCCAAAGGAATGCTACAGATCGATCAGGCTGAATGCCCTGGCGCACGTAGTTTTGGGCAATCGCCAAGAGAGTGGCTGTGCCACTGGCGTTGTCTAGAGCTCCATTGTATATACTGTCTCCATTTACTGGCTTTCCTATGCCTATATGATCCCAATGGGCAGAAAATAATATATATTCCTCAGGGTTATTTTTGCCCCTTATAGTGGCTATTACATTATCACTCTGATCTCTTTTGTATTGATTAGATAATGTCGTAGACATGGAAGCATTCATCTGTACAGCTTCAAAACCTGGTTTTCTTGCACTTTTTATCAATTGACTTAAGTCTAAATCACAATTGGCAAAGAGATCTTTAGCCATATCCAAGTGCATCCAGCCTTTGATATCAGCGCCATTTGCGATACTTTCTTTTTCTAACCCTAATTGAGGACCTGTCCAACTGCTTTCTACCACAAACCAAGGATATCCCGCTGAAGAGGTCTCATGTATTATAATTAATCCTTTAGCACCTTGACGATCTGCCTCTTCATACTTGTAGGTCCATCTGCCGTAATAAGTCATGATATCTCCCTTAAAGAATGTAGAATCCTCTCCACCATATCCAGGATCATTGACTAAGACCACCGCAATTTTATCCTTTATATCGGCTTTGGCAAAATCGTTCCAACCTAACTTCTCATCAACTATCCCATATCCACAAAACACCATTTCCGCATTGTCCACTACTATATTGTCCACGGCTTTTTGACTATGGATTACATAGTCTTTACCAAAGGAATAAGCCTTTTTACCTTTGGCAGTATTAATGACTATATCGTCTTCAGAAGTAGAAGTAATCTCAATCATAGGTACTGATTGAACATACGATCCATTGTTGCCAGGCTGTAGTTGGAGTTCTTTACATTGATTGATCAGATAATCAACAGTTTTCTGATCTCCTGGACCAAAAGGCATCCTGCCGAAATATTCGTCAGAAGATAGTTCTTTAAGATGTGGGAGAATGTCTAACTCAGATAGGGATGTAGGTTTGGCCAATTCTCTATCTGATGAACAAGAGTGTATCGATATCACTGATATAATCACACTCGCTACAAGGGCATACCATGCTCTTACAGGCATAAACAGGTTGTTTTGGTTTGGATGCAAATGTAGTAAATTATCGATATCGTGTCTTTATTTAAAAAATTATGGGGTCTATGTTTAAAAAGATTCTCAAATTAAAATCTAACGTATATTGTTTATTGACAAAACAAAACCTAATTTTGCCACCGATTTATGAGGGCCTATAGCTCAGCTGGTTAGAGCACCTGACTCATAATCAGGGGGTCTGGGGTTCAAGTCCCTGTGGGCCCACCCTTCAAAGAGTCATAATGTAATCATTGTGACTCTTTTTTTATATCTACGCATACGCATTATAATCATCCATAATATCAATAACATAATGGCATAGTTTCTGCTTTTCTATGTCACATGAATATTGAAGAGATAAATAAGAAGCATTTTATTAAAACTGATATGTTTTTTAGAGTGGGGAAGGGCTTATCTTCCAAACTTATAAAGTATGAGCATGGTATAATTTACTTGGAGATAGAGATTCGCAAAAAGTGGAATAAAAGTATAGATGCTGCTGCTTATGCCATATCTCAATCCTGGAAAAAAGAACACGAAGAATTTGAAGATGCTATCGCCTCTAAAGTATATATAATTGATAGTCGTCAATACAACTATAAGCGAACTTTAATGCATCTTGGTATCAAACCAGGCTATGACGCTTATAAAGGAGTCTTTTTTAAATGACCTTATTAAATATTCCCAATACTTTCTTGATATAGCACTGCCGTCACTACTTGACCAACAACTCTCAAAGTACGTTTGCTTATTATATCTATGTCATCATCATGGGTATGATGGTAGCTTCCAAAACTTGATCTGTCCCCTGGCTGTTGATTAATTATGTCGATCATAGGAATACCTCCATTTTTCATAACCCAGTAGTGATCATCCATTACTCCGCCAGAGGTCTCCTCTCGGAAAAAATCAGAATAACCCATACGTTGGGCTAATGTCCATACTTTGTCCTGATATTTCTTTGCATTTTGATAAGAGTATTCTTCTCTACCAAAAACGGCACCTTCGGAGCCCACCATATCCAATAAAATGCCATAGTCCGCTTTATAATTTTTAGGGATTTTGTTCGCACCCCAATATTGAGCACCTTGTGCCCAAGATTGGCCTGTTTTGTCATCATTGGTGCCTTGATCTTCTGCATCAAAGAATATCATATCAACTCCCATATCTATAGGATTTTCTGAGATTAGTCGTGCGATCTCCAATAATACCGCCACGCCACTACCACCATCATCAGCTCCTGGAATTGGGTCAGTTTTTCGCTCATCATCTTTATCTGCTATAAGACGGCTATCCCAATGTGCTCCTAGAAGGATACGCTTAGATCTCTCAGGATTGAACTGCGCCATGATATTAAAACTCGGGACATTAGTTTTACCTAAAAAATTAGACGTAAAATCCTGCTGATATACTTTGGCACCAAGACCTTCCATTGTCTCTATAATCCACTCTCCACAGGCTTTATGTTCGGGAGTTCCAGGTACTCTATATCCAAATTCGAGTTGTTTTTCTATCATGGTATAAGCCTGATCTCCACTAAATGCAGGAATCTGTACAGTTGTCTTTTTAGCAGGTGCTTTTTTGGCATCTTCTTTACAGCCTAATCCTATGATACAGATTGAAAGAGCTATTATCCAATTTTTCATATACATATATTAGTTGAGGCTCCAAGAAGAACCATCTTTTCCATCTTTGATTACAATATTTTCTTTAGCCAGCGTATCTCTGATTTTGTCAGAGGTAGCCCAATCTTTGTTGGCTCTGGCTTGTTGTCTTAGTTCTAACACCAACTGCATGACACCATCAAGACTTGCACTCAGATTATTTGAGCCACTCTCATATTCGTCCTGTAACCCAAATATGTCGAATAACACCTCAGAAAAACACTTCTGTAAATTGGCTATAGTACTCTGTGATAAGTTTTTAAATTCTTCTTTGCCGTCTTTAAAACTGTTGATGACAGGAACCAGCTCGAATATTCTCGCCAATGCCTTAGGGGTATTAAAGTCATCATCAAGCTCATCATAGACAGATGCGATAGTTTGATTTACTTTAGTATCTATTTCGTTGATCGTTGTTTCTGTGACAGCTTTTATGCTCTGTAAAAACCTATTAGCTTCTATAACTTTACGATATCCTTTTTCTGCGGCACTAAGTGCTTCATCACTTAGGTCTATTGTCGACCTATAGTGTGCTTGCATTAGAAAAAATCGAATGACCATTGGACTATAACCCTTAGATACATGTTCACTTTCTCCAGAAAAAAGTTGTTCAGCAGTTATGGTGTTACCGTCGCTCTTGGACATTTTTTTGCCGTTCATGAGGAGCATATTGCTATGGAGCCAATATTGCGCTGGAGTACATCCACAAGCTCCCATATTCTGGGCTACTTCGTTTTCATGATGAGGGAATTTTAAGTCATTACCACCACCATGTATGTCAAATTTTTCTCCGAGGTATTTAGTGCTCATAGCGGAGCATTCTAAATGCCATCCTGGGAAACCTACTGACCACGGACTATTCCATTTCATCAGATGACGTTCATCTGCTTTCATCCATATAGCGAAGTCTGCAGGATTTTTTTTCTCGTTCTGATTCTTGAGTTCACGTGTCTCTGAAAAAAGCTCTTCTATTACTCTTCCAGAAAGCTGGCCGTAGGATTTGTATTTTTTGTTGAATTTGATGGTATCAAAATATACCGAACCATTTTTGACATAAGCCAATTTATTATCCAGAATTTTTTGGACCATTTCTATTTGTTCGATGATATGTCCAGTAGCACGTGGCTCAATACTGGGAGGAGAGACGTTAAAAATGCTCATCATTTCATGAAAACCATTAGCATATTTTTGGACAACCTCCATTGGCTCGAGATTTTCAAGTTTAGCTCTTTCCGCTATTTTGTCTTCACCCGTATCCAGATCACCGACTAAATGTCCTACGTCAGTTATATTTCTAACATACCTAACCTTGTAGCCAGAATACTTCAAGTATCTATATATGACGTCAAATGATATAAAGGTTCGGATGTTACCAAGGTGCACATCGCTATATACTGTCGGGCCACACACATACATTCCCACCAATCCTTTTTGCAAAGGAGTAAACTTTTCTTTTTTCTTAGTTAAGCTATTATATACTTTCAATCCAGACATTGCTATCGATTCTTTCTGAGCTTCTAATTGGCTTGTGTTGTCGTCAGACAAGCCAAGTTTAGATAATATCCCTTTCAACATAATGTGCAAAAATATCTTTATTTCAGTTCAAACACTGCTTTAACTGGATAATGATCGGATAGATTACTCTTTAAGATATGAAAAGAGTGAATTTCATAGTCTTGATCGGCCAGCATATAATCAATTCTGAGTAGCGGAATGTTTCCATTCCAAGTAGTACCTAAGCCATTTCCTTTTTCTATAAAAGCATCGAGCATATCTCTCTTGAGTGTTCTATAGGAGTATGATATTGGAGGCTCATTCAGGTCTCCAGCAATAATCACGGGATATGGACTACTCCTCATATGGTTCTTTACTTGTTCTGCTTGTTCTGCTCGTATCAAGGCGTACTTTTGGTATTTACTCAAGATCTCTTTGATGCCAGACAAAGTTTCTTGACCCTCATATTTGCTGTCAGTCAACATCTTTACAGATTTACTGCTAAAGCGGTTTGATTCTAAATGGATGCTATACACTCTCGAGATCTTTCCATTAATCTCAATATCTGCCCATAAACATGAATTGGGTTTGGCACCAAAATCAACAAATCCTTGTTTGACAATTGGATATTTGGAGATAATCACGGCACCTCTCCTTTTTAATTTATGATAGTAGGGATATCTTGTTTTAGAAGGCAATATTTTTTCAACGACTTTATTAACCTCTTGAGCCAATATTATATCTGGTGCGGGTTCTTTTTCTATAAGTTCAGCGAACTCTTTTTTGATATCAGAAGTCATGACGTATCTATCATCGACCATCTGGATGCCTGTCATAGTATTGTAACTCATCACAGTGAATACATCATTTTTTGGAGAGTTAGTCTTATTAAAATTGATATAATTCAAAAAGCCTTTTAATCCTATTAGGATGCTTATTAGGGCCAAATAGGTGTACCATTTTCTATTAGTAAGCTGTAATCCTAAAAGAATGCAGATTAGTATATATAGATAGGGATAAGCTAAACCCAAAAAGGAGAAATTAAACCATCCTGAAGGTTTAATCCATTGCGAAAAATAGGATATCACCACGGCACATGATATCAGCAATGTGCTCCATTTGAGTAATTTGGATTTCAATTAACTCTATTTCTTTTTGCTGGCTTGAAAGAGTATTTCTTTATCTTCTGCAGAAAGACTGTCATAGCCGGATTCATTGATTTTATCTAATATCTTATCAACTTCAGCTTGGAGGTCTGGTGATTTCTTTTTTGGTTGACTTATGGCCTTTGATTTAGAAGAGTGAACTACTTTCATTGATTTGTTTGTTCTTCGAGGGTTTGTAGAAGATTTTTGTATTGGTTTGAATTGGAGTAGATCTGTACCATTTTGCAAAAGATAGATGTATAATCCTCCAAATATCGCTCCGCCAATATGTGCAATTGCTCCGCCAGTATTGCTAGCTTCTGAGATGCTTACAAAATCTAAAAAGAATAATACGGCAGCGATATACTTAAGCTTTACATCTCCAAGCAATATTAAGCGCATGTTATAATCAGGCGCCAAAAATCCTGCTGCTACCACAAAGGTCATGACCGCAGCTGAAGCACCAAAAGCAATACCAACTATATTGACCAGAGAAGCGTAGAGAAGGTAGAATATGGCGCCAAAGATTCCCCCAGAGATATATAATGGAACAATTTTTTTATCTCCAATAAGGTCACCTACAATCTTGCCAAACCAATAGAACATCAACATATTCCAACCAAAATGCCACAATCCTTTGTGGACAAACATATGTGTGAATAATGTCCAAGGTTTTTGAAAAAGTGATAACCAACCTGAAGGCAATGCTATCCATTCGAAGAAGATGTCAAAAAACCCAGTGTGAGATGGGCTAAAAGCTCTTATTATAACTATGCCTACAAATACGAATAGATTAACCAAGATGATTTGCATCACCTTATTGCCGTATCTGAATTGTCCTCTTATATCATCAATTATCGACTGTAGCATATAATTATAAGAACGTCATGGAGAGAAAAAGTTACATGTTAAATGGAAATTTTCTCCAAATCATAATTAATAGAAAACCGAATAAGGCACCCCCAAGGTGCGCAAAATGAGCAATGCCAGTATTATAATTGCTTAATCCCATAAATAGGTCAATACCTAAAAATATTAGAACCATGTGTTTGGCCTTCATAGGTATCGGTGGGATCAACAACATAATCCTCGCATTGGGGAATAATACGGCAAATGCCAGGACTACTCCGGATATGGCACCAGATGCACCAAGTACTGGTGCATTACCACCGATCAAAAGATGTAAAATCATAGCTCCAAAACCACAAGCTAAGTAATAGACTAAAAATTTCTTGGAGCCCCAAAGACGTTCAATCATAGGGCCAAAGAAGTAAAGAGTAAGCATATTGAAAAAAAGATGACCCATATCAGCATGCATGAACATATGAGTAACCAATTGTATAGGCTTAAAGTACTGAGTCTGTGGTGGGAATAAGATAAAGTATTCTCGAAATTGGGATAACATTGGCAGGTTAGTACCGAAAAATAAAATAGCATTGATTATGATCAGCTGCTTAACTACTTCTGTCAAATTATTCATGAAAATTTAACTTTTAAATCGATTGAGCATTTCATCTAAACTATACGTGATAAAGCATTTTTTACCTGTTGGGCTTTTATAAGGCATTTCGCAGGCAAAAAGTTGATCTATCAATTCAACAATTTCTTCTTCCATTAAGTTTCGACCCCTTTTGATGCTGCTATTAACAGCCATGGACCTTGCAATGTTTTCTTTTATACCTAATTGGATTTCGGTATTGGCCACATAAGTATTCATGAAGTTTTCAACAAATGCAGCAGGTTGTTCTATCATCCCTTCTAATGGGACAGAGTTGATGAGATATGTATGGGCGCCTATTTTCTCTATTCCTATACCAATTAACTGAAGTTCGTCTATAAGCTCATCCAGAATTTTGGAGTTTTTAGGGTCTATCTGAACAGTTTCGGGAAATAAACTTTTCTGAGAGACGATTTTGTGATCTTTCAGAAGTTTTAGATACTGTTCATATAATATTCTTTCATGTGCTGCTTCTTGGTCTATAACCATTAACCCTGATTTGATCGGGCTGATGATATAGGACTCATGCACTTGAAAACTGTGTTTAGTATTCTCTTGAGGCACGACATCATTTTCATCATCCTCAGACCAATCGCTGCTCAAGGTGATCGCTTGAGGAGACTCTTGAGTAGCTGTAGATTGGCTCAAATCAGCATAAAACTGATTCCACTTATCCTTTTCTGTTTGGCTTGGACGATTAAATTGAGCGGTGGAGCTTGAGTTTAGGCCGCTGCTCCGATTGATTACTTCCTGAGCACTGGCTGATTGACCAGCAAGGGTAGCGATATTTTGACCAGCTAACTTCACATTATCAAAATCCAAAGATGGAGCTATACTGTATTTACCTAAAGCGTGTTTGACGGCTACCTTGATATAATTATATATCAGACGTTCATTTTCGAATTTCACCTCCTGTTTAGTGGGATGAATATTTACATCTATCATTGCAGGATCTACGTCCATGAGAAGCACAAAAAATGGAAATTGATCTTGTGGGATCAAATTTTCGTATGCAGCTTTTATAGCATGGTTGATATAATTGCTTTTGATAAATCTTTTATTGACAAATAAGTATTGATCTCCACGGGATTTTTTTACCAGATCTGGCTTTCCAATAAAACCGCTAATTTTTACAAAATCGGTATCCTCCGATACAGGAACTATTTTTTCATTTACATTTTTTCCGAAATAGTTTACTATCCTCTGTCTAATATTAGATACTGGAAAATGATATAGTTCATTTTCGTTGTGATGAACACTGAAGTGAATGTGAGGATTAGGAAGGGCAACTCTGATAAATTCTTCGAGTATATGTTTTAATTCGACGGGGTCAGATTTCAAGAATTTACGTCTTGCAGGAACATTGAAAAACAAATTTTTCACAGATATGCTCGTGCCCTGTGCTACCTGACAGGGTTCTTGTTTTTTAACCTTACTGCCTTCTATGATCAGTTGGGTCCCTAGCTCTTGAGATTGATGTCTTGTTTTTAACTCTACACTGGCTACAGCCGCTATAGATGCCATAGCTTCTCCTCTGAATCCAAAAGACCTAATATTAAATAAGTCATCAGAATGACTGATCTTGGAAGTGGCATGTCTCTCAAAGCACATCCTTGCATCAGGCTCAGTCATTCCTATGCCATTATCTACTACCTGAATAAGTGTCTTACCTGAGTCTTTTAGGATAAGACGTATGGACGAACTTTTAGCATCTATAGAGTTTTCCAAAAGTTCTTTCACCACAGATGCTGGCCGCTGGATAACCTCTCCTGCAGCAATCTGATTGGCCAGTGAATCTGGCAATAGATTGATAATACCGCTCATCGAATAATTGTCCTCTTATAATTATTGTTCAAAGCTGGCAATAATTCGTGGTAAGTACTCTGATATAAAGAAGAAAGTAATCAACAATAGTATGGCAATTGTGAATAAAAGGATCTTGTTAGACTTATTTCGGATACTCTTGCTGTATTCATTATTGACACGATATTTTCTGCGTAACCCGCCACGTATACGTTCTTTACTAATCTCAAACTCAGTGGCAGATCTATCGTATTTTTTGACTCTATTTTCTAATTCTTCCTTATCTGGATCATAAAAGCGTGGGTGGTAGTCGAATTGTCTATGCTTAATTCTTTTTCCAAACTGAAAAAATCCCATAAAGTAGAAGGTTATAAAACTAATTTACTCTAAATATCTAAAAAATGTAGACACAAAAAACAATCACAGCTATGTGATAAAGATTATGAACCAAATAAACCTCCATATGTGTACTTTTGTAAACTCATGAGTGAATTTATCAAGCACGAATGTGGGTTAGCAATGGTACGATTGCTCAAACCACTGAGTTATTATCAGGAGAAATATGGATCGTCTCTATATGGTCTTTACAAACTTCAGATACTACTTCAAAAACAAAGAAACCGAGGGCAGGATGGTGCTGGGTTGGCTACTATAAAATTGGACACGCTTCCTGGAAAAAGATATATCAGCCGACGCAGGAGCAATAGTCCTCAATATCTCAAGGACTTATTCACCGGAGCCTTTGCTCACTTTGAAAATTGCACTCAAGAGCAGCTTAATGACCCAGTATGGTTAAAAGAAAATAAACCTTATACTGGCGAACTTTTATTAGGACATCTTAGATATGGTACTCATGGTAAGAATATCATCGAGACAGTACATCCCTTCTTAAGACAGAATAATTGGATCAGTAGAAACTTGGTATTAGCCGGTAATTTTAACTTGACCAACGTCGAAGAATTGTTTGGCGAATTATTGGACTTAGGACAATACCCTAAAGAAAAATCAGATACTGTTACCGTTCTCGAAAAAATAGGGCATTTCTTGGATGATGAAGTAGAACGACTCTACAATTGGTTTAAGGCGGAGACTAATGATATACAAGAGATTAATACCCTAATAGCGGAGCATTTAGATATTCAAAGAATTCTACAAAGGGCAAGTAGAAAATTTGATGGAGGATATGTCATGGCTGGTTTAATAGGACACGGAGATGCATTCGTGTTTAGAGATCCTTCTGGTATACGTCCCGCATTTTATTATCAAGATGATGAGGTAGTTGTGATGGCTTCTGAAAGACCGGCTATTCAAACCGCATTCAATGTATTATCCACAGAGATCAAAGAGCTCAAAAGGGGACATGCATTAATCATCAAGAAAAATGGGAAGATAAGCGAAGTGGCATGTAAGGATCAATTGGAAAGGACGGCATGCTCTTTTGAGAGGATCTATTTTTCGAGAGGTACAGATAGAGATATCTATCAAGAAAGAAAGAAGTTGGGTAAGCTATTAGTACCTTACGTATTAGATGAAATCAAAAATGAGTTTAAAAAAACCATTTTTTCATTTATTCCGAATACTGCAGAAGTTGCTTTCTATGGTTTTGTAGAGGGTATTCATGACGAGCTAAATAAGCGCAAAGCGGCAAAAATTAATGAAGCAAAGGGCAGTCTTACCACAAAAGAAATCGAAAAGATATTAGACTTTAGGCCAAGAGTCGAGAAGCTAGCTATAAAAGATGAGAAACTAAGAACATTTATAGCTGATGATACCTCGAGGGGTGAGATGATCTCGCACGTTTATGACGTGACTTATGGATTAGTCAAAAATGGAGAAGATACTGTGGTGGTATTGGATGATTCGATAGTGAGAGGAGCGACATTAAGAGATAGTATTATTGAGATCATATCGCGACTTAAACCAAAGAAAATTATAGTGATTTCTTCGGCTCCACAGATCAGATATCCTGATTGTTATGGTATTGATATGTCAAAAATGGGAGAATTTGCTGCATTTCAGGCACTCATAAGTTTAATCAAAGAACATAAAAAAGAAGACGTTTTACAAAAGACTTATAAGGAAGCCAAGAAATTAGAGAAAGAAGGAAAACTGGATTCTTGTAATCTGGTACAGGAGTTATATGGGTTATATAGCTATACCCAGATTTCTGATAGGATTAGTGTGATATTGACTCCAGAAAATATTAACTGTGAGGTGAAAATCATTTTTCAGACAGTAGAAGACCTTAGAGAAGCTTGCCCAAATAATAATGGGGACTGGTATTTTTCGGGTAATTATCCAACACCAGGAGGCAACCGAGTAGTCAACCGTTCTTTTATTAACTTTATGGAAAATAAAAATGTCAGAGCTTATTAAAGACCGTTTTTTATACAACAAAAAAGTGCTATATGTCTAAACCGTTGAATGTCGTTTTATCCAGCCTACTACTTTTTGCACTTTACTTTGGTAGTGCATTAATAGTACAGTCATGTGGTCAGAAAGATAAGACAGAAGAGTCACAATCTGCTAATGATAAGTTAGAAGATATCGCTGATGATAACTCTTCGGATTCATTTTTTGAAGATGATGATGTTAGTTATTCTTCTGATGTCAATCAGTCGGATGATGATGTAGACGAAAATGTAGAAGTCTCAGATGAAATAGACTACACTACAACTGATACTCCTGACCCAACACCTGTTACGGTTAATAGAACTCAAAGTAGTAATAGCACTGGGCGATATCTAATAGTAGCAGGTAATTATCTTGTTGAAAGTAATGCAGATGCTATGGTCAGAAAACTTAATAATTTGGGATATAGTGCCGAGAAGGTAGTATTCGATTTATCACAATATCATACTGTTATAGCTGGAAGATACTCCTCGAGAAGTACAGCTAATGATAGATCGGCTAGCTTAAAGTCAAAGGGCTATGACAACTATGTGTTGACGAGTAAATGAAAATCGTGAAGTATATCTCAAAGTCCGTTAAACAATAGTTAAAGAAAAAACATCAAGATCGAATCATTCGTCAATACCGTTGAGAACAGTATACATTTACAATCCAGACAATTTGAAAAATATGAATAAAATTCAAGCCTTTATAGGAGCATTAGCCCTTACTTTATTAGTGGGACAATCTGTCAATGCTCAAAAAATCGCTATAGTTGATATTAATGCAGTACTGGCAGAGTTGCCAGAATATATATCCGCTCAGCAAGAAATTGATAAAATTGCAGCGGACTGGAATCAAGATATAGCTCGTGAATTTGATAAAGTAAAAAGTATGTATAACAAGTATCAGGCTGAGCAAGTACTTTTGAGTAGTGAGGTTAGAGCACAACGAGAGGAAGAAATAGCTCAAAAAGAAAGACAAGTTAGGGATCTACAGAAGCGAAAGTTTGGTCCAGAAGGAGAGTTGTTTCTTAAGAGAAGAGAGATTATTAACCCTATCCAAGAAAAAGTTTTTGGAGCAATTCAAACATATGCACTGGATATGGGATTTGACATAGTCTTGGACAAAGCAGGGTCAGCGGGTGTACTTTTTGTAGGAGATAAATTTGATAAAACTGATATAATAAAGAGAAGGTTAGGAATTAGATAATCCCCTATATTTGCGACCTTTTTAGTTTAAATAAACCAACTTTATAATAGTAAATAATAAGTGATGAAAAATTTTTTAAAGTATAATTTAATTGCAGTAGCTGTGCTTTTCGCTTCAGCTGTAAGTGCCCAAAAATTCGGGTATATTAATTCTCAAGTATTGATCCAACAGATACCACAGGTGAAAGAGGCTAATGCTGAATTAGAAACTGTGAAGAAACAATATGAAAAACAAGGTCAAGATAAAGTGACTGCTTTACAGACTAAATATCAAGCTCTTGAAAGAAAGCAAGGACAAGGAGAAATATCACCAAAACAACTTGAAGTTGAAGCGCAAGCATTAAAGCAAGAAGAGTTGGAGATAGCTAAATTTCAGCAAGACATACAACAAAAGCTGTATGAAAAAAGTGAAAGTCTACTAAAACCAATTAGAGACAAAATTCAAGCTGCCATTGATGAGGTGGCTAAGGAGAATGGTTTTGATTATATTTTTGATCAGAGCATGGGCATATTACTTTATGCCGATGAAGCGGCTGATGTGAGTGCTCAAGTAAAGGCTAAGTTGGGTATGTAAGACATATCAGCTAAATAATTAAAAAAAGGTCAGTTCCATTGGTTCTGACCTTTTTTTTGTGTGAATTGTCTCACTATTATATTGCTGTACGGGTTTTTTATAAAGTTACGTGAATAAGCTCTGTGATTATTATGGTAGATAGAGACTTCATTTTCAGTGGGAGATACCCGCCTTATGTGGGTATTTATAGAGGTATTTGATATATTGTTGAGTATAAAGACAAATTATGCTTGCCAAAATTTCTCCCTTTTCGATTTTACTCATCTTTCTATATGCGGTCATAGCATTTTGTGACTTCTATGCTATAGAAAACGCTTCGCATCTCAGAGTCTATAGCAAACCATTATTGATGATCAGTCTATCTGTGGCCTTTTTATCGTCTTTAGAGTCTATTGGGGGCCGTTTAAAATGGATCTTTTTTGTGGCGTTAGTCTTTGCATTTCTTGGTGATGTTTTTCTACTCGGAGAAGGATTTTTTGTTTTTGGATTAGGGTCTTTCTTGATCATGCAGCTTATATATATTTATTTGTTTGTCAAGGGTCAAAATTATTATGGACGACGAGAATGGATTTTTGTGGCTCTTTTGGCTGTCGTTGTAGCTATATCAAATTACCTCTTATTACCGCATGTACAAAATATGATGATACCTGTGATACTATATACTGCTGCCATATCTATGATGAGTTTCTTTGCTTATACAAGAGATATGACGACTCCAGGATATTGGACTATTTGGACAGGAACATTGTTTTTCATAATAAGCGATACAGTTTTAGCATTCAATTTATTTGTTGGAGAAATAATTTTAGGTGGAGTAATAGTTATGGCTACTTATGTGCTGGCGCAGTTTTGTATAGCCTCTGGTTATGCTCATTATTTGAGGAGTCAACACAGTAGCTCATAGGATGGTTAATTATTAATTTTTTCGTCCATAGATAGGAAGCTATCTTCGCATGAGTATTGAAGACTTATCAAAGTTAAAGTCATAATTTATACGGATACAATTAGAACAAAATGAAAATTTTAAAAAGAATATTAATCGCTGTTGTAGTATTAGCTGTATTAGCCTTCTTATTTGTGAGATTAACAATGCATGAAAGTCGACCTACTGTAGTCGAAGGTAATGCGGATGCGCTTGCGCAGAAGATGTTAATGGCGGTTAATAAGCCAGCATGGGATACTTTGAAGTACGTAAAGTGGACATTTCCAAGAGGACATAGTTTCGTCTGGGACAAGGTACAGAACGATGCTCTTATCTCTTGGGAAGATTATGTAGTTCATTTAGACATGGATGAAGTTCAGGGTAAAGCATTTAAAGCGGACCAAGAATTGACAGGCGATGAGAGAAATAAAGCGGTACAAGAGGCTTGGTCATTTTGGTGCAATGATTCTTTTTGGTTTTCTGCGCCATATAAGGTATTTGACCCAGGTACCACCAGACAGTTGGCCACTGATAAAGATGGCAATCAAGGTCTATTGATCACTTATGAATCTGGAGGCGTGACACCGGGAGATCAGTATCTCTGGTATCTTGATGATAATGGGATGCCCACAGGATACAAGATGTGGGTCAAGATTATACCTGTTGGTGGAGTTTATGCCAGTTGGGAAGATTATGTTGAGTTGAAGGGTGGAGCAAGAGTTGCACAATCCCATGTATTGAGTATTATGGATATGAAGATTGATATGACTGACATCGCCTCAGGTGATGATTGGACTGATCTGGGTTATAATGCTAATCCCATAAGACTATAGCCATTATGAAGTTGGTGTCTTATAATGTTAATGGTGTGCGTGCAGCCCTTAAAAAAGGGTTGCTTGAGTGGATAGAGCAAAGCGACTTTGATGTCATCTGTCTACAAGAGACTAAGAGTCAGCCTGACCAAATAGATGTTTCTATGTTCAATAATTTGGGTTACCATGATTATTGGCATTCTGCCGAAAAGAAGGGATATAGTGGTGTATTAACACTTACTAAAGAAGTACCTCAATCTGTGGTTATTGGTATGAATATGGAACAATATGATCGAGAAGGTAGGATTGTATTGACTCATTTTAAGGACTGGTCATTAGTCAATGTATATATACCATCTGGCTCGAGTGGAGAAGAAAGACATGCCTTCAAAATGGAATTCGTCAAGGATTTTGGTCCTTGGATTCAAGAGTTAAAAAAAGATTACCCCAGTTTGGTGGTAGTGGGAGATTATAACATTGTTCATAAAGAATTAGACATTCACAATCCACAGCGAAAGGATAAACCTTCAGGGTATAAACCAGACGAAAGAGCTTGGTTAGAGGAATGGTTTACCTCGGGGGGATTTACTGACTCGTTTAGACATTTATATCCAGAAGAGAGTCTATACAGTTGGTGGAGCTATAGAGCAGGAGCAAGACAAAGAAATAAAGGTTGGCGGATTGATTATATATCAGTTGCCGGTCAAATGAAAGATCATCTTGTAGAATGCAGGATGTATAAGGAAGTTATGCACTCAGACCATTGCCCTGTCATTGCTACTTTTGATCTATAATGTATTGATTTTATTTCTGAGTTTGTAAATTTCAGAACTATCGATATTTTTTTGCTGTGCTAATGCCAAAGCCTTATCGCAATGTTCTTTCGCATTGGTTTTCTGCTCTAATAGAAAATAAAGATTGGCAATATGAAGATGGTATTTTGGAACTTGATCGTCATAAATAAGAGCCTCTTTAGCCCATTTCATGCATTCTCCCATATCTACATCGCTTCTTTTGGACTTTAGCATCTGATATGAATATTGATACATCTGTTGATGATCAAAAGGATTAATCATGGTGAGATATTCCTTAGCAAGACGTTGATATTCCAAATTTCTTTGTTCGGCTATTAATCTTTTAAGGTAGTAATCATAAGCTTTTTGCTCAGCTGTATTTGTATCTAACCAAGTATAAAGTCGCAGTGTCTCATCGAAGTCCGGTCGAGGAAATCCATTGAACAATCTTTCATAAATTAATATCTCTATGGATCGTTTCACCTTATCTACACCTACTAATTGTTCAAAGAGATGCTTATTTTTTATAAAATATTCGAACTCCTTTGAATTAGTCTGTCGCAAAAAATCGAAAATGAATTTTAAATTTTTGTCTGTTGCCCAATCTTCTTGAGTAGACAGATATTTTTTGGCTACATCATACTGTTTCCCATCCATCAGCATCATATGGAGATAGGCTTCGTGATACATGATATGTGGTCTGCCGCTTGATGCTCGCTCATCATGGACATAGACAATAGGTGCATTATCTTCAGTTATAAATTCTTTTTCTACGGGCTCAATTTTAGTAGTTCCTCCACCAAATGGATTATTGGTGATGCCTCTATCAGTATAGACATCTTTAGACCGAATGGCTTCACTGGCAATCTTTATTAATTCTTGACCATCAACGAGCTTGTCAATTTTACTCTTTACGTTTCCTTCAGCGTCCAAAATAATTAATGTAGGGAGCCATACCACATCATACTCTGCCCCAACTGATTTCCCCAATGTAGCATCCATATCGATTTTCACGTTGATAAAATTATCATTGAAGAATTGTGCTACATCAGGCTGAGAGAATACTCGATCCATTTCTTTACAAGGTTTACACCATATAGCATAGGTATCAATGAATATATGCTTGTTTTCTTTTTGCGCTACTTCTTTGGCTCTATCAATATCTATACTTCTAAAATTGATTTGAGTTGCCTGATCTGGAGTCAGGAGTAGAGAATGGATTAGGGTAAGTAAAATAGTCAACATAGTGAGCAATAGTGGTTAATGACCGTCAGTCTTACTCCGCTTTTATAGTTTTTATCAATTCTTCCAACTCTGCAGCGCAGCGATCTGACTTATCTGATTCTTTATACGCTTTTTGAGCCTCTTTTAGTGCTTTCTTTGACTTATTATTAGCATGGAGAATTTTAGCATATAGCAAGCGATATTCTGGCTGCTTATTCTTCTTTAGTACTTTGCCGACTATTTCCTCTGCTGTAATGGCTACTTCTGGGTATAATCCTTGATACAACATGATTTCTTCCGCCAATGCTACTTGTTGCTCATGATCATCTTTGTAGATGGTCTTAGACATCTCAAGAGTAGTATTGCTGAGCTTTTTGATATTGTTAGTCGCTCTGGCATAATTAAGATCAGCATTTAGGGCAAACTCTTCAGCATTTGTAGGATAGTATTTGTCCATTTTCTGCTTTGCTTCTTGGAGTAAATCTTCACTTTCAAATTCAATAGCGTTTTCGATAGTAGCCCAACAGGCTTTCTGAACTTTATCTTGCATTCTTTCTTTTCCTACGGCTTTGATTATATCATCGATATTTTCAGTATACAATCTGAATAGTCTGGAGTCTGCGGATACAACTGCTTCGTACAGGAACAAAGCATTTTGTTCTGGAGTGAGATTTTTATTATTTCTTGCGAACTCATTGGCAATTTTAAGGCTCGGTTTACCTGCTTGATTTAATGCTTTGATATAATTAAGTACCAGATCAAAAGATCTATCACCTTTCTCATATTGTGCAGCATAGTCACCGCTTCTATCATAAGAGGCTACCACGGATTTTCCTAAATTGATAAAGTCCTCTGTCTGTTTACCGCCGACTACCTTCTTTACCATTTCTCCTTTTTCATCTATAAACATCAACGTGGGATAAGCCCTTACTGGGTAGTCATTTCTAAAAGTTAATCCCATTCCTTCTTCCATATCAATTTTAAGGTTGATAAAGTTTTCATTGTAATAGTCTCCAACTTCAGCTTGTGTAAATACATTTTTGGCCATTCGCTTACATGGGCCACACCATTTGGCAAAGGCGTCTACGAAGATTAGTTTTTGCTCTTTGGCCGCTAATTCTTTAGCTTCTTCCCAAGATCCATGAAAAAAGTTAATGCCTTGTCCGCTTGCGTTAATAGTTAAGACAAGAGTTAATAGAGAAATCAATATGTATTTCATCAAACCAATGTTTATAATGGGTAATTTTGAGATTCATCAAATGAATCTTAAAATCGAAATAATCTGTTTTAGGAAATGCTCTCAGGTTAACATATCAAAAGTAAGAAATACTTTTGATGGTTGAAATAGCCCATAAGTTAGCATAAGCTTAAAAAAGTCCTTGTTTTGAATATATAGCTTAATATGCCCAGTAAAAGAGAACTTTTTTTACAAAATGTCGCCCAGACCAGCGGCTTATCTTTAGCTCTAGATATCGACCACGCTAGTGGCATGTATATATACGATACCTCTGGCAAGAGATATTATGATATGAATTCTGGTATATCAGTTAGCTCATTAGGGCATTGTCATCCTCGTGTGGTACAGGCGATACATGACCAGGTCGACAGCTATATGCATACCATGGTCTATGGTGAGCATGTACAGAGCCCACAGGTGAGCTATGCAGCTGAATTGATGAAATTATTAGATGATCACTTTGAGTCTCTCTATTATCTGATGTCCGGTACCGAAGCCACAGAGTTAGCCATGAAAATTGGAAAGAGATATACTGGAAGATATGAGATTGTCTGTGCTCGTCATGCCTATCATGGATCCACTCAAGGGGCAGAGAGCTTAAGAAGTGATGAAGACTATAAGCAACCATTCATGCCATTACTTCCTGGGATCAGGCATATAGATTTTAATTGTATCAGAGATCTTGGACTCATCACAGAGCGAACTTCTTGTGTGATTATAGAAGGGGTACAAGGGGAGGCAGGAGTTATTCCTCCTATCCCTGGATACCTAAAGATGGTAAGAGAGAGGTGCTCAGAAGTTGGTGCATTACTGGTGATGGATGAAATACAGTCCGGATTTGGAAGGACAGGTCATCTTTTTGCCCATCAGAAATATGATATAATTCCAGATATACTGCTCATCGGCAAAGCGATGGGTGGAGGGATGCCGATAGCTGGTGTAGTCAGTTCTAAAGAAATCATGAATTGTCTTATATCCAAGCCCGTTTTGGGACATATTACCACGTTTGGAGGACATCCGGTGAGCTGTGCTGCGGCATTAGCGACCTTAACGGTATTGATAGAAGACAACTTAATTAATCAAGTAAACAAGAAAGAACAGTTTATCAAAAACAAACTTCAACATCCTATCATCAAAGAAGTGCGGAGTGCTGGATTGATGATGGCAGTAGAAATAACTAAGCTAAAATATTTAAAACACGTTGTCGGATACGCAATAGAAAATGGGGTGTTGATTGATTGGTTCTTATTTAATAATCGAAGCTTCAGATTGGCGCCGCCACTTATTGCTACGATAGAAGAGTTAGATGCTGCAACTGATATCTTACTGAAGGCTATGGATTATGCTCAAGCTAGATACAAGAAATAAAAACTCTATTTACTTTTAGAGGACTCTACTAAGCGAAAAACTGAACTATGTCTAAAAAGAGAAGAGATTTTTTGAAAGCTACAGCAATTGGTGCTGTGGGCATTACTGCATTGGGTTGTCAAGAAAAAAAGCATGATCATGAGCATCATCATGGACATAATCATACACATGAAGATGATCGGGAGGTAACTAAGCCTGTTGTCATATCCACATGGAATCATGGACTGGCAGCTAATGAGGGGGCTTGGCAGGTACTGTCAAGTGCTGGATCCGCGCTAAACGCAGTGGAGGCTGGCGTCCGCATCACAGAATCTGATCCAACGGGTCAAAGTGTGGGCATCGGTGGACGTCCAGATATGAGTGGAGAAGTAACGCTCGATGCTTGTATTATGAACCATAAAGGAGACTGTGGATCAGTAGCCTATCTTAAAGGAATTGAGCACCCCATCTCTGTGGCAAGAAAAGTAATGGAAGAAACACCTCATGTAATGCTTGTTGGAGATGGAGCAAAAGAATTTGCCTTAAGAAAAGGCTTTCCCGAAGTCAACCTCCTGACCGAAAAGTCTAAGCAAGATTGGGAAGATTGGAAAGCGTCAGAACGTAAAGTCTTACCTAAAATAAATGTTGAAAATCATGATACCATTGGCCTATTAGCATTGGATGTATATGGCAATCTCTCTGGTGCATGTACTACCAGCGGTGCCGCATGGAAAATGAAAGGCAGAGTGGGAGATTCGCCAATCATTGGAGCTGGACTCTACGTAGATAATGAAGTAGGTGGAGCCACAGCTACAGGATGGGGAGAGGCTGTGATTAGAGCAGTAGGATGTTTTTTGGTGGTAGAATTTATGCGACAAGGTAATTCTCCACAGGAGGCGTGTCGACTAGCAGTCGAAAGAGTTATTAGCAAGAATCCTGATTGGAAGGATATACAAGTGGGATTTATAGCTCTTAATAAATATGGAGAGCATGGAGCATATTGTATCCAACCTGGTTTTGATTATGCCGTAAAAAGTCGACTCGTTCAAAATGAAATGATCAAAAGTGAAAGTAGAGTCTAAGCATCTATTAGAGATTTGTATTGATTCTTTTGATCAAGCTAAGGTTGCCATAGATCATGGAGCTGATCGATTGGAGTGTTGTTCAAGATTAGATTTGGATGGATTGACTCCAGACCTCAAGATGGTTGAACAGATAGTCGATTATAGTGATATACCTCTTAGAGTTATGATCCGACCACGAGCAGG
>JAHDDE010000034.1 GCA_020629515.1 Saprospiraceae bacterium | reverse complement strand
CCCGCGACCCCCTGCGTGACAGGCAGGTATTCTAACCAACTGAACTACCAGACCTAAAGTAAAATCAATGACTATTCATTGAAGTGGCGCAAAAGTATGAACCATTTTGATATACTGCAACAATATTCAATTAAAAATTCAATTTAATCTTAAGGTCTGCATTAGTATGGTGGAATTATATAATTTCGCCTGTCGTTAAAATCACTTCGGTTATGGTCTTTTTAGATTTTGAAGAACCAATAGAAACGCTCTATGAGCAACTTGAGACGATCAAGAAGCTTGATACTGATGGGACAATAGATGTCTCTGATAAGATTAAGGAACTTGATAATCATATCAAGAAAAAGAAGAAAGAGATTTTTGCGAATCTGACTCGGTGGCAAAAAGTACAGTTGTCAAGACATCCAAGTAGGCCATATACACTCTATTATATCAATCAAATATGCAAAAAATTTACAGAGCTTCATGGTGACAGGAAGTTTGGTGATGACAAGGCTATAGTAGGAGGATTGGGTAATATAGATGGTCAGACTGTCATGATCATAGGACACCAAAAGGGAGTGAATACCAAGATGCGCCAGTATAGAAACTTTGGTATGGCGAATCCCGAAGGATACAGAAAGGCTTTGCGGCTAATGAAAACTGCCGAGAAATTTAATATCCCCGTAATCTGCCTTATCGATACGCCAGGTGCATATCCAGGAATAGAGGCTGAAGAACGTGGTCAAGCAGAAGCGATAGCCACGAATCTATTTGAGATGTCTCAACTTAGAGTGCCGATACTGTGTTATATTATTGGAGAAGGAGCGTCAGGTGGTGCATTAGGCATCGGATTAGGAGACAAAATTTTTATGATGGAGTATACCTGGTATACAGTAATATCTCCGGAGTCCTGTTCGTCTATTTTATGGAGAACCTGGGATTATAAAGAAACAGCAGCTGAAGCCCTTAAATTGACATCAGAAGATATGTTGGAATTTGAGTTAATTGATGGGATATTACAAGAACCAATAGGTGGGGCACATAGTGATCCAGAAAAAATGGCCAAAAGCCTTAAAAAGCATTTGAAAAATCAGCTTGAAGAATTAACCAAAAGGTCTCCAGAAGAATTGATCGAAGGTCGATTGGCCAAGTATGACGCTATGGGACGATTTGTCAAAAAATAAAGCGGTGACCATTAATGATCAATTCACTGAAAAGGTATTGTTTCAACAAACAGTATCAGAAGGTAAAAGGAATACAGAAAGAGGACGTTTCTGTTGGATTAATTAAATCGATCACTATTTTATCTCAGTACCCTACATATGACTTTGATGACATGGAACAATCCATGGCTTATTTTAAAAGTAAACAATTAGCATGTGATGGATTTTTGGTAGTGCCGGATTATATACAGTCTGCTACTGAACAGATCCAACAAATTTCTCAGAAAGAATGTCATTGGTATGATATCCCCAAACAGGAGGTTCTTATCAACTGGCTGCAGCATAAGACGGATCTACTCGTGGTGGTCAACCCAAATAATTCAAGAGTCATACGCTATCTAAGTGCCTCATCTAATAGTGTATTGAAAACGGCGATCTCCTTTGACCGTCATTGGGAAGATAATGTGTCTTTTTGCTTAGAAGCAGAAAATAATAAGAATTCGCTTTTTGATTATACAAAGTCCCTATATCAAGAACTTCTAAGGATTTATAATAACTGAAATGAAACATACTCAATATATAGGTACAGGTGTTGCATTAGTCACTCCTTTTAAAAATGGAGAGATAGACTTCAATGTGTTATCGAGGATCATTAAATATGTTATTGATGGCGGTGCAGATTATTTAGTTTTATTAGGATCAACAGGTGAGACGGCTACACTAAATAAAGAAGAGGCGCGAGATATATTATCTCATGCAATCGAAGTGGTAGACGGGCAACTGCCTATAGTGGCTGGTAATTTTGCAGGTAATAATACTAAAGAATTGGTGCGATATATCGAGCAATTTGATTTTACGGGTATTGATGCCATACTCTCCTCAAGCCCCGGATATGTTAAGCCTTCTCAAGAAGGTATATATCGTCATTATATGGCGATGGAGAAAGCCTCACCAGTTCCAATAATATTATACAACGTCCCTGGAAGAACACAATCTAATATGGATTGGACTACTACAGTAAGGCTTGCGGAGGCAAGTAGTAAATTTATCGGGATAAAAGAAGCTACAGGAGACTTGATCCAAACCACGAGAATCCTTAAAAATAAGCCTGAAGATTTTTTTGTAACATCAGGTGATGATGAAGTCGCTCTTCCTATGATTTCTGTAGGTGGTCATGGAGGGATATCGGTTATAGGAAATGCTCTTCCTAAACAGTTTTGTACGTTGATCTCATCGGCCCTTGATGGAGATTATGATAAGGCCAGAGATATGAATAACCTAATCTATGACTTGCATAAATGGTTATATATAGAGGGAAATCCTGTCGGTATCAAAACGGCTATGGAGATATTAGGCTTTGGTACTAATGAAGTGCGCATGCCACTTAGCCCAATTTCGAGTGATAATTATAAATATCTCGAGCGTGTATTACGCAAGATATTAGACCTAAGTTAAATTCCTTTTAGTCTTTCAAACAGTATTTGTAAAGATTTTTTTCGATCTCCAGGAGGTGGACCTCCGTTTATCTTGGCTAATTCGTAATAACCCTCTTCTTTGAGATGAATAGGAAAATTGAAAATGTAAGTCTCTTGACCATCCCCAAAATCAATCGAGCCAAATCTTAGATCATTAAATTGAAGTATATCTTCAGATAGTTGGGTTAGCCCATAGTAGTCGTTACTGAACCATTTTAGTGTTTTGATCGTACTGTCATCTGGGTGATCCAAAATCAAATGTTCATTACGAGCCGTAAAACTGATGTTTACTTTTCTTTTATTGTCAAAAATTGAATACAATCCGTGATAATATCCATCCTCAGTCTCTGCTAGGCAATACCATAATATGTTGTTAAGTATGGTTGGACTCGTCATATATCTTGTATACTCAATATTATTTTGTTCTAATGTTGCCTCAAATACGGCATTGATCCTTTGTTTATTAATGGCAGCAAAGATTAAATAGGCACTGCTCAAACCAATCCCTAAACCTACTAATATTCTACGGGTACCATTAGATCTATGATAGAAGGACGCTATAATCACTAGTATCAAAAATGGTACTGTATAGATTGGATCGGCAACAGAAATTGTGTTGAAGGCGACCCTGTAAGACGAAAAAGGTTGAAATAGTTGAGTGCCATAAGTCGTAAAACAATCTAAAATTGGATGCGTTAGTAGGCTCCAGAAGCACAACCAGAGCCAGTCTTGGCGAGTTGCAACAGGCTTGACAATTGATCTGATGAAGTATCTGCGATACAAGATATATGCAGTTATAACGAATATCAAAATTGAGAATCCCAATCCAGCCGGAAGTACCTCAAATCGGTTCAGGAAAAATCCTACCCCTATTGGGAAGAGAAGCCATCCTATGGTAGCAAAGTATTTGTGATATCTCGACTGATATAATTTATCTATAGCCCAACTTAATATAATCGCCCCAATAATAGAGAATAGAATGGAATGAGAAAATCCCCTGTGATAAGCCAATTCTTGGATCTCTGTAGTAAAAGCGCCAGCAATCACATCGAGATCAGGGATAGTACCTCCAATAGCTCCCCAGATTAATGCCCTGTTTCCAATTTTTTTACCTAAGACTACTTCTCCAACAGCAGCCCCCAAAGTAATCTGGGTAAGGGAGTCCATGGATTATTATTATTTGATCTTAAGTTTATGCAATGCCGTTTTAGATGCAGATTGTTCAGCAGATTTTTTGCTATAATCGTCGGCTTTGGAAATTTCTTCTCCATCAACCATAACTGCCACTTTAAATCTGTCTCTTTTATCCATTTTATACTTGGAGAGTAGCTTGTAGTCGATGGTTATATTATTTTTCTGCCCCCATTCGAGGAGTTTAGACTTAAAGTTATCGTCTTTGCTTTCAAGTATGTGTATATCGAGATTTTTGAGTAGAATTTCACTAATGACATAATTCTTTGTTTGGGCATATCCTTTCTCCAGATATATAGCTCCAATTAAAGCCTCAAAAGCATTGCCGAGCATAGAGCTACTTAAACGCCCTTGAGAATAGTCGCTTAATATTATGTCTAGACCCATCTGGCCCGCTAACTGATTTAGTGTTTTTCTCTTGACGATCTTTGAGCGCATTTTTGTTAAAAATCCCTCATCCTTATTTGGATACTTTTTGAAGAGATATTCTGCTACAATAGTACTCAAAATAGAATCACCTAAATATTCTAACCGCTCATTGTGCTGGTTATTCTGGGTGAGCTCATCATTCATTGATTTATGATAGAATGCAAGTTTGAATAAGTGCAACCGTTTGGGCGTGAATCCCAAAACTTGTCTTAGGCGTCGTGCCAAAAACTTATCACTTGAAAAATAATAATTGTAGGTCTCCCTTATCAAACTAAATATTCATCTAAATTCATTGAATCAGATCAGTTTTCAAATTTTTTGAATATCACAGAAGCGTTATGTCCTCCAAATCCGAAAGTGTTACTTAAAAATGCACTAATCTTTTTTTCTTGAGCTTGGTTGAAAGTGAAATTAAGTTTAGCATCTATTTCTGGGTCAGCGTTATGATGGTTAATCGTCGGTGGAATAACTCCTTCTGTCAACGCGAATAATCCGGCTATCGCTTCTACTGCACCAGCTGCACCTAAGAGATGACCTGTCATAGACTTTGTTGAGCTGATATTAAGATTATATGCGTGATCTTTGAATACCTTCTTAATCGCTTTGGATTCAGCAATATCACCTAAAGGCGTTGAAGTACCGTGGACATTGATATAGCCAATTTCTTCAGGATTCATTTTAGCATCATTCAATGCATCGATCATGACTTGTGTCGCTCCGATACCTTCTGGATGAGGTGCTGTGATATGGTGAGCGTCAGCAGTCATACCTGCACCGACAATTTCTGCAATAATATTAGCTCCACGTGCAGTGGCATGCTCTAAAGACTCTAATACAAAGCCTCCAGCACCTTCACCCAAAACAAAACCATCCCTATCTCTGTCAAAAGGTCTTGAGGCTGTTTTAGGATCATCATTTCGAGGAGAAAGTGCTTTCATAGAACCAAATCCTCCTACACCAGTTTTGGTTATCGCAGCTTCAGAACCACCTGTGACTATTACGTCTGCTCGACCCATTCTTATCGTATCCATCGATAAAGCCAAAGCATGAGTCGAAGTCGCACAAGCAGAAACAACGGCATAATTGACACCTCTTAATCCATACTTCATAGAGATATGGCCAGCGGCTATATCAATTATTAATTTCGGTATCAGAAATGGGTTATATCGAGGAGTGCCCGTATTGGTAGCAGCATAACTTATCTCGGATTCTAAAACTTCAAACCCGCCTATTCCACTTCCCCAGATAACTCCAGATCTGGTAGGATCTTCTTTACTAAAATCAATACCAGAATTTTTAATTGCTTCATCAGCAGTGACAATGGCATATTGAGAAAAAGGATCCAGCTTTCGACCTTCCTTTCTATCAAAAAAATCACCTGTATTATATCCTTTGAGTTCGCAAGCGAACTGTGTTCTGAATTGGCTTGCGTCAAAATGAGTTATAGGTCCTGCACCGCTTACGCCGTTAAAAAGACCTGATTTGTACTCTTCTGCATTGTTACCTATTGGAGTAAGTGCTCCAATTCCAGTGACTACTACTCTATGCATACTTCAAATTTACCTAAATGAAAACGGCTGAAATAAAAAATCCACAAACTTTACTGTTAAAGCTTGCGGATTTTAATTTTTCTAAAAAATAAATCTATTACGATTTAGCTTCAGTTAGATAACTTACTGCGTCACCAACTGTTTCAATTTTTTCTGCTTGTTCATCTGGAATTGCTATATCAAATTCTTTTTCAAATTCCATAATAAGCTCCACAGTATCTAATGAATCTGCGCCAAGATCATTAGTAAAGCTTGCTTCATTTGTGACTTCTGATTCGTCAACTCCAAGTTTGTCTACTATAATTTTTCTCACTTTTGCAGCAATCTCTGCCATAGTATAAGTTTTTAATTGAAACGCAAAATTACATCTTTAAAAGAGAACTCGGTAATTAAAAGTTCCTGTAATATAGTTTTTCTATTTTTGCGCCGTCATTAAAAAGGTAATATGAAAGTAACAGATCATCAAAATACGAAGATCGTAGCCACAGTGGGACCAGCATGTAGTTCTGCAAAAAAATTGTTGGCTTTGGTCAAAGAAGGAGTTGATATTTTTAGACTAAATTTTTCTCATGGAAGCCATGAGGATCATCAAAAGGTCATAGAGAGAATAGTCGATATTAACGCTAAGTACAATTTGCACATTGGGATATTGGCAGATCTGCAAGGCCCTAAATTAAGAGTAGGGAAAGTACAGGAAGGTGGCATTCCTCTCAAGGCTGGACAGATCATAAGATTTACCAATGAGGAATGTATTGGTACTGCAGAGAAGGTCTACATGAGTTACAAGAAATTTCCTAAGGATGTAGAAAAAGGGGAAAGGGTTTTATGCGATGACGGCAAGTTGGTATTTCAAGTTGAGAATACGGATAATGAGGCAAATGTGGATCTCAAAGTATTATACGGAGGTATACTACACTCCAACAAAGGTGTGAATCTCCCAGATACCGATATATCTCAACCTTGCTTAACAAAAAAAGATTTAAGAGATTTAAAATATATACTTACACAACCGGTTAATTGGATTGCCTTATCTTTTGTTAGAAGGGCGTCAGATGTCGAGGAATTGGTGGCAAAGATTGAGGCTGCAGGACATGAAGCAAAAGTTATCTCTAAAATCGAGAAACCAGAGGCGGTTAAGAACATAAAAAGTATTATAAAAGCATCCAATGCCATCATGGTGGCTAGAGGGGATCTTGGTGTTGAAGTACCTATGGAAAAGGTGCCGTCCATTCAAAAGAATATAATAAAGATGTGTATCCAGCGGGCACGACCGGTTATAGTGGCGACACAGATGATGGAAAGTATGATGAAAAATCCTAGTCCATCAAGAGCAGAAATTACCGATGTAGCTAATGCTGTTTTAGATGGAACGGATGCAGTTATGCTCAGTGGAGAAACTTCAGTGGGAGATCATCCAGTAGAAGTGGTCAAGGCCATGAATAAGATCATAGCTGAGGCAGAAAGAAATTATGAATTGACTGGCAAACGTCCTAAGGCCAATCCCAAAGCAACAACATATCTATCAGATGTAATATGCTTGAGGGCCGCTAAACTTGCAGAAGAAATAGGAGCAAAGGCCATAACTGGACTAACCGTATCAGGCTATACAGCTTTCAAAGTATCAAGCTTTAGACCTAAGTCCAAAATCTGTATTTTTTCCAATAACCATTCTCTTCTCAAAACCCTTAAATTATTGTGGGGTGTAAAGACTTTTTACTACAATGAGTTTACCACTACTGATGGAACTATTGACGATAAGATTAGCATTCTAAAAGAGAATAAAATTCTAAAAGCAGGCGATATAATAGTGAACACGGGAAGTATGCCGATTAAAAAGAGATTTAGGACTAACATGATGAAAATCACAATAGTTGAATAATCGTTGCAATCTGCTTGAACCAATTACGTTTTCTCTATGATCGTGAAATTGAATTATGAGCAGACTTTTTTTGATACACCTATTAATTGTTTTTTGTGGTTTAGCCATAGGTCAAGATAGATATGATGAGGACGAGATCATTCATTTGGATCAATATATCAAAGCCAATCAATACAAGCTTTTAGCCAAATATGATAAGGCTATAGAAATATATGATCAGCTTATTGAGGTGTCTCCTCTAAATGCTGCTGTGCACCACGATATGGCACAGGTATACAAAGTCCAAAAGGAATATGATAAGGCTATTGCTTCTGTCCGAAAGGCCGTACAATATGCTCCAGATAATGTATGGTTTAAGTTAACTCAAGTAGATATACTTGATGCTGCTTCTAAATATACAGAAGCAGCAAAAGTTTTAGGCAAGGTAGCTCAAAGCAGTGTTGATCAAGATTTGTACAGGAGATGGGCTCTCGCATGGGATAAGGCAAGTGATAGTGATAAGGTGCTCTATGTATCCCAATTGGCCCAAGCTAAGTTTGGTTCTTCAACCTTTTGGTTGGATGTTGATATCGATGCTTGTCTGAAAAAAAATGATTTAAGTAAGGCTACGAAAATTTTGGAAAAATTTTTAAAAAATGATCAAAGTTCCGAGGCGGGACTTTTAAGGTTGGTGGATCTCTACATGCTAAATAATCAGAAATCTAAATCCAAAGAACTTTTACAGCAGATTTTAGATGACTATCCAGATAGCGAAGAAGCTCAATACAAATTGGCTGTTTTAGAAAATCAGAATAAAAAAGAAAATAGCATAAGCGCTATAATTGAGGACACTCGGTTGGATATCGATTATAAAATCAAAACGCTCATACCTGTTGTTTCTGAGGCTATAGAAAGTCATGATAGTGAAGCTTTAACAGAATTGTTAATTTATAGCGAATCAATAGTCGACCAGTATCCAGATAACGCCAAAAGTTATGCCTTGAAAGGGGATCTATTAATTGGGCTTAATAATTATACCGAGGCAATCGGAGCTTATGAAAAGTCTATAGAATTAGATAAAAGCATTTATGATATATGGGAACAATTAATGTTTGCTCAAATGTCAATTGGTGCTTTTGAGCAATTACAGCAAAGATCAGAACAAGCGATAGATTTTTATCCAAACTTGAGTGATCCTTATTATTATCATGCCATAGCTCTATATGAAAGTGGTGATCTAATAGGATCAATTGAGTATATAGAAGAGGCTGAATTTATTGGGGTTAGTGATCCATTCAAATCTGAGAGCCTCATATTGGTTCATGCGCAGATTATTTATGCACAAGGGGATCATAAGGTTGCTATAAGCGAGTTAGAAGAGTCGACAGAAAGTAAAGAGGTGTCTTATAGGATATATGAAGTCTTAGGAGATATGAATGCGGGAATTGGGCAAAAAGATATGGCCCTTAAATATTGGAATTTGGCCCTAACTAAAGGAGCAAATAAGACTAGGGTAAATCAGAAATTGCAGTCGATTTAATTATGCAGGTGCATTTTAATTTCTTGATCTTCTTTGGCTTATTATTGATCCTATCATGTAGTACACAGAAGGAGTGGCCCAAAGCCAAAAAGCAGAGTCTCGAAGAGGTACTTGCAGGTATCGAATCTGCACAACGAGATTATAATTGGTTTTCGGCTAAAGCGAGAATCAAATTTGAAGGTGAAGAGATGCGTTTGGGCGGCAGAGCAAACATTCGGATGATAAAGGATAGTTTGATCTGGATGAATTTTAAGAAGTTAAGTATAGAAGGATCACGAGCTTTGATTCGACAAGATTCATTTTGGATAGTATATAGGTTGGATGATTTGTACGAATCTGGAACTTATCAAGAGCTGATGGAAGCTTATGATTTGGATTTAACATTCAGAGAGTTACAGGATTTAATAGTTGGCAACTATCCTGTCGCTCAAGAAAATGAGGTTGAAAGATTTAAAACCAAAAAAACACATCAATTGTATTTTTCATCGGGTCAAAATCAATATGAGTTCAGTGTCGATGGGAGGTATCAACTTAGGGATTTTATAATTAGAGATATATATAACCGTCAGGTAATTGGATCATATGGAGATTATCAAAACGATGGATTTGCTCATGATAAGAGTCTCGAATTGATCATGGAAGATGGTACTCGAGGAAGTGTAACTTTGAATTTGAGCAGTGTAGAGTTTGATATTCCGAAAAGTATAAAATTTGAAGTTCCAAGTCACTATACCAAGTTGCCTTAGCCTTGTCATATTTTGCAGTATTGGACTTATTGGTCAGACTGTAGATTATCAACGACAGCGACAAATGCTTAATCAGCATATCGAGTTGCTTAGTCAGAATCTGTCTAATACTAACAAAGAATTAGGAGAGTTGGCTTCAGACTATAATCTGATCAAAAAGACCATCGAAAAACGTGAAGAGCTCAAGAATCTCATTAAAGAGGAGATCGCTGAGATAGATAGTATTTCTCAGAGCGCACAACAAGATATAATTTCACTAAGTCAAAAAAGATCAAAAAGACTCGATCAATTGAAACTTTTAGTGCGTAAAGAAAGGTATCAGCAACTTACTTTCAATATTTGGTCAGGATTGTTGTCATTAGAGGGACTGAAGAGTCATTTTCTTACTTGGCGATATAACCAACAGATCAAAGATTATATTCAAAATAATATTGAAGAGATTGGAAAGTTGTCGATCATGGCGTCAGATACCATTGTATATCTCGAAAATATTCGCACTGAAAAAGTGGAATTGCTTAAGGAAGGACAAGAAAACGAGGAGATTTTAAAAAGAAGATATAAAGAGAGTCAATCACTCTTTAAAAGTGTACAACAAGAAGAAAGAAGAATTCGCTCTATTCTTGCCAAACAACAAGAAGAAGCACTAAAGATGAATCGATTAATAAGTGGAGCCATTCAGGGGAATAGTTCAACACTTAGTAATTATAATGCAACTAATTTTCTAAATCAGAAGGGCAGGTTACCATGGCCTGTTGATAATGGTGTCATTACTAAAAAATTCGGCATCCAAATGCATGAGACCGTCAATGGGGTAAAGACTAATAATCATGGTATCGATATGTTGTGTCTTGCGAGAACTGAGGTAAAAACCATTGATAGAGGCCAAGTACTGTTAGTCGCAGAACAACCTCCTTATAATAAAGTCGTTATCATCAAGCACGGAGAGTACACTTCGGCATATTATCATCTTGGGGATGTGCTTGTTAATAAAGGTGATCAATTGAACGCTTTCCAAACCATTGGACGATTATCTTCTTTAGATAGAAGCGCAAATTTTCATTTTGAGATATGGCATAATCAAAAACAAGTTAATCCTGAGCATTGGCTCAAAAACAGATAGATTTGTATTAATAATAACAGAATGTCGGATAGCTGGGAAGTAGGTAAAAAGAAAAAAAGTGGTTTGAGGAAAGGTCCAGAGCGAGCTGTGCTCGTTGGGCTCATCAGGAGGAATCAGACGAAAGAACAAGTGCAAGAATATTTGGATGAACTTGAGTTTTTGGCTCTTACGGCTGGTGCTGTCAATCAGAAGTTTTTTGTTCAGGCTTTAGATCACCCAAACTCAAGAACGTTTATAGGTGAAGGAAAGGCTCTTGAGATTGGAGAATATATTGAGAATAATGATATAGATTTGGTGATTTTTGATGATGATTTGACCGCTAAACAAACAGGTATTTTAGAAGAAATATTCAAAAGAAAAATAATAGACCGTAGTACCCTCATCTTAGATATTTTTGCCAGTAGAGCAAGAACTGCCCAAGCCAAGACCCAAGTAGAATTGGCACAGATGAAATATTTACTTCCAAGATTAAGAGGGTTATGGACGCACCTTGAGAGACAAAGAGGGGGTATTGGGATGAGAGGTCCTGGAGAGATGGAAATCGAAACAGATAGACGGATAGTTAGAGATAAAATAAGTCGACTCAAGAAGAACCTGGTTAAAATTGATCAACAGAACCGTACTCAACGAAACAATAGATCACAAAGAATCAGAGTGGCATTGGTTGGATATACTAATGTAGGTAAGTCTACATTGATGAATATATTGAGTAAATCTGATGTGTTTGCCGAGGATAAGTTATTCGCCACATTGGATACCACAGTGAGGAAGGTAGTCTTCGATAGAATGCCTTTCCTTCTGTCAGATACGGTTGGTTTTATTAGAAAGTTGCCACATCATCTTATAGAGAGCTTTAAATCTACACTTGATGAGGTTAGAGAGAGTGATATATTAATGCACGTCGTAGATATTGCTCATCCTCAATATGAGGATCATATCGCCACGGTATTAGAGACGTTACAGTCTTTGAAAATTGAAGGCAAGAGACAGATATTAGTTTTTAATAAAATTGATCTTTATCGTGAAAAATATTTTGATGATTTATTAGAGGAGGAAGCGAAGTCAGAAATATTAACAGAATTAGAAAATAACTTAAAAAATCAGTTTCCTGATTCAAAGATTATATTTGTTTCTGCGCTCAAAAAAGAGAATATAGATGGATTGAGAGCGGTCCTCAAAGAAGAGATTGAGGCAGAATATAAAATTAGATACCCTTATCAATTAAAACAATTTTAAATAGAATGGTCCCTATTAACGTATTGTCAAGATATGCTGAATTATTAGTCCACTATTGTTTGGAGATTAAGGCTGGAGATAAGTTATATGTTCAGTCTACCACTTTGGCAGAGGACTTGGTGCGAGAAGTATATAAAGTTGCTATCAAAGTAGGTGCGCATGTGGAGGTGGATCTATCCTTTAGAGAAAAGAATAAGATATTTTTAGACCTCGCTGGGAAGGATCAATTAGAATTTGAATCCCCAATAAAACGTTATATCATTGAGAACTTCGACGCTTACCTCTATATAAGGGCGCCATATAATCTAAGAGAGGATGCCAATGTCGATCCGGATAAAAGAGCTACAAGAAGTAAAGCCAGTCAAGCGATTAACGAGATATTTTCCAAGCGAACCGCAAACGGGACCTTAAATAGATGTCTCTGCCAATTTCCTACTCAAGCAAATGCCCAGGAGGCTGGGATGTCATTAGAAGAATATCAAGATTTTATTTTTAATGCGTGCCATCTTTATACTGATGATCCTGCAGGAGCCTGGCTTGAGATAAGGAAGGATCAACAAAGATTTGTTGATTATCTTAATCGATCTAAACTCATAAGATATGTAGGTCCTAAAACGGATATTTCTTTTAATGTGGAAGGACGAACATGGATTAATTCAGATGGCAGAGTCAATATGCCGAGTGGAGAAGTATTTACGGGACCAGTGGAAGATAGTGTTCAGGGAGAAGTATACTTTGATTATCCATCTATCTATATGGGGAAAGAAGTAAGTGGAGTTAAATTCAAAGTAGAAGAAGGTAAGATAATTTCGTGGTCTGCAGAGCAAGGTGAGGATGTATTAGACGAGATTATGAAAATAGATGGTACTCGATTTTTTGGCGAAGTTGCTATAGGAACTAACTATAATATTCAGACACCAACTAAGAATATCTTATTTGATGAAAAAATAGGAGGGACCATTCATATGGCTATTGGCCAAAGCTATATACAGACAGGAGGCAAGAACAAGTCAGTGATCCATTGGGACCTGATATCAGATATGACAAAGGGTAAAATATATGCTGATAGTGAGTTAATATATGAGAATGGGAAGTTTATAATTTAATGCCCCTATTCCTCTTCTTTCTGAGAAAGCTTCTTATCATCCATATTATCATTCAAAAATGAATTGAGTTTGTCTATGCTCAAGTTGCTGCTTAACTGACCAAAGGAGTCTACGCTGATGTCAAATCCGTCTAAATCTTTGTGCGCTTTGGCAGATACTTCTTTATTAGGTTTATCACTCATTATTAGTAAATTTTACAGCGTAGTTCAATCCAGACGTTAGTCTTTGCACAGTTTCTTGTTGACCAAGTAATGCCATCATTTCAAATAAGTCAGGTCCTGCCATTGAACCTGTCATCCAAATTCTGAGTGCAGGTAAAATGTGGCCAAATTTTAATTGATTATCATTGATATGCCCCTTAATTGCAGAAGAGAGGCTTTCCGTGTCAAAACTCACTAACGAATCGACCAGTGAAATGATATTAGAGAAATCCTCTTTATTATCTATTCTAAATTTCTTTTTAATCGCTTTTTCATCAAATTCTGAAGGTGCCGACCAAAAAAACGTTGATTGTTCTTTAAATTCTGTAAGTGTGTGGACTCTGGGCTGAAGCATTCTTATGACTTCAATTATATAAGCTTCTGTTTTGTTATTCGATACACGAGCAAGATCTGGGCCGATTATATCGTATATATCTTGAGGGTTAGCGGCAATTATATATTGTTGGTTAAACCATTTAGCTTTGTCATAATTGAATTGAGCACCTGATTTATTGATCTTTTCAAGTGAGAAAATTTCTGACAGTTGCTCTAAACTGAATATCTCTTGATCTTCTCCTGGATTCCACCCTAAAAGTGACAAGAAGTTGATCAATCCTGCTGGCAAAAATCCTGACTCTCTGAACCCTATATAAGTTTCTTTTTCTTTGGTGTCTTCCCATTCGAGCGGAAATACTGGAAAGCCAAACTTAGCTCCATCTCTTTTGCTCAATTTTCCTTTACCTGACGGTTTCATGATCAACGGAAGGTGAGCAAATTGTGCAATTTCGTCTTCCCAACCAAAAAATCTATAAAGTAATACGTGATGAGCCGTGCTACTCAACCACTCTTCACCTCGAATCACATGGCTTATCTGCATTAATCTGTCGTCTACCACATTGGCTAAATGATATGTAGGTAGTCCATCGGCTTTTAAGATTACCTTGTCATCTAATTCGCTGGTATCAAATTTGACTTGTCCTCGAACGATATCTTTAAAAGATACTAATTCATCTGTAGGCACTTTCATCCGAACCGTAACATTTTCACCTTTTTGGATGAGTTCATTAACCTCTTGTGCTGTTAAGGTGAGGCTGTTTCTCATTTTGTGTCGTACACTTGCGTCATATTTTTGACTATGGATACCTTGCTCCATAGCTTGGTGGCGCATTTCTTCCAGTTCATCAGGTGTATCAAAGGCGTAATATGCATTTCCGCTGTCTATTAATTTTTGGACATATTCTTGATAAATAGACTTCCTATCTGACTGGCGATAAGGACCAAAATCACCTGGATTAACGACACTTTCATCAGGAGTAAGCCCTAACCATTCTAATGATTCGAGTATATACTCTTCTGCTTTGTCCACATATCTTTTTTGATCGGTATCTTCTATTCTCAGTAGAAATTTGCCTCCATTTTTTTTAGCAAATAAGTAATTGTATAAGGCTGTTCTAACTCCACCTATATGCAATGGCCCTGTTGGGGATGGTGCAAATCTTACTCTAACTGGTCTGCTCATATTATGCTTTACAAAGTAATAATGAATCTGATTTAAGATTGATGGTAGATGTTTCAATCGATTAAAAGCTGCAAAAATATTACCATTGTTATATTAAAACCTATAATATGGTATTTCATTTAAAAAAGATTCGTGTTTCTCTTTAAGGTTCCTATTTGGGTGCGTAAAGTTTTCAGTGGTATGATATGGGCACACTACACTGATGACATTTTGCTCACTTTTGACGATGGTCCACACCCTGAAACGACTCCATGGATATTGCACTATTTAAAGAGTCAGAATCTAAAGGCTATATTTTTTGTTTTAGGTAAAAATGCCGAGCGGTATCCTGACTTATTAACTGAGATCCAGAGAGAAGGACATATAATTGGTAATCACGGATATGACCATTTGAAGGGATGGCGTATTTCTACGTCGGATTTTTTAAAAAATGTGGAGCGAGGTTTTGACGTAACCGGTTCGACTCTTTTTAGGCCTCCATATGGGCAGATCGGATGGAGCCAATATCAATCCATAAAGGCTAAATATGATGTCATGATGTGGAGTGTTATGCCTGGAGATTTCATAACTACTATCAATACAGACCAAGTATTGGCGAAAGTGAATAAGTCACTTATGGCTGGAGATATTATAGTGCTCCATGACAATCCTGATCATTTTCATAATATGAAATCCATCCTCAAGGGTCTTAATATTTAATTTCTATTGTTTAGTCACGTTAGTCGATGAATAGGTGTCATTCATATAGTACTTTGTGTTATTAAGCTACCTTGTATTGCATAGTACTATATGTTTTGTGTATATTTGAATTGTAATCATCAAATGATATGATATGACTATTGAAAACACAAAAGCACAGATGAGGAAAGGGATTTTAGAATTGTGTGTGCTTTCGATTATTTCGCAAGAAGAGGCATATCCTTCTGACATTATCAAAAAGCTAAAAGAAGCGAAGTTAATTGTTGTAGAAGGTACATTATATCCTCTCTTATCAAGATTGAAAAATGCAGAGCTGCTCAAATACGAGTGGCAAGAGTCTACGAGCGGACCACCTAGAAAATATTATAGCCTTACTGAGTTGGGTGATGAATTTCTGGGGGGATTGCATGAAACATGGAATGAATTAAATACGGCGGTGACCAAGGCGACAAAAAAGGCCAAGTCAGCGGCAACTACAACCAAAAAAGCTGATAACAAGTGATCTGATATTTATCAGGATTTGCTTAACCATTTTAACTGAATAAAAATGAACAAAATATTCAATATCAATTTAGGAGGCTATCCATTTACTATTGATGACAATGCCTTTTATGCTCTTGATAAATATCTTAACACTATAAAAAAACATTTTTCTGAATCAGAAGGATGTGATGATATCATCTCTGATATAGAAGCCCGAATCGCAGAACTATTTAATGAAGAGTTAAAAGGACAGCCCATAGTAGGTATGCGTGAAGTGGATAATGTGATTAAGGTCATGGGTAAACCCCAAGACTTTGGGGCGACAGAGGAAAGTCATCACGAGGCAACTGCAAAAAAGGAATACAAAGAAGAGTCCCAATATAAGACAGGGAAGAAGCTATTCAGAGATCCAGACACTAAAGTGGTGGGAGGTGTAGCAGCTGGTTTAGCGGCATACTTTGGAGTTCACAATGCTCTATGGGTGAGAATAGCTTTCGTAATTGGACTTTTTGGAGGAGGAGTTTCACTTCCTTTATATCTGATACTTTGGGCCGTGATCCCTGAGGCTAAAACTTCTGGAGACAAGCTTTCTATGAAGGGGGAGAAAATTAACGTTTCGAATATTGCCAAGAAGGTAGAAGAAGAATTGAATAATCTTACTGATACGATCAATGAATTCACTCGTGAGTTCAACTCAAAAAAAAAAGAGTAAGCCTGCATAATGAGACCACGCAATCTCTTATTTCGAGAGCATTCTCAGGGATAAGAAATATTGTAAGTGCGGTCATTGGATTAATCAAAAAGTTACTATTCCCTATTATTAAGATTGTGGCGATCCTTGTGATCGCCTCTTTCTTATTGTCATGGGTGGTTTTTGTTTTTACTGGGTATTTCGTTACTCCTCTTATACCAGCATTTTCGCCGGAACCTGTAATTAGTGGTTATATAGGGTTTTTCTCCGGTGTAATAGGTTTGGGTATTATTCCACTTATCGTATTGATCTGGTTGCTGTTTAAAGTCATCTGGGGATATGAAATAGGGAGTAGAACTCGTAGAGGTACATTTGGAGTGTGGATGGTTAGTATGTTTCTGTTTGCTGCGACACTAATTTTTGGGGCTAAAAATTTTGTCCACAAGTATACCAATACAGAAGTGGTATATGAAGAAAAAGTAGACCCTGATCAACCATTAATCTTAAATTTACAATCCGGTTATGATGATGTCTTTTCGCAGGATATTAGAACAATTAATCTTGATGATCACCTATTTATATCCGGTGGGGATCTTTACCTAAGAAACATTCAAGTTGAATTAGTCCCTACTCAAAGCGATTTTGTCTCCATAGTAAAGACAAGTAGCGCTACTGGTCAAAATAGGAAGACGGCTATTAAAAGTATGAATCATTTAGATCCCAATATTGAGATTAGTGGTAATGAGATAAGGTTGTCTGATTATACGCATCTTTCTGAAGATCAAAGATTCAGAATGCAGAATTATCGATATACCATTAAAATTCCGATTAAAAAATCAGTACAGCTCAAAGGATCAACGGATATTATCAAACAGTCAGAATATGTCAATGGCTTGAGCATCTATAATCCCGAGAAACCATTCATAATGACGGCAAAAGGATTAGAATTGGAAGAGGTAAAAGAGATTTAAACAGTCTCTTCTACTTCTTTAGGCTCATTTTGGATCACCTCCTTACCCATATATACTAAGACATCGCCGTCCTCGATAGTCAATTCTGTATCTGTGATTAAGATTGGAATAATTTTATCTTCTCCTTTCTTTATAAATAATGGGATACTCTTCTGGCTATCATTGATAATCTTGAGCGTGGCAGAAAAAGATTCAGCCTCCTTTAGCGTATACTCATGTATCACTGGATAGTCCCTTGCGACTTCGCTATAATTAATGTAATCATCTGTCGCCGAGAATAGACAATCATTGCCGATGAGACTTACATCTTTAAGTTCTTCAGCAGTTATCAATCGATATGCTCCATGTTCTCCAAAATTAGTTTTAAGCTTAGTAATGGCATATTGATTTACATCAGCACTGCCGGTTAGGGCCATAAGAACACCCACATCATTTAAGTCAAGATTACCTGATAGGTCTTCGTTATATATGTTTGCATTAATTGCTTTTAGACCCATGGCCTCTGCTCTATTGATATTATTTTTATTACTATCCACGAGGACTACGTTTAATCCACAGCTTTGTAGATACTCTGCTATTAGTCTTGAAGGTTTGGTTGCACCAACTAATAACATACCGTTACTGGTTTCTAAAGTCACGCCTAACATCTTTGCTACGAGTTTGGCAGTGGTGGCATTGAGCAATACAGTTCCAAGAACGACCATGAATACTAACGGAGTAATGTATTCGGCTTGTGGAAAATTACTACTAGCCAATTTTAATCCAAATAAAGAGGCGATCCCTGCTGCCACGATACCTCTTGGCCCCATCCAACTAATAAACATTTTTTCTTTGGTAGTGAGTGTTGATTGGGTAGTACTTAGGAATACTGACAATGGCCTAATAAAAAATATAACCAAAGCGAATAATGTCAAAGGTTTCCAATCCATTAATAACTGTAGATCAGGTAAATCTATATTAGCGGATAGCAATATGAATAAAACTGAAATCAACAGAATACTTAAGGACTCTTTAAAATAATAGATTTCATCAATGTGTTTCACATCAATATTACCTAATACCATACCCGCAACAACAACTGTGAGTAACCCTGAATCATGTACTATCAAACTCGAACCTATGAATAAAGCCAGAACAAATGCTAATGAGAATATGGTGAGCAAATAATGCGGAATCCAATCTCGCTTCAACATTTCTCTTAGAGATAATGCTGCTATGGTTCCAAGGGAAAGTCCCACTAAAACAATTTGGATGAATTGCAATATAGCTTCTGAGGTGAAACTCCCTTCGTGATGCCCCGCAGCACTTATAAATTCGTAAACTAATACTGCTGCTAATGCTCCTATTGGATCGATGAGAATACCTTCCCATTTTAAGACGGTTGCCACATTCCTATTGAGAGGTACATTTCTCAATATTGGAGCAATTACAGTAGGCCCAGTAACAATAATTAATGCAGCAAATAAAAATGATATAGACCAATTAAGATCAACAACATAGTGAGCCAAAAGAGTAGAACATACAAAGGTTACCAGAGCACCGACACTTATGAGCTTGCCGATGGTGTCACCCACACCACGTATCTCATGGCGCTTCAGGGTCATACCGCCCTCAAAAAGTATAATCCCGATAGAAAGCTCTACAAAGTGAAATAAACTTTCTCCGGGAAATAGACCATGCGCTCCATTCCATATAGGTGATATCCATTTTTCTCCGCCATGAGACCAAAGCGTAGATAATGGTCCAACAATCAACCCAGTAATGATCAACGGTAATATCGCTGGAACTTTGAGCTTCCATGCAATCCACTGTGCCATAATACCGAGTATAACAATTCCGCCTAATTCTACCATTTTCTTTCTAATACTTATGTTAAAATAACAACACCAATACGAGTATAGTATACACCGCCGCAAAATAAGGAATCACTTCGATTAAAATCTATACTTTTGCTGCTCGTTTTTTAAGACGTACAAATATCAAAATGGGTCTAGAAGAAGAGATCAAAAAAAGAAGAACTTTTGGAATAGTATCACATCCAGATGCTGGAAAGACAACTTTGACAGAAAAATTACTCCTTTTTGGGGGAGCGATTCAAGTTGCAGGTGCTGTAAAGTCAAATAAAATTAAGAAAGGGGCCACATCTGACTTTATGGATATCGAAAGGCAAAGAGGGATATCTGTAGCTACCTCAGTTATGGCTTTTGATTATCGAGGTAAGAAGGTTAATATATTAGATACTCCAGGCCACAAAGATTTTGCTGAAGATACTTATCGCACCCTGACAGCGGTAGATAGTGTGATAGTTGTTATCGATGTAGCCAAAGGTGTCGAAGAACAGACTGAGAATCTTGTCAAAGTTTGTAAAATGCGTAAGACTCCCATAATCGTCTTTATAAACAAGCTCGATAGAGAAGGGAAGGATGCATTTGATTTATTAGATGAGGTCGAACAAAAATTAGGTATAAACGTAGTACCTCAAAGTTGGCCTATTGGTATGGGACAACGATTTCAGGGAGTATATAATTTATATGAACAGAAACTTTGTCTATTTAGCGCACATGGCAAGCAAGCTGAAGAAGAAACAATGACCTTCACAGATTTGGATGATAATAGTTTGGACCAAATAGTTGGAGAAGCTGCGGCTGAAGAACTAAGGAGTGAGGTAGAAATGATCACCGAAGTATATCCTTCTCTTGAAGTAGAAGAATATCTAAAGGGTAATATATCACCAGTGTTCTTTGGGAGTGCCATTAATAACTTCGGTGTTAAAGAGTTGTTGGATTGTTTTGTTGAAATTGCACCTGCACCGTTGGCTCGAGAAACGGAAGAGCGACTGGTGGAACCTAATGAACCCAGCTTTAGCGGTTTTGTATTTAAAATCCATGCAAATATTGACCCAAAGCACAGGGATCGAATTGCCTTTTTAAGGATATGTTCTGGCATCTTTGAAAGGAATACCAATTATAAGCACCAAAGGTTGGATAGAAAACTAAAATTTTCAAATCCAACATCATTTATGGCAGCGAGAAAAGAAGTAGTAGACGAGGCTTATCCTGGAGATATCGTAGGATTATATGATAGTGGCAATTTCAAAATTGGCGATACTTTGACTGCTGGAGAAACATTAAATTATAAAGGGATTCCGAGTTTCTCTCCAGAACAGTTTCGATTTGTCAACAATGCTAATCCGCTAAAGACTAAACAACTCAATAAAGGAATACTTCAACTAATGGATGAGGGTGTTGCTCAACTTTTTGTCATGGAACAGTCCCAACGTAAAATTATTGGAACGGTAGGAGCGTTACAGTTTGACGTTATACAATATCGGTTGGAACATGAGTATGGAGCATCTTGTACTTACGAGCCATTGAGAATTTATAAGGCTTGTTGGGTTACATGCGATGATCCTAAGGAGATGAAGGAATTCATCAGTAGAAGAAAAAAAGATATTGCGAAAGATAAAGATGGAAAACTGGTCTATATGGCTGAAACTCAGTGGGGATTAAAAACGGTTCAAGAAAATCATCCAAAAATTTCATTTCACTTTACAAGTGAATATTAAGAAGTAATAAAGAAGTATAATATCATATATATTTGCTCACTAATTAAAAATTTTAGGAATTATGAAAAAGAAGGAATTATTAAAATTATTGATGTTAATGTTCGCAGCAATTAACATAGGATTGGTTTCATCATGTTCAGACGATGGTGATATGGAAATGGAAAATGAAGATCCAACATTGGCTGCTTTAGCAGGTAGTTGGACGATTGCTAACGAAGAAGCTGCTTTGGCTGTAGGACCGGCAGTTGGTAGTGCAGATTGGTGGTTTTTACCTGGCGATGAGGTAGCAACGAGATCATGTTTACTGGATGATGTATGGACATTTTCTACTGACGGTACATTGAGCATTGATATGGGAGGAAGTACTTGGGTTGAGACATGGCAAGGGAATGATCCCGAAGGATGTGCGTCTCCAGTTGCTCCACATAACGGCGGAAATTTTACTTTTGAAGCGACAACTACGTCAATTACTGTTAATGGTGCTGGAGCATTTATTGGATTAGCCAAAGCTTTTAATGGTGGAGAATTGAGCGATGGAACAAGTAGTGAACCAGCTTCACGTACTTATACTATCTTAGAAATGTCTGAGACACCAAAAAGAATGAAATTGGGAATTCCAATTGCTGGAGAAGGAAACTGGACGTTTATCTTAGAGCAATAGAAAATACAGTTCTTTAGAACTATTTTAGTACAAATTATATCTCACTACCAAATAGGTAGTGAGATATTTTAATTAAAGTCTTATGAGAAAAAGGTATATAACATTACTATCGGTATGTACGATATTGCTATGGAGTTGTTCGTCAGATGATACCCCAACACCACAAAATCCACCAGTAGACACTACACCTGATCCCCCAATGCTCACTATACCATCTACGGGGTATAATACGCCAATGTCATACGACGGGATGGAGTTGGTGTGGAGTGATGAGTTTGATGGTACAGAGTTAAATGAAGAAGATTGGAATTATGAGTTAGGTACTGGAATAAATGGATGGGGGAATTTTGAGGCACAACATTATAGAAAAGAAAATACTTCACTCGTTGAAGGCAACTTAGTTATTGAGGCAAAACGAGAATTGTTTAGCTCAAGCTTGTATACTTCATCTCGATTGTCTACCCAAGGTAAGAGAGAGTTTAAATATGGACGTATAGACGTTCGTGCAGCTATGCCTTTTGGCAATGGAATGTGGCCAGCAATATGGATGCTCGGAGCGAATTTTGGAGAAGTTGGATGGCCTAAATGTGGAGAAATTGATATCATGGAAATGTTTGGGGCCCAGGGCAATAATAAAGTTCTTGGAACTGTCCACTGGGATAATGCAGGGGATTATGCCAACTTCGGCGGAAGCACCACATTAGGATTAGGTAACTTAAAAGATGAGTACCACGTTTATTCTATTGCATGGGATGAGGAATTAATTCGTTGGTATTTTGATGATCAGCAGTTTCACGCTATTGATATTACTCCTGAAGAGCTCAGTGAGTTTAGAGAAGAGTTTTTTATGATCATTAATTTGGCCATTGGCGGAGACAAGGGAGCAGGAGATCCTGCTAATACAAGTTTTCCTCAGTGGATGATTGTAGATTATGTGCGAGTATTTCAAGACTTGTAGATGAAAATTTTAATTATTGGAGGTGGGAATATGGGGCTCACCTATGCTCGAGGATTTTTAAAGTCTCATATTGTCGAGTTAGGCAACATGTTTATCCTCGAAAAATCTCCTGAGAAAGCAGAAGAATTAAGATCACTGGAAATTGGGAGAGTTTTTGGTAACCCAGGAGAGTACATCAAAAAAATGGATCTCATCGTACTGGCCGTTAAGCCACAGGATATAACACGTCTCTTCAATACGATTAAGGACTTCATCGGTGACCAGCAGCTAATATTATCTATAATGGCTGGAGTGAGGATCTCAACTATAGTTGATGGGTTGGAAGTAGCAAAAGTGATTAGAGCTATGCCGAACTTGCCAGCTCAGATTGGTGCTGGAATGACTGTCTATACTTCATCAGATGAAGTGACTCGATTAGAATTGGTGACAGTCCAAAATTTATTGAGTGCTTCAGGCAAGACGATCTATGTAGAGCGCGAAGAAATGCTCAATGCTGCAACCGCAATATCTGGTTCTGGACCAGCGTATGTTTTTTACTTCATGCAATCATTGATAGAAGCTGGAAAAGATATGGGATTTACCCAATCAGAATCTGAATTATTAACGTATCAAACTTTTAAGGGAGCTGTAGATTTATTCAACAAGTACGATTTTTCATGCGAGGAGTGGATCAGCAAGGTGTCAAGTAAAGGAGGCACGACGGAGGCGGCCATTAAGGGGTTCGATAAAAAGACAGTAAAGAATAGCTTTAAAGAAGGTGTAAAAGCGGCCTTAAAAAGGGCAGAAGAATTGAGTGATAGTTGATTGTCATAAAATGATCACCTTTGTGATGTAGAGAAAAATTTAATAATAAGAGTTAAGAGGAAAACTAAACGATATGGAATTCAAAAGTATAATATCACACTGTAAGGAATATGGATTTATATATCAATCCAGTGAAATATATGATGGGTTGGCAGCAGTGTATGACTATGGTCCATATGGGGTAGAACTCAAAAATAATATTAAACAGTATTGGTGGAAAAGTATGGTTCAAATGCACGAAAACATAGTAGGAATTGACGCCGCTATATTCATGCATCCCAAAACTTGGAAAGCATCTGGCCACGTTGATGCATTTAATGATCCATTAGTTGATAATAAAGACAGCAAAAAAAGATATCGGGCAGATCAATTAGTAGAAGGGTATTGTGAGAAAATTGAGAATAAGATCAAAAAAGATGTTGTTAAGGCTCAAAAAAGATTTGGAGATAGCTTTGACGAAGGACAATTTAGATCTACAAATCAAAGGATATTAGATAGACAAGCCGAGATAGATAGAGTGATGGGATTGTTAGGGACCCATATGAAAAATGGGGATATGGCGGGCCTAAAACAGTTAATTGAGGATCTTGAAATTGCTTGTCCAGAAAGTGGAAGTAGAAATTGGACAGATGTAAGACAGTTCAACTTAATGTTTAATACTCAATTGGGCAACATCGCAGGGGAGGAAGGCAAATTATATCTGAGACCTGAAACAGCTCAAGGTATTTTTGTCAATTTCTTAAATGTCCAAAAGACTACAAGGCAGAAAATTCCATTTGGTATTGCCCAGATAGGTAAGGCCTTTAGAAATGAAATTGTGGCTCGTCAGTTCATATTTAGAATGAGGGAATTTGAGCAGATGGAAATGCAGTTTTTTGTAAAGCCAGGAACTGAGATGGAGTGGTACAAGCACTGGAAGGCTACTCGATTACAATGGCATAAAAATCTTGGAGTACCAGAATCTAAATTAAGATATCATGATCACGACAATTTAGCGCATTACGCCAATGCTGCTGTTGATATTGAATATGAATTCCCTTTTGGATTCAGAGAGTTAGAAGGAATACATTCTCGAACCGACTTTGACCTAACGAGTCATCAAGAGCTATCAGGCAAAAAATTACAATATTTTGATGTCGAGGAGAATAAGAATTATGTGCCTTATGTAGTAGAAACCTCTATTGGGTGTGATCGTATGTTTTTGGCTCAAGTAAGTTTAGCACTACAAGAAGAAACAGTGCCAGATGCTAATGGTAAAGAATCAACTCGGACTGTTATGAAACTTAATCCAGCCGTGGCTCCTATCAAATGTGCTGTTCTTCCACTTCTCAAGAATAAAGAAGAATTAACTAATGCAGCTGCGGATGTAACAAAAGAACTCAAAAAGTCCATGAATGTACAATACGATGAGAAAGATACTATTGGTAGGAGATACAGACGACAAGATGCGGTAGGTACACCTTATTGTGTAACAGTTGATTTTGAGACTTTAGAGAACCATACAGTAACTCTTAGAGATAGAGACAGCTTAAGCCAAGAGCGTGTAGCTATCGCCGACTTGCCAAAAATCGTTGGTGGTAAGGTAGGGATGGAGAATATATTGTAGATTCTATTTATGAGTGTAACCATTTTTTCAATAATGGTGTCTTATACCTACTGACGATTATCTCAAGGTCGGGATATAGTATGATTGAAGAAGTTTTATTTTTTAAGAATTTGACATCCTTGATAAGATCTTTGGTGATAATATGTTGTCTATTGGCTCTAAAGAATTTATTCTGATCAAGTAGTCCCTCTATTTCAGACAGGTTTTCTTGTATTATGATATTTTCGTTTTTATCTGTATTTGCTATGCTTAGGCCATTTTTCAAATAAAAATGAGTAATCCTATTTATTGGAATAGTAATTCTACTGCCTTTATAAGTGCCAGACATGAATTCATTTGGGATTGTAGATTGATTTTCTAGGTCGCTTAGGTCGTATTTTTTAGCTATTTTGATGTACTTCAACAGATATATAGCGTTAGCTAATAGCAAAAAACCTATGCCTAAAAGATAGGTACTAATCACGATTGGTGTATCAGGTACAAAACCACCATTAGCTGGTTCTATAATATAGATGATAATATACTGAAGCAGCACATAAATTATGATTGTAGTAAATAACTGAATAGAAAATCTTTTTTGGATGCCTGTTGTCCAGGGGAGTCGTGTATCTAAGAAGTTAATAAACATTCGTAATAAGAAGAGTACACCAATCGAGTATAAAAAATTTAGGGCGAATGAATTAAGATGAAAAGAAAGCTGTCCTTGATGTAACGACTCGAGAGTAGAGTATATGAGCGATACTATTATGATTAAGAGCAATAATAGACTCTTTTCTTTATAATCAATTTTTTCAGACACCATACACGGCTATTTATGATACCATTCATTCTTATTAAATGGTACTGGACCGACTATAAGTACATATAACAACAAATTGCAGACAGTTTATTCACAAATTAAAACCATAATAAATATGTATCACTATTTGTTAATAATAATCTGTTTTTATGGCTGCTCAAAGTCTATAATGCTGGATATCGAAGATTATAATTCAATTTCTTCTATCGAAATAATCGATCAAATAAGTGTTCGAGAATTAGAACAATATTGGTCAAATCCTATCGCTAATGATTTCATCAGCTATGATCTCGATGTATTGAGGATTGTTTATTATTCAGAAACTGACAGGAAGATAGCGAGCGGAGCAATTTTAATACCCAAAACCAACGACATAAAAGGTATCATATCCTTACAGCACGCCACCTTTTTTGGAGATGAGGAGGCTCCCTCGGAGAATGGTAGTTTTTCGGTCGTTAGTAGGAAAAGTATTTTTGCCTCTCATGGATATATAGTTGTATTACCTGATTATTTTGGATATGGGGTAGACAAAGAGCGCATCCATCCTTATCACCATGCAGCAACCCTTTCAATGGCCTCTCGAGACATGTTAAGAGCAACTTTAGAATACTTAGATAAGAATTCTATTACTTATCAAAAGAAGATTTTTTTGGCGGGATATTCGGAAGGGGCATATGCAACTGCTGCGTTCCAAAAATATATTGAAGAAAGTGGGGAGTGGGAAATAACTGGCTCGAGCTTAGGTGCTGGAGCATACAACTTATTACAGACGGTTGATACATTTATAGCTGTTGAAACCCTTGATAACGATTGCTTGCCATGCAATGCCTTCTTTTTACAAGCTTATAACGATCAGTATGACTTAAAACGGAATATGTCTTATTACTTCAAAGAGCCTTATGATGCATTAATAGAAAATGGATTATTACTAGGGACTTATAGCGGAGAAGAGGTGAATGCAGCATTCCCAGAGGATCCAAATGAATTATATAATTCGGAGTTCATAAAGTCCTATGGTAATGAAGGAGAGGTAGAATTGAAGATGGCGTTTCAAGAAAACAGCATTCAAGAATGGAGAGTCCAAAGTCCAACGATAATAATGCATGGCCAAAACGATAATGTGGTACCATATTTCAACTCCGCCCAACTACATGATAATAATATGGATAATCAGTACGTGAATTTTAAAGAATTAGTGTCGTCAGATCATTTTGCAGGAATCTTTGAATGGGGAATAATTACTATGGAATATTTTGATCAATTTTAGTCTCAGAAGAAGTAATGACAAGAATATATATGACTGTTTTTGGGTATTCTGAAGTAATATTTTGGTTCTATTGAGTTAGTAATTATATATTGGATACAAGCAATCGATTATTTATGCGGATTATAAATGTTTTCTTTATCGTCATTTTCTCTATTCTTTCGATTTCATTATTTGGTCAAGATAAGGCTTCAGTAAAGAAGGTCCGAAGGATCGCTATCGGTATAAAGGCTGGGGTACCTATCGGGGTAGGGGGATCTGCAGAAATAGTGGTACCAGTACTGCACAATAGATTAGCAGCTTACTTGGACTATGCGGATATAAAAGAGAGAGATATTGAAGACGTTACTGTATCTCACAAGCATTTAGATTATGGTGCTAATCTCTACTTAATGACTAAGGGTAAAGGACTATATTTATCCATAGGGAAAAGTCAATCTACTACTGATTTTGCTTATGTCGATGAAGTTTCTGATAGTGGTAATACCTATGTTGGTGTTGCTAATGGAAGTTTAGACTTGAATATGACCAATTTTAAATTAGGCTTTAAATTAGGAGGTTTACTATTTGCCAAATTAGAGGCAGGATATGGTTTTGGAGATATCCCACAGCAAATATTGATCTCAGGCACGACTGAAGCCATGGGTATGGAACTTATGGAAACTTCGTTAGAGGACATCCCTGATATTCCAGGTTGGAATGAAAATGGAATGATCATCGGAAGCTTAACTATTGGCATTGCTTTTTAGGACTTCAGTTTTTGCCATATAGCATCCAATTTGTTATTTAACTCTTGGTCAACAGCAATTTGTGTAGCCTGTTTATCAAGAAACTCTATTCGCTTTTCTGAAGATGGATGAGTTCTCATGAACTCTAATATCCCTCTGTCGAGATTGTATTCAACAGAATCAAATGTCATACTATTTTCTTGTTGAAGTTTAACTAACAAGTCTCTCAATCCGACTGGATCAAGCTTATTATTAATCATGTATTGATGACCCACAATGTCGGCTTCTTTTTCGTGGCTTCTTGAGTTAGCTAATTGGTTCATCTGACTGGCTTGGTCTAAAAATATACTTGATGCTCCAGCTACATCCCCGGTCAATACAGAAAATACCATATAGCTACTAAGCGATTGAGCTAATGTTTTCATCGAATGTCGTTGATTAATGTGTGCTAATTCGTGGCCCAATAATCCTGCTAATTGATCAGAGCAATCCATAATATCAATTAAACCCTGGTGGACAATAATATGACCACCAGGTAGTGCAAATGCATTCACAACCTCATCATCTATATAATTTATATGAATGGGGTAGTCGCTTTGATAACCACAAGCGGTCATGAATTCATTTAGGTATCTGGTCATGTCTGAGTTGGCATCTTCGATATCAAAATTTTTAATTATTGCATCACCAATTTTTACTTCTACATTCTGAGGTATCAATTTTATTGCTTGGGTGCCTATCCATGGAGATAAGTATTGGGTATAGATATATATTGAACCTATTATGATCGTTAGTCCTACTGCAAATATTTGAAAAGCATTATATCGTTTAAGTATTTGATAACTCTGACTTAGAAGGGATTCTCTATTCAATAGGCGTTCAGCTATTTCTGGGAATTCTGTCTCCTTGAATTCTAAAGTTTCGTTAGTCTTTTTACCATGGCTTACTATTATTTTTTCACTTGAATTTAGACTCTTAATGTTACAATTGATCAATGACCAATTGATCAACTTACCCTCTTCCTCGATATATAAAGTTAGGTTGTCTTCAGTGATTGACAGGCTAACCGGTCTTGGTACAGAACTTTTACCATCAAAATAGTTGCCTGTGTATAACATGTCAATTCTTTGTATTGAGGTAACTTTTAAAAATCCAAGTCTATGTCCATAATATCAAGTAGTTCATCACCAGTTGCTTTGTTATAATAGTTTTCGTCTTGTTCGATGTTATCATAATTGATTCCTTCAGGTAATTCAACATAATCAAATAGGGCTTTCATATATCTCATATAAGTAAAAGGGAATGCCAATCCCAATGTAAATAAGAGAAGAAAGAAATTGCCTATCATAATTCCAAACATTTTGCCTCCGGTAAGATGAGATTTTAGTGGAAGGGTGGATATATCGTCTGAAATCAAAGTGTTGTCAACCGTAAAGTTGAATCTGTTTTTAGTGAATACGGGTATATAGAGGCCTATTGTAATATAAGATAGTATGAGACCTAAAAAATTAATCATAAAAAGGTCTTCCCCTTTTCCTTTAAACCCCAAATCCAGACTCCCGATGTGCGTATGTGATATAAGATATTTCTGTAAGGCGACTCTAAACCATGATATTCCTAAACCAAATGTTACGAAACTTATGAAAAAGAACTTAAGATAAATTTTATAATACTCAGAAAATCTACCTGAAAATGAAAAGTATATACCTCGCCATGAAGTTCTTGAAACTCTGTACCTCCATGAACTAAAAATAGCAAAAGGAATAAACCAAAATAACATGATAAGAAATAGTACCCCAAATCCAACCGATGCTATAAATGTTAAATCAGTCGAAGTAATCATCCAAAAATAAAAGGTGTAAGTTCCGATAAGTAGAGCATAGGCTACCACAAATCCCTTAAACATCTCTTTGCCGGTACCATGAAAAATAAAACGAGATTCTCTGAATTCGGTTTCATTCCACAGATATTCTCTCGTCCGAGCTTTTGCCCACGGATAGTAGAGCCCAAAAGTTATAACGGTTAATACAAAATTAATTACGACTATTCCGAAGTAAGGACCTCCTTTGCCATGAAAAGAAAGCCAGTTTTTGACATTATCATTCATCCCTGTAATATTTAGGTTATTAAAATAACTATTATCCTTTATTTAAACACTAAATTCTTTGTAGACCTTAAATAAAAAAAGCCAGAAATCTCTTTCTGGCTTTTTACTATTATGATATTTTCTTTAGAACCATCCTGCACCAAGACCTCTAAATGGCCAAGGGATCGATGCAAGTATAATTATTAATCCAATAAGGTTGAAAATGAAAAGCGTTTTGTAGCGCTGGGGTGCGTCTTGTCTTTTGCCTTTAGAATATCCGATAGTTATTATAATCGCAGCAATGATCATCATACTGATGTGTTCGACTGCATAAAATCTCAATTCTGACACCTTCATAAAACCTTCAGCAAAGGATACTTTGGGACTTATAAAATAAAGGATTAAACCAATCAGAGTTTGAATATGGATGCCGATGAGATTAAATAAGAAAGGTTGCTTTTGATGGTCAGTATCTTTGTTGGACATTTTTTTGAATGCAACAATAATTGCTGCTATCAATAAGGCTAAGACTATCCATCTTAATCCAGAATGTGCATGTTTTAATATATTATACATCGTTATTTTATTTTGTTACAGGTGAAAATACCTGTTATATACAAAAGAATAGGAAGTAGTTGAAATAATTCTGATTGGAGCATGAAAAAATAAGGCCCAAATACTAAACTTGAGCCTTATGTTATGATGACTAAACTGCCTTAAGCATTCATGACTTTTTCTTGTTGATCGATGCTTTCATCATGTATAGATCTCAACAATTTTGAGATAAATTCCTCACTTAGACCATGTGCTTGACCGTGTTCTTGGGACTTTTTCATGATTTCTTCCCATCTTTTCTGTTGAAGGATGGTTACATTATTTTTCTTCTTATACTCCCCAATCTGACGAGCAATTTTCATGCGCTGACCTAATAAATTAATTAAGTCTGTATCAATTTCGTTGATATCTTGTCTCAAAAAGTCCAAACTCTTTTGAGTAGAATCATTGTCTTCATGATTGTGTCTGGCTACCAGATCTGTGATCATGTCATGCAATACTTTTGGGGTGATCTGTTGTTTGGCATCACTCCATGCATTGTCAGGGTCCCGATGAGATTCGATCATTAATCCATCATAATTAAGATCAACGGCTTTTTGAGAAACTGCTTGTAGCATATGCCTATTGCCACATATATGGCTTGGGTCACAAATCATTGGAAGTTCTGGTCGCTTCGTCATAAAGTCGATGGCTAATTGCCATTGAGGCCTGTTGCGGTATACTTTTTCAGAAGTATTGGAAAATCCTCGATGAATAGCTCCAATTTTTTCGATTCCTACTCGCTCAAATCGCTCAATAGCTCCAAGCCAAAGAGCTAAATCAGGATTGATAGGATTCTTTACTAATATTGGAATATCGACCCCTCTCACAGCTTCTGCTATCTCTTGTACAGCAAATGGATTAACACTGGTTCTTGCCCCAATCCACAAAATATCAATATCAAACTCAAGACAAGCCTCTACATGGCCTGCTTTAGCTACTTCTACTGTGACAGGAAGACCAGTTTCTTCTTTCATTTTTCGCATCCAAGGCAACCCTTTTATACCTATTCCTTCAAAGGTGCCCGGTCGGGTTCTTGGCTTCCATATGCCTGCTCTTAGTATGTCTATCTTGCCAGATTGAGCTATCGCCCGACAGGTTTCATAAACCTGCTCTTCGGTTTCGGCACTACATGGGCCACCAATTACTGTTGGTACAGATGATTTTCTGAACCAATTACGTCTTTCTTTTTTTTGTGCTACTTGAGTTTCCATTTATACTATGATTAGAGTTCTGTCAATATTATTTTATTAATTGTTAGCTCAACTTTACTACGTTATATTTCATTCCGTCGAGTACACGTTTTATTTCGTTAGATTGTTGGATTAATGACTTCATAGTCTCTTTATCCTCGTCTTCTATGGCTTTTTTAAATGCAGATAGGTGATTGATATATGAATTAAGAGCGTCTACAATATTGTCTGAATTATCAGAAAATATGGTGCTCCATGTTTCAGGAGAACTTTTTGCCAGTCTTACCGTAGATTGAAATCCAGTGCTTGCCAAATTAAATATCTGTTTTTCATCTTTTTCTATATCCAGTACTGTAGTACCTAACATAAACGCACTTACATGTGATAAGTGTGATACATATGCCATGTGCTTATCGTGGTCATCGGGATTCATGAATAAATTAGTCATCCCGATTGATCTAAACAGGGATAATGCTAACTCAACAGCATCAGAGTCAGATTTATCTTCTTCACAGATGATGTTCTTTTTACCTTGATACAAGTCTTTTTTTGCAGCTGATGGTCCTGAGAATTCTGTCCCAGCCAATGGATGACATGCTACAAATCTTGAGCGTTTTTTATGTGTCGCAATTTGAGCGCATATACTTTTTTTAGTCGATCCTGTGTCAACGACGACTACATTCCAATTGATATGATCAAGTACTTCTTTAAGCACCATAGGGGCGATATCGACAGGTATGCTGATCACAATAACGTCGCACTCATGTGTCATCTCTATGATCGGAAGTATTTTAGATACCAGATCGAAGTCTACAGCCTTTTCGCAATGGATAGGATTTTTATCATACCCATATAGCTCATGACCTTGTGACTGCAGATCCAATGCTATAGATCCACCGATTAACCCCAACCCAATGACGCCTACTTTCATAATGATGCTATTGATTTTACGTGATGATGCTCTATCAATTGATAGGCTTCTTTAAGTAAAGACTCATCACTGCATAGCGCTATACGAATATATCGTTCACCATTCGTGCCAAAAATGAATCCTGGAGTTATAAATACTCGACATTTTATTAAAATTTCTTCGATCCAATCCTCTACATTAATTATATACTCAGGTACTTTCGCCCAAACAAACATGCCTACGCTATTCTTATCGTAGCTACAGTTTAGTAAATCATATATCTCCCAGACTATCTCTCTTCGTTTTCTATAAATATCGTTGAGCGTGTCAAACCATTTTTGATTCATATGCAATGCTTTTGCTGCTGCTTTTTGCACTGCCTTATACATGCCTGAGTCCATATTGCTTTTAAATCTCATGATAACATCGACATATTCCTTTGCGCCAATTAGAGCACCCACTCGCCATCCTGCCATATTGAAGCATTTACTAAGACTGCATAATTCTATCGCACAATCTTTTGCGCCTTCAATATTGAATATGCTCAGAGGATTATCATTAAGGATGAAATTGTATGGATTGTCATGACACAAGAGGATACTATGCTTCAGAGCAAAGGCCACGAGCTCTTTATAAAATTCGATACTGGCCTGTGCCCCAGTGGGCATATGAGGATAATTAATCCACATAATTTTGACATTGGATAGATCTTGTTCAGCTAATGCATTAAGATCAGGTAACCAATCATTATCTTCTCTTAGGTCATAATATCGACAAGTTGCTCCTGCTAGCTCAGTTGTTACTTTATAACTCGGATATCCTGGGTTAGGAATTAAGACCTGGTCTTCAGAACCTAAAAACGACATGGCGATATGCATGATACCTTCTTTGGTCCCGATAAGGGGAAGGACTTCGTTTTCTGGATCAATTTTTACATTTAGCAGACTTGAGTAATGGTGGCCAAAAGCATTTCGTAATTCTGGAAGACCCTTGTAAGATTGGTATTTATTAGCATCTTGTTCCTCTGCCGCTTCTTTCAAAGTTTCGATGACCTCACGAGGAGGAAGTATGTCGGGACTGCCAATACCTAAATTGATTACTGTTTTACCAGATTGATTCATCTGAGCAATTTGTGCCAATTTAGTAGCGAAGTAATATGCTTTGACTTCTCCTATTCTATGAGATGGCTTGATGATCATATATTACCGCTTTTTTGTAAACACCTAATTCATCAAATCCAAAACATACTTTTCTTACTTCTTCGATACAGTCCTCATATTGAGTGATATGTTCAAATTCTAAATCTAAATGAAAATAATATTCGCTGATTTTTCCTAATACAGGAAAAGATTGGAGTTTGCTAATGTTGATACGATGATCAGCTATTTTTTGGATTACTTTAAGTAAGCTTCCATGATCATGAGCCACTCTAAGGTATATCGATGCTTTGTTGGCATTGCCTAGCGAAGTGTACTCTCCCTCTCTGGAGATAATTACGAATCGAGTATAGTTCATTTTAGAAGTTTCGATATCCTTGGCCAGTATGCTTAAACCATATAGTTGTGCGGCATGCTTACTCCCTATAGCTGCAATTCCTTTTAATTTTTTTTCAGCTATTTCTTTAGCAGTGAGAGCAGTGTCTTCTGATTCAGTCACATTGAGATTAGGATGACTATTTAAAAAATCATAACACTGATAGATTGCCATAGGATGAGATTTTGCTTCTTGTATCTCGTCGAGGTTTTGGCCAGGTAATGCCATCAATTGATGACTGATGCGCAGAAATGCTTCTCCAGATATCCAAAAATTATTCTCTCTTAGTATTCTATAATTCTGCAATATGCTCCCAGCGATGGAATTTTCTATAGCCATTACACCATAGTTGATAGTCTGGTCAGAAGCCAGTGCAAGTGCTAAATCATTAAAACTATCCGCTGCTATGACTTCTATATTATTACCAAAATATTGTCTGGCCACTTCATCATGGAAGCTCCCCGGATATCCTTGTACAACTAATTTTGTCTTTCTTCTCATTATTGCTTAAATAAAAAAAGAGCCCTACTTCGTAGGACTCTTTGATATTTTGCATTTCATATACAACAACAGCCCTACGGTTTCTTTTTGCTAAAAAAGAAATAGAAGTAGTTGTAAGTAAATGAAAATCTATTGTTCATATTCTCGACAAATCTATGTGCAATCTTTTAATAATCAAAGTCTAATTGGCTTTTGATACAATTTTTCTTTGGAGAACCTTTCTCAACGGAATACCTTCTATCTTGCTTTCTAACCAAGCAATAATATCTAAATAGAGAAATGGTCTTCTTTCAAAATCTTCCCCTTCGATACTCTCTAAGTTTATTTTTAACTTTATAAACTCTTCTTTCAAGTCGTTTTCATTTGTTTTGCTCAATTTTCGAAGAAAAGATAAAATCGCTTTTAGGCCTTTTTGAAGGTGTTGAATTTTTGATAAATACCGATATGTTGATACTATTTGATGGCTGATTAAAATTTCATTTCCTTTTTCAAAATGTATGATTAATGACAACATTCGGGCAAAACATTGGATATCTTCTCTGAAATTTGGGTATACCGTGTTCGTTATTTTATTCAAACAATCTAAAGAGCTATCCAAATCATCATTACAAAAATAAAGGCATCCTACTTTAAAATAGGCCGATAACTCCCTGTTGAGATCCCATCCTAATTCATTCTGCAATAAGAAGTTTTGATGAGTTTCGACGTACTCTATGGCTTTCTCATATTCACAAGTCAAGAAGAATTCGTTGATCTCATGAGTAGATTTTATTAAGATATAATTAGAGTATTCATCCTCATTCATTTTTTTGATCAGGCCTTGTCCAATAGTTACGAACTCTTGAAGGGTCTCTTTGAATTTGTCATATCGTTGAGACATGAATATCGCATTGAGGACGTTATGATACCCTTTGATATAAAATGTTAGTTCATGTTTGATCCATTGTGGTTCTGTTTTGAATAGTTCAATCCATCTTGTCGCATATTTATAATAATTAGGAAAATCTTGAGCAGTGAAATAATACCAGACATGAGATTGATAAAAGTATAAACGTCCATAGAAGTCTAAATCTTCAGCTGCAACTATGGGGAGCTTATTTTTAAAATAATGGGTCAAGTACTCAAAGTCTGCTGAATCTTTAACGAATCCTTTCTGTAGATAAATACCATAAAGCGATAAAGACAGATTAGATAGCTGATGATTAGAATTTAATAGTCCCAATATATCATTAGTATCCGAGGTCAATTGTTGTGCCTTTGGATACATACTCCCTGTCACATACAATGACTCTATTTTTTTCTCAAATTCTAATATGGTTAGTACAGAAGAATATTTGTTGGCCTCAAGAGCTGTTTTTTTGACTTTATCTAAGAGGTCAAGACTGGCCATATAGAGTCCCTTATTATATAGGACAACAGCATAATCTATATTTTCTCTAATCTGTATGTTGATACTGTTATTTCTACTTTGTAATCTTAGATAAGACAACAGTTGTTTGTAAAGGCTTGATTTGATGTTGGACAGTTGCCCTTTTTTGATTCCACTAACGGTTTTGATGATTTTGCTCTCATCATATTCATTATTCTTATCAATGTAATCAAAAAGTCCCATGAAAAGACTTTCGGAACTCTTGGCCTTACGATTCATGGCAATACGAAAATTTCTCTTTTCTGCCGGGGTTAAGCTTTTTACCAATTTGTATAAGTAGTCAGTAGACTTGTAAGGCATTGTAAATGCTTTGTTAATAAACAATTGAAAATCAATTAATTATATCATAATTAGCTTGATTAGAGGACGTAATTATTATGATTATTGAATCAAATATCGACTACCCACTTCATATATTTGAATCAATTGTTAAAAAATAGGTCATGTCAGCGAAAAGAATTCAGATTTTTGACACCACTCTACGGGATGGGGAGCAAGTGCCAGGTTGTAAGTTGGATCGGGATCAAAAGTTAAGATTAGCAGAAAGAATTGAAGAGTTGGGAGCTGATGTTATCGAGGCAGGATTTCCTATCTCGAGCCCTGGAGATTTTAAAAGTGTTCAGGAAATAGGGAAGTTGATAAAAAACGCCACCGTTTGTGGATTATCAAGGGCTGTCAAAGAAGATATAAAAGTAGCAGCTGAAGCCCTTTCGACTGCCAAACGACCAAGGATACATACTGGTATAGGGACTTCTGATTCACATATATACGACAAGCTCTTATCGACGCCAGATAAGGTTATCGAAAAGGCTATCGGAGCGGTATCATATGCTAAGTCATTCGTGGAGGATGTTGAGTTTTATGCAGAAGATGCTGGTAGAACAGAAAATGCTTTTTTGGCAAAAGTGATACAAGGAGTTGTAGATGCTGGGGCGACAGTGCTCAATATACCTGACACTACAGGATATTGTTTGCCAGGAGAATTTGGAGAAAAGATTAAGTATTTGACTGAGCATGTGGTTGGTATTGATAAGTGTACAATCTCTGTACATTGTCATAATGATTTGGGATTAGCTACAGCGAACTCTATTGCAGGAATCCAAAATGGCGCTACGCAGATAGAATGTACTATGAACGGTATAGGAGAAAGAGCGGGTAACTGTTCTTTAGAAGAAGTGGCTATGATCATAAAACATCGTCTTGGCGATCAATTCTTTACTGGCATTAACAGTAAGTTGCTTAATCCACTGAGCCGAGAAGTTTCTATGGAGATGGGTATGTCTGTACAAGCGAATAAAGCCATTGTTGGAGATAACGCATTTGCTCATTCATCAGGTATTCATCAGGATGGTGTGATAAAGGCTCGAGATACTTACGAAATTATTGACCCCAAAGAAGTTGGACTTGATAGATCTTTGATCATACTTACGGCCAGATCTGGTCGAGCTGCGTTAGCTTTTAGGTTTAAAGAATTAGGTATTAACCTCACCAAACGTGAATTGGATGTGGCTTACAAGATATTCCTTGAAGTAGCCGATAGTAAGAAACAAGTGGGCGATGAAGACTTAAAAGTTATTTGGAAAGGAATTAATGTTGCTGTAGCATAAATTCAATTATTCAATATGAGATTTATCATTTCAATTGCGGTATTGCTATATGCATGTATGGGTACAGCTCAATCAGGTTGGGAGATTGAAGCTGATAATATAGACCCCAATAATTATTACGGCATCACCATGGCTAACGGTATGATAGGTTTGGTATCATCACCTGAACCAATGAAAGTCAAAGATGTCGT
>JAHDDE010000004.1:130619-147505 GCA_020629515.1 Saprospiraceae bacterium | reverse complement strand
GCTTGTGTAGTATCCATTGGATCATATAATCCTAAACCAGAAGCATCATCTAATGTAACAGCTGATGTTAGATTTGAGGTACCATTAACTTTATCTAAATATTCTAACCATCCCTGATCCCAACTATCTCCGTCTTCATGATTATAATATGAATGGAGATAAAGGATATCACAGACAATAGAATCAGCACTACAGGCGGCAGGGGAATCATATGATCCACTATCCACACAGACATTTTTATCCGATTTCCATGATAAATCTATGGTATTAGATAAAGAACCATCTGCTGGCACCTGAAAAGAGACAATCACTGGTGAAGTCTCAAAATCAACAGCTATATATTCTTCTTTTCGATCTATGGCCACCACTATGGTATCATCTGAATATGCTGAACTCCAGGCAACCTCTATATCGAGTATGGCCCTATCCATGAGTGGATCGTTAATGCAGCCTCCGATATTAACATTACTCAATGTCAAGAATCCACAATCTTCATCAAGGCAGTCTATTAATCCATCCCCATCGTCATCCGTACCGTTATTACAAAATTCACCTATAACTTCTAAGATCACAAAAGCAGTGTCACATTGCAAGGTTGAATCGCAGACATAGTACTGCATAGTATCAAACCCAATGAAATCAACATCAGGAGTATACAGTAAGTTATTACTTAATGGCCCAATAGACACCGTACCATTAGAAGGTTGTAAAACCCCAATATTATTTACTGATCCCGTATCGAGATTTCCATCAAAATCGAAATCATTGGCTAAAACAGTAATAATATTATCTATGCTATTGAATGCCACGTCATCTGAATCATCAGCCGCACAAGGATGTGCATCGATAGTAATATCAGTAGTAGATCTCGTGCACTCTTCTAATGGAGCTGCACTAAGCGTATAAGTCCCAGGCTGAGCAGCAAATGCGGTATCTCCAATACTGAGTTGAGTGCCGTTAGAAAATAAGCCATCTGTGGTTGTCCACTCATAATAGGCTCCTAACAATGGGTTCTCTGGGACCAAGACGGCATATTCTCCACAAGAGTAAAGACTACCAACTTCTGAAGAAATAGAGTCAATTAGAGAACTGGCAGCAAAATCTATAGGTTCAGTAAAATCAGCCAAAGCAGATGTAAAAGATTGTGAAGCCCTTGATTTAGTCATAATCTTAGAAAAGGGATTATCACATGGATTCGCTCCCTCTTCATTAATGAAATTACTTAACCCTATAGCTGATAAGTTAATACCTACTTCTGCAAAGGCATCAGCTGGATAGGTCATAGAATAGGCTCCGTTAGCGTGCGTACCCCAAGGGGGGCCAGCTACATCTGTAGTGTTAGTTGTTGCATAAAACTGTCCTGCACTTATGTTTATTTGCGCATATCCATAGGTAGATCCGTTGCCGTTACCATCAATCTCAGGTCCCCAAGTAAAATTGGCAGGCACTACTGTATTAAAATCACTACGAGAAACCCATATTCGCACTTCAAAAGCCGTGATACCTCCTCCACTTACCGCAAAACCCACAATTAAGTCACCAGTCTCAATAACTTCACCAGCTGCATCAAACTTCCATGCTGTATGGCCTTCCTCTGGACCAGAATTGATAAATCCTGTGCCAGTATAGGTCAAATCAGAATTGAGCATTTCAAAATCAAAATAGTGATCCCCATTACTCTCTAAAGTTGTAATAGCTAAGAACATCCATAAATCATCAGATACCGTTGCACCATCTCGTCTAATATGAATGTAGGCATCCACGATATCATTGGCTCCACTGACACCTGAAGCACGAGCTGTCCACGTTGATGGGTCTTCACCATTTTTACTTCTTGCAAAGGTAGTTTGATCGACATCATTTCCAGAAAGCTTTATATAATCTCTCATGTACTTGGCGTCATATAAGAGATAGCCATCGGGATTAGCATATCGATCGGCCCCCATATCTAATACAAATGAAATGTTGTTATTCGCTGCTAATCTAGGCCTATAGGAATTTGTCCTAGTCTCATCAATAATACCCACCCCTGACGCACCTTGAAACCAATCATCAAGGCCAAAACCACCATAGCCCGAATACAAATTTGCATCGATTGCGAAGTTGGCAGCATTACCTCCGAACTGACCATATCCCAAAGTAAGGGAGAAGATCGTTAAAAAGGCGCCAAGTATTAAATTGTTTCTAATTATGCTGTTTATCAATACTTTAGGGTATTATAGCGGTTTTTGCAGCTCTCTTAATACTTATGACAATATTTTCGCAAAATCCCCTACCCCAAATCAGGTATTAATGACAATTAGATGTGTTAATTAATATATAAATATTGAATAGCGAAGTTTATAAAACGAAGTTTGGTTCTAATTCTCCAGTACCTTTTTTACCGTAATACTTATTGATAATTTTCACCACTTCACTGAGATCATCAGTGATTGGCAGTAAGTCCAGATCATCAGGACTAATGTTGCCATGGCTGTCTAATACAGTAACCTTAACCCAATCAATTAAACCTTGCCAAAATTCTTTACCTACCAGAATCACTGGCACCTTAGTTATTTTGTCCGTTTGTATCAGAGTCAACACTTCAAAAAGTTCATCAAGTGTACCAAAACCGCCAGGTAAAGCAACAAATGCTTGTGCATATTTGACAAACATCACTTTTCTAATAAAGAAATATCTATGATCGATATCCTTGTCCGGGTCTATGTAAGGATTAGAACTTTGCTCAAAAGGTAAGTCAATATTTAGACCTACAGAGATGCCTCCTGCTCTATTGGCTCCTTTATTACCAGCCTCCATTATTCCTGGGCCTCCACCTGTGATAACCCCATATCCTTCTTTACTGATCAATTCTGCCAATTTAGTCGCTATCTTATAGTACTTGGTTCCAGGCTTAGTACGTGCAGAGCCAAAAATAGAAACACATGGTCCGATTTTATTTAACTTTTCGAATCCTTCTACAAATTCGGAAATCACTTTAAACATGGTCCAGGAATTCTCCGCATTGAGATGTTCCCAACTCTTCATGTGAATTTTACTCTTCTTCATTACAATATTTCTTTAATAAAAAAACCCCATTAGACAGTAATGGGGTTTTCATCTGATTAATGTTTTTTAAACGAGATTAGCCGTATAGTTCATATACTCTTGCTCTATTTCTTTTTTTGCATTTTCCAAATTTCCACATCTGTCGAATAGTGCCTTAAAACTATTAGATATCGTTGGATTAATTGCTACAAATTCGGCCACATTGCTTTTGGTAATTTTATCACTGCTCAAAATCACTAATCTCTCCACGACATTTCTCAATTCTCTTATATTTCCGGACCAATTAGATTTCTGCAATTCTTTTATAGCAGCCGGTTCAATAGCCTTTGTTTTAACGCCATATTCTTTACAAATTAATTTGTTGAAGTGGTCTACTAATAAAGGAATATCATCTTTCCTATCTCTTAAACTTGGCACATTGATTATGATTACAGCAAGTCTATGATACAAATCTTCTCTAAAATTGCCTTTGGATATCTCTTGCCTCAAGTCTTTATTAGTAGCCGCTATTACTCTAACATTAACAGATATCTCTTTATCCCCTCCAACTCGAGTTATTCTATTTTCTTGTAATGCTCTCAATACCTTTGCTTGGGCGGATAAACTCATATCTCCTATCTCATCTAAAAACAAAGTACCTTCATGAGCCAATTCGAATTTGCCAGCTCGACTTTTGTGGGCTGACGTAAAAGACCCTTTTTCATGTCCAAACAACTCACTTTCTATAAGTTCTGATGGTATGGCTGCACAATTTACTTCAATAAGCGGCTTTTGATTTCTTCCACTCTTATCATGAATCCATCGGGCAACAAGCTCCTTACCGGTACCATTTTCTCCATGTATCAGTACTCTGGCATCTGTAGGAGCCACAATATCTATTGTTTTGTTGATACTATTTATCGCTTCTGATTGACCCACTATTTCAATAGTCTTATTTTTGGTAATCCTGCGTTGAAGCACTTTTTTCTCCGTTATTAGACTCGATTTATCTTGAGCATTTCGTATGGTGATTAAGAGTCTATTTAAATCAGGTGGTTTCTGTATAAAGTCAAATGCCCCTTTCTTTACAGATTCTACAGCGGTATCAATATTACCATGTCCAGAAATCATGACTACTGGAAGGTCAGGACGGAGAGCTTGTATTTTTTCCATTACTTCCATACCATCCATTTTAGGCATTTTCACATCTAATATGACTACATCATATTTACCCTGTTTGATTTTGACCATGCAATCTAATCCATCTACCGCTTCTGTTACTTCATACTTTTCCATCTGGAGAATATCCTTAAGGGCACATCTTATGGCTTTGTCATCATCTACCACTAAAATCTTTGGCATACGTTTTCTTTGTTGTTATGTTCACAAATAGAATGCCAATATATTACGATTTATTATAATATGTAAATTTTTGAATGTCTTTATTTTAACATTTATCAATTATTCCTTATTTCTTAATTTAGGTGGAATAAAAAGATTGGTGGTAATTTTTCTGGATTTGATAACATTGATTAGATAATCTTCTACTTCTCCAGAGATACTAAAACCTGTAAATGCCAATTCTGGTACCAGTGGCGCAGATTCAAATATCCTGAAACGAGAATAAAATTGATTATTGTTGTCCACATTTGCCCCAGCCGGAATGTCAAAAGTTAAAATACTAGTCCCTGCAGTAATTGACTGATTGATGATCATCTCCCCTGCATCCGAAAAACTATTGTCATTATCAAAATCCATGTACCCCACTAACCAACCATCTCCCACGACATCAACTTGAATTTGTCCTCCGTCTATACCATTGGTCCATAGTCGGGTATTCAGTGGTGTTATCCCATCTTCGTCATCTTGAATACCCGTAATATCATCTCCTGTACTCAAAGAATTCTGAACAGGAATATCTTCAGTATCGACATATGCCCCTAAATAGAGCGTTGGCAATCCAGAGATCACATGATATGGCCCAGAAGGAGAATCACTTAATAACGTAGAATAAGGACTTGGCAAATCCCCAAAATCTATACTTCCTTCAAAAACAAAAGCAAAATCAAGTCCTGAGATAGATGAAGAACTAATAGTAACTGATTGTATGACACTTGTTCCGTTATCTGTGATGGTAGAAGCCGGGGTATCAGAGGCTGTAGTCGTCAACGTCAATAAGTTGAATGGTTCTACATTGGTGGATAAAGCGATATTATAAATATCCGATGGAAGTCCAGTAAATAAATATGAACCATCAATACTCGTTGAAGTCGAGCCTAATAGTAGGCCCTCATCGTTATATAAAAAAATCTGCGCACCTCCTTGGAGCGATTCTCCACCAGTTGAGCAAATCCCGTCTTCTCCCGAATCATCGATACACACTGTCCCTCCAATATCGAAAATTCCATTCAATCCATAACCAAAATCAAGATCAAGATCGCACCCTTCTAAATCCGAACACCAACTGTTAGAACCATCGCTAACAATACCTCCAGAAATTGTTACAACCACTTCATTATTTAAAGTTCCATCAACTTCATAAACTGAAGTATACCCAGAAGGAGCAGCCACACTTAAAGTGTAAGTGGCATCAGGTAAACTGGCGAAACTATAAAATCCGTCTAAATCTGTTGTTGTAGATATCGCTATTCCGTCACCTGCTCCTAAGTTGACACCTGTGGGAGGATCTATAGATACAATCACCTCGGCTAACCCAGGTTCATCGTTATTTTGAATTCCATTACCATCTAAATCTAACCATACCAAATCCCCTACTACCCCCACAGGTTGATAACTAAAGTCGATGCCTAATAATCTCGTACCATAGTATATCTCTAAATCTATAGCCTCATTATCACATGAAGGTAACGAGGGATAAGTATTGTCATCGCAAGCAACACCATCCCTATCAGGGTCACTAGTCTGCGAAGCACCTGTTATCCCTGATGGTAGAGTCGATTCATCAATGGCTACTTTATAAACATCCTCTAAAAGACCTGTAAAAACATATAATCCATCCGAATCCGATACTACAGTTTCTATTGCCGAACTTGAATTACAAAGAACTTCATCATCGTAGCATAAATACAATGTAACTCCAGATATCCCAAGCTCTCCAAAATCCTGTGTAGCGTTGCCATTGTTGTCATAAAATATCTGATTTCCAATAGCTCCTGGGAATGCGAATCCAAAATCTATATCTAATTCGCAATTGACACATCCATTCCCATTAATATTAATTACCTCACCAGCACTAATCACTATGGTGTCTATAGTAGATGTGGTAGGTACCATGGATACATTGTAAATATCCATTGGGAGATCAATATCAGCATCATTGACTTCAACTAAATATGTTCCATCAGGCAAATCGGTAAATTGATAACTACCATCCGCAATACTCTGAGAAAACCGATAAGGAACGAATATTCCATCTTGATTAAAATCCACTTCCAACTCTATTAATATATTCCCTAAACCAGATTCTAATATATTACTTACCTGTTGATCACCATTCAAATCTCTCCAAACCAAATCTCCAATTCTCGCTTCTCCAATAGGGAGGTATCCAAAATCTAAAGAATTATCAATACTTGAATTTAGAGAAGTATAGGCAATTCCGTCACAAATCAAACATACTCCATCTTCATCGGGATCTCCCGACCGAATAACATTGTTGGGAAAGGTATTTCTTGAGTCCTGAACTGCTACTATATACTCTCCGATTGGCAAATTCGTAAAAGAATAAAACCCTGATCCATCGGTGAAAATAGAATCAATTAATAGATCAATCCCATTATCTAAAATTTGATTGTCATTGAGATTTCTATATAAATATAACGTTACGCCAATGATTCCTTCCTCACCTGCATCATGATTACCACTCCCATCATTATCGTAATAAACCAAGTTACCAACTTGACCTGTTCCTATTGCATGAAAACCAAAATCATGCGAACCTGAAATATCTCCATTTCCTATGTCAATATCTATATCATTATTTATTGTACCATCCGATTCGAAAGTTTGAGTCCATGTATTCCCAGATGGTAAAGTAGCACTTACAACAGTCATAATATTATTATTAGCTGCGGATAAATTCTCAAACGTATAATCGCCGTTACTATCTGTAACCTCAGTGGGACAGGTAGAACCTACTGTGCATGAGGGCGTGACAAACTCTATGGTTACACCTGATATACCAGGCTCACTCAATTCACGGATCCCATTGTTATTCACATCCTCCCAAACCGAGCCAAAAGCGAGAGGGTTGATCTCATATCCAAAATTAATTTCTGTAATGTCCCATGATTCTGTACCCCAAAAGTCCACGCCTAATTCAAACCAATCTCCATCATTATCCCAACTGGCATCACAGCGTGCATTTGCCCCTCCTGTACCACAGGTCCCTCCATTACCAGATCCTCTATTGGGGTCATCATCAGGATCTCCTGTTTGATTGATACTTGTTCCAGGCAGGGTGCTTTCATCTAATTCTACATAATAGTGTAAGCCAGTTTCTAATCCGTCGAAGATATAAAATCCATTATCATCCGTTGTCGTCGTCGTAGATGATAAAGTCCCGTTACAACTTCCATTATTGGCGACATTAGTACAGCTGAATAAAGTCATTGTGATATTTGGAATGAACTGTTCTGGACTTGCATATCCCGTAGTTCCAGCCCAGCCATTACCGTTAGCATCGCTCCAAACATAACCAGATATTGATCCTGCAGGTTGTATAGTGATTTGAGCAGTAGCGGTATCGTTATTGGCCAATGAGCCATTGCCAAAAAGGGCATTATTAACGATTCCCATATTGGATGCTGTACCTGTCGAGTTTGAGGGTGGCTCTAAAGCCTCAAATGTTACCTCTATACTTCTGACATCTCCAGCATTGAGTGGTCCGATATTGTCCCAATATAATTTACCGTTGACAGCATCAATCGAATCTGGGTATATATCCGCACTGACGAAGGATAAAGAGTCAGCATCGTACATATCTATTAATGGCAATGGATCGATAGTAGAATTTGCATTATACACAGTATTATTATTACCCGTATTAGCACATACCTCATCAGTTGTAATGCGAAACCATACCGCATCAATGAAGGGTGTCGCTCCATCGTCAGCACTCACTTGAAAAGCTTGAAACCAAATTCCGTATCCTGTATTAGCTTGATCAGTAAAGTTTGACCAGGCCCATGAAGACTGTTCGGATGAAATATCAAAAGAGATTTCACCCGCATTACTTAATCCTTGCAAGGCCTGTGTCTGAGGTATAGTCGTAGAATAAGTTGAACCTACAGCTGAACCATCAATATTTAATCTAAAGTTCCACTGATCATTAATTATTGAACCTGTATGGTACACTTGTGCTGCTACTTCTACTTTTATTATAGAATAGCTGGTATCAGCAGGTAGGGTAAAAACTCCGCCTTCCACAATATTACCCCAAAAAGCACTCGCAAAATTATCATCAGGAGCCCCAAATAAATTCGCCTGTGGAATAAACTGTCCTCGATCATCATAGGCTATATATAAATCATGGACATTACAATCTCCAGCACTTTCTGAAGAAAAATAATATTCAATTTCTACGTCATCAATACTCTTGATACCTGTTCCGCCAGAATGAGAAAATCTTAGTCGAGTATCTCCGGTATTAGAAATAAAACTTGAGATATCATAACTCACAGATACTCCTGAAGATTCTGAAACTGACATAGAAAAGACTTCAACAACATTCCATGAGGAACCATTATCATCAGAGATTTCAACGGTTACCGTACCTGTTCCAGATTGTGTCCTATGTATAAAAGATAAAAATGCAGTGTTGGCTCCAGTTAAGTCTACGTCACGGTAGATAGAACCAGATGATATGACCAATCTTTGGGCTGGATTATTGATATTAATACTCCCCGAATTTGGTCCATCATTCTCGCTTTCCACCCAATCACCACTCCAAGACTCTGTACCGTCATTATTAGAATAAGAATATGAATTAAATCGATCCAATACTGTTGCTGTATCATTAGAAGCAACTAATGATGAAATCAAGTTTTGGACCGTTAAATCAAATGTTACTTCTCTGCCCTCATAGTACAAAGGAGAGGAAGAAACGCTTTTAGCTATCTTCAATGCAGGAGTAAAACCAAAATCATTAGTCAAATCATCGCCAGATGACAATGTCACTGTGAGGATATAATCGGAAGTAGACAAGCCAGAACCTAAAGGGATATTAGTATCACTCTCACTTACAATAACGAAGAATAACCCATCTGGCAAATTGGTAAAAGTATAATTACCATTGACATCTGAATCTTGTGTATCAAGTAAATAATCAGACTGATCATATACGCCATTAGAATTAATATCAAAAAACAAAGAAACTGAGATATTACTTATTCCTATTTCATCTCCATCCTGAATACCATTACCTAAAATGCCATTGGTCCCTCCATCATCTTCGAATATAGTCCCACCAAGCTGATTAGTCCCTAACAGGATGACTGTATCCAGAGCATAAAATATTGGATCTCCCTCACCAAATTGCAATCTGGCCTCATTGATTAATAAAGGATCGGTAAAGGTGGCAAATGGGGCTTGTAAAGTCAAAGTTAGAATTGCAGATTCTGTAGCAGGGAGGTTTTCATTAAACTCCCACTTGACATGAGTAACTGACGAAGCTAAAGGTTCGACTGTACTATAGGTGATACCTGAATCCGTCGAATAATAGGCAGTAATGGTAATTCCTGACGGCAAAATATTGTTAGTCTCTGCAGACCCAGCAACATAAGTACTACCAGATGGAATAGAATCTATTATCGTCAATGCTTCATAATATTCAATAATTCCCAAGGCTTTGTTGGTTGTATTATTAACGGTAATAGAAAAATCAATATCCGTATCGTAATTAGATGAAGTAGGGCCACTTTTATCGAGACTGGCTAAAGGTACTTCAGAGGTCGGCCCTCCAAGTGTAACTCCAAAATCTCCACTATACTTTTCATTATTATTACCAGAAGCAACATTTTGATATGGGGTAATTAAGCCCGTACAAGGCGCACTTAGTGGGACATATTCATAATAAACCAGCCCAACTCCACCATTATTATTTTGTGGCATATCTGTATGATAAAAGTCATCTTCAAATGCAATTATCTTTTCTCCTCCACCTGTTAATTTAATTATCAGCACCCCATATACTTTCAGTAATCTAAAACAACAATTGTCGAAGGTGGAAGCGTTACCTACAGGTTGTAGAAAGACATTATAATCAGGGACTAAGTCGCCATCATTGTCAAATCCTTTGTTAATATTTCCTAAGTCATACCAAATTCCCTCTAAGGTAAAAAGGCAACCTGCTATTTGATTAGTAGTGTCAGGCCTCCAACCCAATGAGTCTTCAAATATCTGGAGATATTCTTCAGGAACCTTCCCCGTACCATTAGGCCAAGCTTTGTTAGCAGAAGCAGAGAGCATAGATCGCATATATGATCTATAAGTATCATTGACCGCAAGCGCAGTGCCATTGTCATCAGCACTAGCCCATACATCCCACTCCAAATACAAATCATCATCTATAGTATTTGCTCCTGCGACACTATTACCCGAGTCGTCGACCAAAGGATATTCTATCAGCCAATATTGCGTAAAGCATTCTCCAGCCATCAATACGTCCATCTCTCTATAAGCATCAAGCTCATCACAATCATTGGCATGCTCAAATGAAAATGTACCTGAATAGTTTGATTCTACCACAGTCCTTAGAGGATACTCACCAGGTGTATCATTAGCAAAGTCTCCGACTTGGATAATTAAGTTAGTAAGATCATCAGAGCCCAAATTGCAAACCTCTACTCCCACATAAGCACTCCTTGGACCGGTGGAAGGATCATTGGAGTCCACTGCTAAATTAGGAGCTCCTATCAATCTTATTGATAAATCTCCATCTGCAACTTGTGTGATGCCTAATTGGACGTTTACAATTAGTAAGCAAAGCACCCAAATAGGACGTAATTCCTTAATTATCATTCTTCAACATACCATTAGGTTGATTTCAGGACTGTTAAACGCCACTTAAAAGTACTTTTTTATATATAAAAAAAAACGATATGAAAGAAATAATCAATAATTAAGAGCCAACCAAGCCATACAACCAATACTATGCTCTAAGGCAACTTCATCAATATCAAAAGTAGCAGTATGAACTGGAGAAGAATTAGAACCATCTATAGAAGCCGTTCCTAATCGATAAAAACACGCAGGCACTTGTTGAGAATAATAGGAAAAATCTTCAGCAGTCATCCTCTGAGGAAGATCAACAATGTTCGCTTCACCCATATAATCTATTAATAAAGATTTAGCTCTATTGGTAAGCTCTTCATCATTTATAAGTGCCGGATATCCTGATACAATTTTCACCACGGCATTAGCATTGTATGATTCAACAATTTTATTGACTCGTTTTTCTATGAGTTCATGTGCTTTCTTTCGCCACTCTTCATTAAATGTCCTGAATGTACCTTCCATATGGACCTTAGCTGGAATAACATTAGTGGCTCCGCCCTCAGAATTTATTTTTCCTATAGAAAGGACTGATGCTATATTAGGATTTGCATTCCTACTAACTATACTTTGCAAGCCAATAATTACTTCTGATGCAATTAAAATTGGGTCTATAGTTTCATGAGGCATGGCTCCATGCCCACCCTTGCCTATTACGGTAATAAAAATCTCATCACAAGAGGCCATGAAACTACCGGCCTTTATTCCAATTTTTCCAACTGGAAGTGAAGGGTGCACATGCTGGCCAAAAATTGCATCAACTGTGGGATTTGTTAAGACGCCATCTCTAATCATCAATGAAGCTCCACCAGGCAATCTCTCTTCACCGGGTTGAAAAAAGAATTTGACAGTAATATTTAAGAATTCTTCTAGTTCCTTGAGTATCAGAATGGTACCCATAAGAGATGAAGTGTGTACATCATGCCCACATGCATGCATGATACCATTATTGATAGATTTGTAGTTTACCTCATTTTCTTCTTGTATAGGAAGTGCATCTATATCTGCACGTAGTGCTAATACCCTTTCTCCTTCCCCAATTTGTGCCACAATCCCATTTCCATCAGCCAAACCTTCAGTGAATGAAATATTATTTTTCTTAAGAAATTGTTTAATATATTTTGATGTATTCATCTCCTCAAAAGAAAGCTCAGGATGAGCGTGTAGGTATCTACGGTGAGCCACGACTTCTGGATGAATCTTTTGGGCTAATTCTTTAATTTTCATTATCATTCTACTTCCTCTTTTATCCACAAAACATTTAGTAAAAGTCCAAAGTTAGTTAATATGATAGTCAAGTCTGTCCAAATGGTGTAGTGCAAAGCATAATCATGCTTCAAACTTTTATTTTCGATTAAAGGATCTCTTACATTTCCCCCTAACGACAACAATGAATGGGGTATAAAAGGTAAAGTATCATCATTATCATAACCTACGAAGGTTAACTTGCCTAAGAATAGATTTTTTAATTTTTCCGAAGATTCGCTTTTTTTCAATAAAATGAATACCACGAATAAGGGGAAAAGAAGTACCGTAAGAGTCAAATCCAACATTCTTTTTTGATGAATACTTCGTTTAATTCCTAATTTATAATTCGTTAATCGATCAATTTTCATCCCATTCAGATTACTATATCGACTACTGTATAAACTATTAGTGGTGTTCGAATAAAAGAAGGGTAGAACCGCATCTGAAGAACCAAGCACCTCTCCCAAATTCATATCCGAAATCTTAAAGACTTTTGCATTGGGCTGTCTTACTGAAACGTCCTGATTACTCACAAAGTATAAACCCTGTTTCTTCAAAAAAATCGATTGATCCTCAGAAAACACCAAGTTACGTATTGATTGAGCTCGACTAATTAAAATATCTACCAGAAAGAATATTAAAGTACTTAATAACAGTACAGCTCGAGAAATGCGAATAGACTCAGGTAATAATGATGATATCGCTAAAACCGAAATCAATATGAAACCGTAATTACTCTTACTTGTAAATCGTAAGGACCCTTGATGCAAATAATCCCCGATTAAGCATTTTATCAAAACAATTATTATTGCATAAAACAATCCTATATTCCCAACCAAGTAATAATCAAAATAGAATATATCCTGATGATAAGAAATCGCCCATAATAAAGAGGCAAATACAAATATTGCGAAGAATAAAAGCAAATCGAAAAAGCCCTTTTTAGCTTTTAAAATTAAATATCTAAATACAGCAAGCATTTTCATAAATAAGCTTACAATTCCAGATATCAATCCATTATTAGGAAGCAGATGCGTAATCGCATAAATAGAGAGGGATTGATAAAAATGCCTAAAATAATTAAGGTCATAATTAGAACTTTCACCTTTGAAGTGAATCACCTTTATTTGTGGAGCCAACCAACATTGACCTCCATATTGAGATATTCTTTTGCAAAGATCTATGTCTTCTCCATACATAAAGTATTGTTCAGAGAATTGTCCGATTTCGTTAAAAAAAGATTTCGCTATAAAAATCAGTGCACCAGTCAATACTTCTACCGGTTCAATATCTGTAGACTTGGAATGATAATATCTATAATCTTTGATACTGACCATTTTATCAATACGAAACAGTCGGATCAAAGAACTTGAAATAGTCGGAAAGAATCTTTTAGACTCGGGTAAATAATCAAAACTTCCGTCATATAACTCTCCTCCAAAAACATCCCGATATGTTTTGGACTTAGCCATTTCATAAAACTTCATCAATGAGTCTTGCCCAATAATCATATCTGGATTAAGGAATAACAGATACTGACCCTTTGCCTGTTTTGCACCTATATTACATCCTTTAGAGAAACCCAGGTTCAAGCTATTCTTTACAATGATTACATCCGAGTAAAATTCTTTGATCAATTCAACTGAATGATCAGTTGAAGCATTGTCCACAATTATGATCTCATAACTTAATTCAGAAACCGAACTTTTTATACTATCGAGGCAATGCGATATATATTCGCGCACATTGTAGGTGACTATGATTATGGAAATATCCATAGAATAGCATCACAATTGATTAATTTTATATTGTGTCCGAGTGAGTATTGATCTCCCTAATGTCATTTCATCAGCATATGCCAATTCGCCGCCAAAAGATATTCCTCTTGCTAATTGTGATAATGTAATCTGTAGAGGTTCGAGCATTTTTGATAAATAATAAATGGTTGTTTCACCTTCTATTGTAGGGCTTATCGCAAGTATCACTTCATTTATATTAGAATCAAGAATTCGTTCAGTTAAATTAGATATGTTCAATTGATCTGCAGTAACTCCATCCAAAGGAGAGATCACCCCTCCTAATACGTGATATAATCCTTTAAACTGACCAGTTTCTTCTATAGCCATGACATCACGAATGTTCTCAACTATACATAGCGTTTCTGCAGATCTTTCTCTTGTTAGGCAAATATTACATTTTTCTTGATCAGAGAGATAATTACATTCTTTACAAAATTTAATATCACTAACTAGCTTTTCAATAGGCTGAATAAAAAAACTTTTAATCTCACTTTTGTTGGATTTAATGAGGTGCATTGCCATTCTCAAAGCAGATTTCTTACCTATCCCAGGTAAGCGTGAGAAGGCATCTACGGCCTCTTCAAGTAATTGTGATGAATATGACATTAAAAAGTTTTTACATATCAATATTACAACAAACAAAATGATCTATTAGAAATAAGCACGGCAATTGTTATAAATCGTTAATTTTGACAGCTCATTATGAAAGTATAAAAACAATATGGCAGAAATAATTAAAATGCCACGTTTGAGCGATACAATGGAAGAGGGAAATATCATCTCTTGGCTCAAAAACGTTGGCGATACGGTATCACCTGGAGATATTTTAGCTGAAGTTGAAACTGACAAAGCTACTATGGACCTTGAAAGCTTTCATGAAGGTGTTTTATTATACATCGGGGTAAAAGAAGGTAGTGTGCCTGTAGATGGAGTAATCGCTGTAATTGGAGAAAAAGGAGAAGACTTTCAGGCACAACTTGATGCTGAACTTAAAGGAAATACTGCAGCCTCCGAGTCAAATGAAAAAGTAGAAGACAAAACACCATCTTCTAATAACAATACTGAACCTATAGTTGAAGTAAGCACTTCCCAAGTTGATGAGAGGATTAAGGCATCTCCTTTAGCTAAGAAAATTGCTGAAGAAAACAACATAGACCTCTCCAAATTAAAAGGATCAGGTGAAGGCGGAAGAATTGTCAAAAAAGACGTTGAAGCACAAATAGGTCAACCTGCAGACTCAAATCAGCACTCCCAGTCCTTCCAAACGACTGCCATACCCACGGGTATCACTTCTGAAATTCCGGTATCACAGATGAGAAAGGTGATTGCCAAAAGGCTCAGCGAGAGTAAGTTTGGTGCCCCACACTTTTACTTAACAGTAGAATGCAATATGGCAGAAACCATTAAAGCAAGAAAGAGCTTTAATAATTTAGGTGGAGGAAAAATATCTTTTAATGATATTGTTATTAAGGCCTGTGCTATAGCGCTTCGTAAACATCCAATGATTAACTCTAGCTGGATGGGTGATAAAATTATAGTTAATGGTGATGTAAATATAGGCGTGGCTGTGGCTGTAGAAGAAGGACTGCTTGTTCCGGTAGTGAGAAATGCAGACTATAAGCCTATGACCCAAATAGGAGCAGAAGTAAGAGAATACGCTGGAAGAGCAAAAGATAAGCGTCTGAAGCCAGAAGAGATGAGCGGCAACACCTTCACTATTTCTAATCTTGGCATGTTCGGGATAACAGAATTCACTGCTATAATCAATCCTCCAGACTCTTGCATATTAGCGGTAGGAACAATAGTAGAGAAACCAATTGTTAAAGATGGAGCTATCGTTGTAGGACACACGATGAAGTTAACTCTATCGTGTGATCACCGTGTTGTTGATGGTGCTAAAGGAGCAGAATTTTTAAACACTGTTAAAAGTCATTTAGAAAATCCGCTGAGTATGTTAGCCTAATTGCTTAAAATAATATTAAAAAATCGCAAAATAAGCCCTATGAAATTACTTTTCATAGGGCTTATTTTATGAATGGCATTTAGCTAAATAAAAAAAGGCTATCTCTTGTTAAGAGATAGCCTTTTAAAGTTTCTTATTTTCAAAAATTAGTATCCAGAATTTTTATATCCCTTATACTTAGAACCTGGTCGCGAAGAGCCATAAGAGTTGACGCCAGCATTAGGACCTTCCGGTCGTGACATATCATAGTCTTCAGGATTGCAAACCCTAAATTCTACTCGACGATTGATGAATTGCATTAGCTCTTCTTCTTCATCAGTAAAATGATTATCCTTTAAATGTGGGATTAAAGGACTCTCCTCTCCTCCAAACATCAAATTAAATCTACTTCTATCTATGCCATAATTTGTCACCAAATAATCAATTGCTTCTTTAGCACGATTATAAGATAACACTCTATTGTAGTTATTACTATTTCTCACATCTGTATGTCCATGAGCTGTTACACAAACATTAGGACAATTTTTCATTACGGTTGCTATCTGATGCAACTTAGGGTATGACTCAGGACGTATAGCATACTTATCTAAATCAAAATGAAGCATAGGTAAAAACCAGTTGCCACAGCCTGTATTAACTATCGTACCGTACGTATTTTGTTGATAAGTATTGGTCCCAGGACCTGTGGTAGTTCCAGATACACCTGATGTAGTTGCCCCTCCAATTGTACCAACAGTAGTCGAAGTACCATTAGCACCCGTTGTACTTCCTGTTGT
>JAHDDE010000004.1:74554-130519 GCA_020629515.1 Saprospiraceae bacterium | reverse complement strand
CAATTGTACCAACAGTAGTCGAAGTACCATTAGCACCCGTTGTACTTCCTGTTGTACTTCCTGTTGTCGTCGTAGTGCCATTATTGGCAGCAGATCCTGTAGTCCCAGTAGCACCCGAAGCTGTAGTCGTCCCAGATGAAGTATTCACCCCTGAATATGAACCAACCGTTCCAGTCCCCCCTTGTACTTGCCCATATCCTGTATTGGCACAAACTCCACAGTTGTTAGATATAATAGTTATTACATCTTCTTCGGTAAGTATAGGATTAGACTCAACTTCTGCTACTCCAAATTGGTCTACAGGATATCCAGGTGGAGAGAAAGGCTCTCTGTCTTGACAATCTGCTATCCCATCTCCATCACTATCCAAAGTAACTCCTTTAGTATCAACTAAGCAACCTTCTGGTGTATCAGGCTCTTGATCTAACAAATCCAACACACCATCATTATCCTCGTCATCAAATTCTAATTGTGGACGAGATTTTAATTCTGCTATTTCATTAAAGACTGTCCCCATAGGATTCACCCAATATAAAGGTTCAGTTCTTTTACTAAATCTGCCAAGGTTAAATCCTAATCTTAGACTAGTATAATGACCTATATCCACATTATTAGTTTGATCAAGCGCAGTCCTAAATTTAACACCATCCAAATAGTCATTATCTGTCAATAGAAGTTGATGCTCTAAGCCAATATTAAATCGTCGAGATATTTTTCTTGACACCCCAACAGCCGTAGTAAATACAGCATGGACATTTATTTCATCATTTATTCTGAATATACCTTCCTTTTTAAATGCTTCAGTTTCATAAACTCCATCATATATCGTATTTAGAGCGTCTTTTATAGCATCTCTTCCGGCCTTGGTATTGAAGTCATTCGCTCCATTAAAATCTGTTCTTTCTACTAAAGCATCATAACCTTCACCTGAGGCATCTAACAAATCGAGCTTAGTGATATTATGGTCTAAACCAATTCCTACTGCGACATATGTATTCCACTTATTTCTTTCCTGATGAAAAAGTACGTTACCAATATTAAATACTAATTGTATCGATCCGTGAAAATATTGTGTTTTGTATGAAGGGAACCAAGCATCAAATCCACCATTAGTTGGATCATATGCATCCCAACCATTAAACTGACTATTCCTCTCCACCAATCCTCCACCAACAGTACGGTTTCTCCAAGGTTGAGTTTCTAATCCTTTAGCGACCCCGTAGAATCCTTCAAAGCGTATAGAGGTTATATAATTTAATGATTTTCTTAAATGACCTCCGACACCAAAGCCACCAGGTATTGCCCGATCAACATCTCCATCAATGAAGTAATGTCCTGCATGTAATCCAATCTCCCACATATTCTTGGGTTTAGCAGAATATTTTGATTGCCCTAAACGCCACAATCTATTTTGCTCAGGATCCTTCGTCATATCATCAGATATGATCGGATTAAGCCACGTATCATCAACGATACTAATCTCTGAATCCTGGTCAGGTGTAGTCCCTGAGTCGGTATCATTATCTTGTCCATAAAGTGTACAAAACAAGACAGTACAACAAAATAATGTTATTAACGAACGCATTTATTAGAATTTACTTTGTTCTATAGTTATCGGTTCTCTATCTATCTCAACAAGTAAACTCAGGAGGTCTTATTAGATATTTTTTACATACCTTAAGCGCTAAGGTACAAATACTTTACATATTATAAAAAATTATTATTTTAGAATTATAGATTTTATATTTGTTGTTATGGAATACATGTTGGAAACGTCAGCTCAAGATTTGAGCACAATAGATGCTCAGGCTATAATCAAATCGAAATTAATCACATTAATAGGAAGTTCGTGCGCCATAGATAATGTGCGTCAACAAATTGGGAGTCTTGACCTAGAACCCTACTCAAATCTCTTAAAAGATATTGGGAATGTACAACCTTCCTCAATAGATGAATGGAGTAAATACTTAGGGGAGTATATTGAATCACAGATTGACTTACCCATAATAGTTTCAGATAAAAAGCATTTTGATCAAATTAAAAAAGCGGCTTATAGTTCTAATTGGTCAACAGCATTTGTCTCCAACAGAGTCGTCCTCGAACCACAAGAGTCAGGCGAACTCAATCATGATATACATATAGGGGTACAAAATCATTTTAAAGACCAAGCAAGTCAATTGGCTCCCGGACAAATAATACGATTAAAAGATATCAGAGATAATCATGAAAAGGTAGAAGCAGCTATAAGAACAATAGACATTGCCTTTATTGATTTAAATGCCATCAGAATTGGAGATAACCTGGGATATAATGATTCAAGCTCAGCAGGACTTACGATTGAAGAGATGTGTCAAATTTCAAAATACATAGGTGCGTCTATTAACTTAAAGGCCGTAATAATAGGTGGTTATGATCAAAATCGTGATAAATATTCTATTGTTGCGAAAAATATTAGTCTGATATTCTGGTATCTCTTGGCTGGAATAAGAATTGGGTTAAAAGAAGGAGCATATAAGAACAAGGCTGATTATAACACATATACGATCGTTCCTGATAATTTAGAGTGCGAGATAATTTTCAAAGAGAACATAAGTAGCGGCAGATGGTGGATCGAAATGGATAATGATGATGAAGTAATCTTAGTACCATGTACTAAAGATGATTATGAATCGGCATGCATCAATCAAATATCTGATAGTCTGATGCAGCTATTTACTAAGATCTAAAGAAAAGGTACTAACTTCTCTAACTTAATTCCTCTACTTCCTTTAATCAGAATCATTTGCTGATCAATAGAATCTAAAATTCCATTCTGTATCATTTGATCTGCTGATTTGAAACAATTTAAACGATCACCATATATAGAGTGAAATATTTGTCCTATTAGATAATAATTCACACCTAAATCTTCTAAATACGAATTAATCCTTTGGTGAAAGAGTATACTTTCATCACCTAACTCCAACATATCTCCGATAACTACAACTTTGTTATTATGATCCATATGGACAAATGATTCTAAACTACTTCGCATAGATGTTGGATTGGCGTTATAACTATCTAATACAATTGTATTCCGCTTGGTAGATACTAACTGCGATCTCATATTGTTGGGTAGATAGCGAGACAATGCATGAATAGCATTTTCCATTTTTATATCTAAAAAGTCCGCTACGCAGAGCACTGCACTTATATTAATAAGATTATAATCTCCTATTAAAGAAGTTGTCAACAACAATTCACTTTCTACATCGGAAGTTACCCTAACCTTAAGGAAAGTGCTTCCGTCGTTTATTGGATGTAAATAAGCACCTTCGCCAAAAGAATCGTTCTTATATATCCGATGAGCTATATTCTCGGTGGAATATCGCTTTAAATATTGGTCATCTTGGTTGATAAATATTACACCATTATTATCTGCTACGGAATTAAACAAAGCAGTTTTCTCCTTATATACTCCTTCTAATGATAACAGCTTTTCTAAATGTGCTGCACCAATATTCGTAATTAAACCTAATGTAGGACGAGCAATATTACAAAGGTCTGCTATCTCTCCTGGAGCATTAGTGCCCATCTCGATAATCCAAATATCACTATTTAATGAAGCATCCAAAATAGTTAATGGAACTCCTATATGATTATTATAATTCCCTTTTGTAAATTCAACAGAATACTGAGTTTGCAAGACTTCACTCAGAAGTTCTTTAGTGGTTGTTTTCCCATTAGACCCCGTAATACCTATCACAGGTTTAGAATAATGCTTACGATGTACAAGAGCTAACTCTTGTAAAAAAATTAACGTATCATGCACTAGGATTGTCCTCGAATCAATAGCATATTGATCATTATCAATTATGGCGTGAGACGCCCCTCTCTTCAAGGCCTCTTGTGCATGTTGGTTACCATCAAAGCGACTACCTTTCAGAGCAAAAAAAATCTGACCTTCTTTTAGTGTTCTTGTATCAGTTGAAATTCCGTTGGAACTAATAAAAAGTTCATATATCTGATCAAGTTTGTTCATTGACATTTTCTTTAGAAAAGAACATAAAAAAATCCCTGTAATCAAAGATTACAGGGATTTATATTATTGCAAAGTTGTATTATTTATACTTTCTCTTCACCTTTTTCCCGCCTTTACCGAAGGAGTTTCCGCCCGAATCATCATTCCCATTTTGGCCTCCAACACGAGTCATAGCACATCTGAATCCTATGGTTCTGTCTGCCTTATCTTGATCCTTAAACTTTCGAGCACCTGGTGATAACCAGTATAGCCTATCAGCCCAAGAGCCTCCTTTAACAACTCTTGACTTATCGTTTATCAACGTATACTTACCATAATCATAATTGATTACTTCATCATCTCCATCGCCATAACTTCTCGCATCTCCTGACCTATAGTTTTCTCTTCCTTCTAATTCTTCATCAGAGATTGCTCTGTATCTCATCCTGCCCAATGAGTCCTTCTCAAGTAGATTTCCATATTCATCTCTGATCAACTCTTTAAACTCATTTCCTCTAAATGGATTTAAATCATGATTCTCTGCATCACTCAAAGTTTGACTTGTTAATGGTCTATACACATCCTGAACCCATTCGGCCACATTACCTGCCATGTTGTATAATCCAAAATCATTTGGAAGGTATCTTCTGACTGGTGCTGGTACTGATGCGTTGTCATTCAAATTACCTGCTACACCCATATAGTCACCTTTCCCTCTTTTGAAGTTAGCAAGCATCCTACCTTGATTCTTATCTCTTTTCTGATATCTTGCACTCTTTCCATCCCATGGATAATATCTTCTGTCTGAGATTAACTCATCTTTTGGATTACTCAATTTACCTTGTAATGCAAGTGCTGCATATTCCCACTCCGCTTCTGTTGGCAATCTGAAAGAAGGGCTTAATATTCCATCTTCAAATTTTACTGCTCTCTCACCTCCCGTTCTTACATCAGGCAGGTTTTTACGCACATTGCCTTCATACTGTCCAGCTAAATACGAGTCCGTATCGAAAACGTCAGCATCTTTTTGATCCGGCGTAGGATTCAATATACCACGTTCGATCAATAACATTTCATTCACCCGATCAGTCCTCCACTTACAGTATCCTTGCACCTGCTCCCAAGTTACTCCTACTACAGGATAGTCATCATATGCCGGATGTTTAAAATAAGTTTCTACTAATGGATCGTTGTATGAAAGCTCATCGTACCAAACCTTTTCATCAGGAATAGCTCCTATTGCTACTTCTGGAAAAGACTCATATCTTGTTTCTAACCAGTATACGTATTCTCTCCAATTAATATTAGACACTTCAGTTTCATCCATGTAGAATGATCCTACAGTTACTCTTCTTGGTATATTATTCCAGTCATAGGTGACATCTTGATCAGTTAACCCCATAGTAAATGTTCCACCAGGTATAAGAACCATATTGGGGGCATTAATCTGACCTTCGTAGTCGAGCTTTTCGAAGCCTCCCCATTCAGTATCATTGTATTTCCATCCCGTTGCAGATGATCTACCATCTCCTCCTCCGCCTTTCTTAAGGAGATTACATGATGCTAACAAGCATGTAGCTAAAGTAAAAACAAAAAATCTAATATTCATTTGGGTAATAATTATCTAAATATGCTAAAACAGTCTTCGTACCTCGATGGTGGATTTTGCAAAGCTCCAAAATTCATAATGATTCCTATTTCATGACTTCCTGCAGTATTTAAAATTCCTGCACTGCTCAATGTCAAATCAAAACTGTAGCTTAGCTTCAACCACTTCGTCCTCCATCCTGCTGAAAATATAGCAGCGTCGATGTTGGAAAAATCGTACCTCAACCACGCACCAACAAAAAAATTCTCTTTGTTGTACAAGCCCCCTGCATTCAATTGGCTTAAATCTGATTGTCTTACTAATAAAACACTCGGAGCAAAAAACGAGCCAAAACCGTCATTATTGTATCCATCCAAATCTATTTGCCATCCTCCATGGATAGTGAGTCGAGATGGAAGGCCAGCATAAATACCTTGACTGGCAGATTGAACACTATTATTAGGAGCATTTAGATGTTTAAGTGATAGACCTATATAAAATTTGTCATTATACAAAACGCCTCCCATGGAGAAGTCAAAATATGCATTAGTCAAATTATCAGGTCTGACCTCTCCTGATGGTAACAAATTTTCGCTACCAACAATGATCTGGTCAAAAAACGTCAATTGATCCCAGTCAAGTCTCTGTTGCGTTATGGAGGCTTCTAAACCTACACGTGCTTGAAACTTGCGGTTAATCTGTAGTCGATAAGCATATACACCACTCAATTTGTTGGTCGTTAATATACCGTCTCCTGAATCATCAGACAATATTTGGATACCCAGACCACTATTAAGCGGTTCAAAAAACTGGTCATAAGAGGCAGAATAAGTTTTATATCCACCATTGTTGCCTTGACCTCTGCCCCATCCTATCCATTGATCTCGATAATTAATGGCCACATATGGACTATTTGATAATCCCACTAAACCAGGATTTAGTTGAATTGGTGCATTATAAAACTGACTAAAGACCACATCTTGGGCATTCAGAGGCGAAAACCAATAACCAGTAATTACTACCAGAATCAAATTGATATAATGTCTTACAATATTCAAATTCATTTAATAGTTAAACGATTTAATCACCAAATTGTACTCTTTATAGTTTATTTGCTAAAAGAATGAGTCACTTAAGTTAATATAACAAATGAATAATAGGCACAATTTATTATTCTTTAGATACATAACTATTTCAAGTATCATAAGTTTTTGTCTCTGCCAGAACTATTTGTATGGGCAAGAATCGGCATTTCCGTTTAAGGCAGGTGGCACCTATAAAGTGAAAATTCAAAACACTGGATTATATGAATTAACATATCGAGACTTAGCCCCTGTAATTGAAAATATAGACGGTTTAAATCCTACTCTTCTTCAACTTTGGTCAACTGAGGATTCAATGCTCCAGATCCCAATTAAAATAAAAGGAGAATCAGACGGATCGTTTGATATAAATGATCAACTATACTTCTGGGCAGAAGGTCCAAATTTTAAACTATCTGGATATGAATCCAACCCATACGACAGCTCCAAATCATATTTTCTAACTATTGGCGATCGTCCAGGCGCAAGAATTGAGAAAATATCAAATTCAAATAATCAAAGTCACCAATTGACCAGTACCTCGGTAGAATTAATATACGATTCCGACCTGTACAATCTTTTAGATATAGATATTAATAATAGTGGCTCCGGACAGGAGTGGGTTGGTAGAGAAATAACCAATAACCAGTCTACCGATATTAAGAGCTTATTGAAATATGACCTTAAGAATCCATCAGAACTTAGAATTGAGGTATCCCTCATTGTGAGAAGTGACTTAACGGAGCAGATAATGATCCAATTAGGTAATGAAGAGTATAATCTTAGTGCCAATAAAGTGGATTTAGGCGATGTTGAAGATATTTTTGGAAGAAAAGCGAAACTCATTCAAACGTTGAATCCGCGGACACATCTTAGTCCCGAATGGAAGATCAATTATGTCAAAAATTCTCCTAATGCACGGGTCTGGATAGACCAAATAAAAATTACTGCGACAGATGAAATTGAAGATGATGGAGCATCAAATCTGACACTGCTATTATCTGATGATAAAGATGCAAAAATAGTCATTGACAACCCTGCAATTAATGAAGTTTGGGCAATTAATAGCACAGATGATCTTAAAGAATTAAGAATCGAAAGCGATAATGCAGAATCCTATGTAAATATAAATGAGCCTAAGGCAATATTGACATTCGATAATAGCAAGGTGCATTCAAAACCAACTTTGATAACGCCCGTAGAAATTCCAGACTTAAGTAAAGCGGCAGATATAGAGATGGTTATTCTATACCATAAGCTATGGCAAGGACAAGCAGAAAGATTAGCGGAACACCGAAATAGAGTGTCAGGAGTCAATACAATAGCAATTAACATTGAAGATGTGTATAATTTCTTTTCATCAGGTAGCAACACACCTGATGCTATTAGGCGATATGCTCAACTGCTCGATGAAAGCTCAAATAATTTTAAGTATTTATTGTTATTTGGAGATGGATCTTTTGATTACAGAAATATTTCTGATGCGCCTTTCCAAAATTTCATACCCACTTATGAAACCCAAGAATCATTAGACCCACTCCTTTCATTTCCAACTGACGACTATTTTGCATTGTTAGATGAGGAGAACCCATCTACCTTGAGGGGTGATCTTGATATTGCCGTTGGCAGAATACCTGTTAGAACAAATGCAGAAGCTGAAGCGGTAGTATCTAAATTGATCCATTATGACACTCATCCAAGTACATTTGGATCATGGAAAAATAATATTGCTTTTTTAGCTGATGATGAAGATTTTAATCTTCACGTGAACGATGCAGAAAAGATTGCTGACAGAACTAAAGAAAAGTATAAGGAATATAATCAAGAAAAAATTTATTGGGACGCATTCCCACAAGTATCAACTCCTGGAGGAAATAGATATCCTGCTGCCAACGAAAAACTAAACACCATAATAGATCAAGGCGTGTTGGTGATGAACTATCTTGGTCATGGAGGCCCTATTGGGTGGTCACAAGAAAGAGTTCTTAACATTACAGATATAGATTCTTGGAGTAATTTTAATCGGCTTCCATTGATCATTACTGCAACCTGTAGTTTTACTGGATTTGATGATCCCAACATTACTTCGGCAGGTGAAGCAAGTTTATTTAATCCAGCAGGAGGCGCAATAGGTCTATTTACCACAGTAAGGTCAGTATATGCTTCTAAAAACTTTAGGTTAACTCAAGCAGTATTTGATACTATATTCAGTCTTTATGAAGGAGAAAATATGGCAATTGGGGAGATACTGCGTAGAGCGAAAAATGTTAATATTTCTGATAATACAAACGCAAGGAAATTTTTACTGATTGGTGATCCAAGTATGAAGTTAGCTATACCTCCACTTGGCATCAAGACTGTAGGATTAAAAAACAAATTAGAAAACGACACTATTGGTGCGCTTGATGAAGTATTTATCAGAGGTGAAGTAGTAGATCAAAATGGAGTTTTGCAGGCTGATTTCAATGGGTCAATAGAGATCACAGTATATGATAAAGAGCGTCAGATTTCCACCTTGCAGAATGATTCTCGAAGTCTTGAAAAAAAGTTCGACATACAAAACAATATTATCTATAAAGGTGTAGCTAAAGTCGAGAATGGATCATTTGATGATTCATTTATTGTACCTGTTGATATTGATTATTCCTCAGGAAATGGAAGAATAAGTTATTATGCCCTGTCACAAGACAATGATATCGATGCGCATGGGACTTATTCTGACTTTGTCATATCAGGAAGCTCTGTAGATCCTGTAACGGACGATGACGGACCAGTTATCAACTTGTACCTCAATGACAGAAACTTCAATTCTGGTGATATAGTTGCTCCTAATCCTTTTCTTATAGCAGACATCGAAGACGACATAGGTGTCAACCTAAGTCAGACAAGCATTGGGCATGAGATTGTAGCTATAATCGACGGTGATACGAGAAATCCGATCATTCTCAATGATTTTTACACTGCCGGTAATAATGTATCTGGTAGTATACTATATCCTATTTCTAATTTATCATTAGGAGAACATAACATCACAGTCAGTGCGTTTGATATAGCCAATAATCGAGGAGAAACAGCTATCCGGTTCATTGTTGATCAAAAGAATGAAGAGACACTCAACAATTTCCAGGTCACCCCAAGCTTAAGTTCAGGAGAATTAGTGGAGTTTGCGTTCTTACATCAGTTAGGACAAGAAAGTCTCATTGTTGAAATAGAGATATATAATATGCTTGGTCAACTTGTTTATACCATAAGGCAACAGCAAAATTCGAATAATGGTAGAGTAGAAAATATCTACGGTGATCTTAGTCTATTAGAAGATGCCACTTATATTTGCAGGGCCATAGCAATTGCCAGTGATGGTAGAAAGTCTTATAGCAACATGAAAAAAATACAGATTTTAAAATAATACAGATAATTAAGCAGTTCTTGCTATATCAAAAAATTAATCATCGAAGATGAGTTTGAAAAATACTATCGCTACAACTATTGTACTTTTTTTATTGACTGTCGTAGCGAATGCCCAATGGGATGAAAATCAGAAATGCGTAGTTGATATTAATGGGCAATGCACCCCAAATCCAGTAAATACCGCACTACCCTTTTTAAGTATCATACCTGATGCTCGGGGTGGAGCACTTGGAGATGCGGGCTTAACGACCTCTCCTGACGCTGCATCCATTTACTACAACGCCTCCAAATTAGCCTTTGTAGAAAAAGATGCTGAACTAACTGCTACTTATACACCGTGGTTAAGAAATTTAGGCCTAACTGATGTATATGTAGCATATTTATCAGGATATAAAAAAATTGATGACCTATCCGCATTTGGTTTCAACCTCGGATATTTTAGTTTAGGGCAAATCAGCTTTACAGATATTAATGGCAATGGTACAGGTACTGGTATGCCAAGAGAGTTCAATGTGGGGGTTGCGTACAGTAGAAAACTGAACCAAAAGTTTTCTGTTGGTGTAGGAGGTAAATTTTTCTATTCCAATTTAGCTAATGGTCAAGCTGTAAATGGCCTGATAATTAGCGCTGCAACTGGTTTTGCCGCCGATATCAGTATGACTTATAACTCTAACCCTGATCTTAATGGAGCTGGATCAAACTTTAGTGCTGCTATGGCTATTTCTAATTTAGGTTCCAAAGTGAGTTATACAAACGCAACAACGAGAGAAGCAATTCCTACGAGGTTAGGAATTGGACTCGGATATCAGATTAATTTGGATGAATATAACAGTATTCAATTTGTACTTGATTTGAAAAAATTATTAGTTCCTACACCTATACCTAATGTAGAACCATTCTCAAGTGATGGCACATATGATGGAGATAATAATGGTGAACCAGACTATAGAGAAGGGTCTACTTTCTCTAATATTTTTAGTTCATTCTCAGATGCTCCTGGAGGTTTTTCAGAAGAATTAAAAGAATGGTCGACATCATTTGGAGTGGAGTATTGGTATGATAATCAGTTTGCGGTCAGGACAGGTTATTTTAGAGAACATCCACTTAAGGGGGACAGACAATTTATCACTATTGGAGTGGGATTAAAATATAATGTATTTGGTTTTGACATATCCTATTTAGCTCCTACCAATACACAACGGAACCCATTAGATAATACACTAAGATTTGGTTTCACATTTGATTTAGGAGTAGTAGGTGGAAACGGGAGTTTCTAACAACTCAATATAAAAAGTTAAAAAAAGGGCTTAATGAAATTCTCATTAAGCCCTTTTTAATAAATGCACTATCATAAGCCGGATTCTGTTTTTCAGATATTAAAATACCTAAAACTTCATCATTTATCTATCTGCTGCCTACCCCTTCTGACATGCTCGGTCGAGCCAACCTACCCTTAACTTTAAGGATCAGAATATACGTGACATTGCAACTCGCAAGGTTTATCCACTATTGATATTACTACCAAAGTCGTGCGCTCTTACCGCACGTTTTCACCCTTACCAAAATAAAATTCTGGCGGTATAGTTTTCTGTGACACTTTCTATTTGAATGAAATTACTCTCACTCAATCCACCCATTATAAGTGGTGCGATGCTCTAAGTTGTCCGGACTTTCCTCTCAATATTTCATTGAGCGATGAAGTCAAGTGCACTACAAAAGTAGTCTAAAGTCGTACATAACTCAATAAAATAATGAGATGTACTATCGCTCAATACATATTATAATTATCTTTAATATATAATAATGATGAAATTGAAAGTCTCAATAGATAATTCCTACATTAAGGATTATAATATAAGCACGTTTGTAGTCTCCCATAAATACACAATTGCGTTGCTGTTATTAAGTATAGTGGTCCTTTTAAACCACAAAATCCAGCATTCTTTAATAGCCATAGATATCCTCTTTTTAGTAGGATTAGTGCCTTTGGCTATATTCAACAATCAATCTAATACCTTCTCTACAACGAACCCAATTAAAGTCTATATTACGGCATTGATATCTGGAGTTTTCGTGAGTTCATTTATCATAGCATTAGAAAGCATTCTTGGTTTAGGGTGGTTTTCAATTTTAGAAATTACAAGACTTTATTCCACTACAATTTTTTCTCTATGTTTTGTGATAATATCGTTTTTTTCACTTTTTACCTATCTCTACTATTTTCGATCATTGTTAAGCTCTTCATCAGTTAACCATCGAATTATATTCTATTCACTTTCGAGTGCCCTCATCCTTATCTCTACATATCATACCATTACTAATTCGCTTGTGACAAGTGTGATATGCGCATCATTTTTTCTTTTCTTAGATCTCTTTATGGATCAAAAAAAACCAAATCTTATTTGGTTAGTCTTGTGGACTATTGTGTTAGGCTCATTTTTGGCGATTATTATTTTTTATGTAGAACAAACTGTTTTAGGAAGAGGCCCTATCCCTCTCATCGATGCTTTTAGCCTTTTCTCCTTAATATTTTTGCTTTGTGGATTAGTATATGTTCCCGTTGCACTTGTCAATCAAAAATTTAAAGTATTACCAGCCACATGGCAATTTAGTCTGGCAGGAAGATCTCAACTTCGCAATCGGATCCAATTCTCGATGCTGTTCACATTGATATTTAGTTTTGTAGCGATCGGATTAGTATCCATTTATCAGATTCAACATATGGAGACGACGAGCGCCTCCGTAGACTTTCAGAAATCCTTCACCCAAGCTCTTCTAAATACATATGTATTTTTATTTCTGATCGGTTTTGTAATTGCTATTTCATTGTCTGATTATATTAGAACGCCCCTAATTGAATTGGGAAATACACTAAAAGCCGTAAAACTCAACAAAGACAATAAAAAAATTCAATGGATTGGAAATGATGAGATCGGAGATCTAATCAATGAGTATAATGGCATGATAGAAAAATTACAAGATAATGCATCTTTATTAGCTCAGACCGAACGAGATAATGCCTGGCGAGAAATGTCTAAACAGGTTGCTCATGAAATAAAAAATCCTTTGACTCCAATGAAACTAAGTCTTCAGCACTTGGAGTTCAGTATTCAGGCTAAAAGACCCAATATTGAAGAATTAACCAGAAAAATGTGCCATACTCTTATGGCACAAGTTGAAAACTTAAAACAAATCGCAGATGAGTTTTCTAACTTTGGAAGCCTTCCTAAAACTAATAATGAAAAAGTCATTCTTAACGACATTGTAGAAACAATACATGACCTTTTTAGAAAAAGAGGTGATATGGAAATTAAGCTTATCGAACCAATAGATGACATAGGTGCCTATGCGGATAAAAATCATCTCTTAAGAGTGCTCAACAATCTTGTTAAAAACTCTATCCAAGCTATACCTTCAGATAGAAAAGGCATCATAGAACTTAAACTTTGGAAGGAGGAGAATAAAGCCATCATTAGAGTGAGAGATAATGGAATCGGTATACCCTCTGAAATGCAATCTAAAATATTCAAACCTAAATTCACCACTAAGTCAAGTGGATCAGGTTTGGGATTAGCTATAGCTGCTAACATGATTGACTCCATCGGTGGCACGTTGTATTTTGAATCTACAGAAGGAAAAGGATCAGACTTCTTTGTGGAATTGCCACTTATTAGAAGTATTTATTCTGATCAACTGGAGCGAGTAATCTTATAACAATTCTCATTATATTTGGAAAAATTATTCCAATGAATACTCCACTATCCTATGTCCTATTTACGATTGGCGCAGTGATATTAATGGAATTCGTGGCATGGTTCGCCCATAAATATTTGATGCATGGAATTTTATGGAGTTGGCATGAAGATCATCATAAACCTAAATATGAAAAAGAAGGATTTTGGGAAAAAAACGATCGCTTTTTCATAGTCTTTGCTCTTCCGAGTATGACATGTTACATTTTAGGGAGCTTATATGCCGATTATCGATATTTGCTTTTTGTTGGAATTGGAATATCCATATATGGTTTAATTTATTTTTTAATCCATGACGTTTATATTCATCAGCGCTTTAGATGGTTCAAGCAATTAGATAGTAAATATTCTCGAGGTATCCTAAAGGCCCATGGTGCTCATCATGCCAAGCACACTAAGGAAGATTGTGAATCGTTTGGGCTACTTGTTGTGAACCCTAAATACTTCAAAAGGAATCAAGACCGAGTAGAACATCATTAAAACAACTTGTCCACTCACAAGTCAAATGCCAATATTTTAAATCAGTCCTTATGTTTTCTCTTTTATATTGAGGTCATAAATCCAGCTACTATGAACTTTACAAACTTAGATGAACTAAAATCAGCAAAAGGTACAACCATAACTTCGCCTGATTGGTTTTTAGTCACTCAAGAATTAGTGAACGAATTCGCTAATGCAACCAAAGATTTCCAATGGATTCATATTGACCCTGATAAAGCCAAGAAATCCCCATTCGGAGGGCCTATAGCCCATGGATTTTATTCTCTTTCTTTAATTCCGAAGTTTATCGAAGATGCGATGAGTGTAACCAGCGTAAAAATGGGAGTGAATTATGGTTTAAATAAAGTGAGATTCCCTCATCATGTACCCGTAGGGAGCGAATTAAAATGTAAATTTACCCTTGCAGAAATCGAAGACTATCCTAATAATGGCGTAAAAGTTACTTGGCACGCCAAAATAGAAATTAAAGGAGTCGAGAAACCTGCATGTATTGCTGAAATGATTTCTCTAATGTTCGAATAATTCGGACTAATACGTACTAATGGATTTTAAGGGTAAAACTGTATTTATCACGGGCGGAGCTTCGGGGATCGGTAAAGAGTGTGCTAAAGAATTTGGTCACCGTGGTGCTAATGTAGCAATAGCTGATTGGAATAAGGATAACAACCTCCAAACAGAAAAAGAGTTAAAAGCACAGGGTATTAAAGCGAAAGCATACCTCCTTGATGTTAAGATTTATGAAGACGTAAAATCCACCATCCAACAAGTTGTTGAAGACTTTGGATCTTTAGATATAGCACTTAATAATGCTGGAATAGGTGGGAAAAATTCCTACAAGACCGCTGAGCATACATTAGAAGACTGGGATAATATCGTAGCCATTAATCAAACTGGCGTATTCTACTGTATGAAAGAAGAATTAGCTATAATGGATCAAAAGAAATCGGGTGTAATTATTAATATTTCTTCTATCGCTGGTTTGAGGGCGCTTCCCAGACAATTGGCCTATGTAGCCAGCAAACATGCTGTCATAGGTATGACGAAAACTGCTGCAGTAGAATACGCTAAAACTGGTATAAGAATTAATGCAGTATGTCCAGTATTTACTAATACTCCATTAGTGGAAAGTATGTTCGAACAGAAAGAAGAGTTGAGAGAGGTACTAATCCGTACCATCCCCGTGGGACGTTATGGGGAAGTAAGTGATATTAGCAATGCTATTTTGTGGTTAGCAGATGAGAATAGCTCTTTTATTACTGGATTGTGCCTACCTATCGATGGAGGTCAAACCGCATAAGATTTATCCAATAAAATTCATAACCAATGCCGCAAGAGTAGCACCTAAAAATGGTCCTAGTACTGGTACCCACGAATAAGGCCAATCGTTACCTCCCTTATTACTTATAGGTAATATCGCATGAGCAATTCTTGGGCCTAAATCTCGAGCTGGATTGATCGCATAACCAGTAGTACCTCCAAGAGACAAACCTACCCCTAAAACAATCAAAGCCACTGGCAGTGCATCTAAAGCTCCCAAAGAGGCCGGAGTATCTCCTACTGCCGCACCAGCAATATGTAACACACCATATACTAAAACGAATGTCCCTAAAACCTCTGACAACAAATTAGAAAACTTGTTATCGATTGCGGGAGCATTGCAAAAAGTATCTTTTATTAGATTAGGATCGTTTGTGTTTTCGTAATGAGGACGATACATTAACCATACTAAAGTTGTTCCTAACATGGCACCAAACAATTGTGCTATCATATATGCACCAACTTGAGACCAAGCAAAATCTCCCGTAATAGCTAAACCCAGGGTAACTGCTGGATTAAGATGCGCACCACTTATAGACGCCGTTATAAAAACACCAACAAAAACAGCAATAGCCCAACCGAATGCGATAACTATAAGTCCAGAATCGTTTCCTTTAGTCTTGTTTAATAAAACATTAGCAACAACCCCATTACCTAATAAAATCAAAATAGTTGTACCTAAAAATTCTGCAATAAGTGGTGACATCATAGAAGTTTTGTTGGATGAAATATAACTAATGTTCCTGATATGATCTAACTGAATAGTATTTTGTTACCTTGAATTATACCATTCGTCATAAAAATAAAAATGCGCTTACTAACTATCTTTTTGGCATGTATATTCTTAGCATCGTGCTCCACAACTAAAAACAACGACTATCGCCCCTCAGAATCCGAGACCATAAATGCAGTTAAAAACCTTATGAGTGGTAGTTCTGCGAACGCCTTGACCATGTTGTCCAAAACTCAACAAAATGGTATAGAATCCATTCTTCCCGAAGAAGTTAGACCGATTATTTCTACACTTAGGACTCTAGGATTGACTAAAGAAATCACAAAAGTTGATAATCTCCTAAAATCCTCTTCTGGTATGATATATGCCCAGGGAAATGCTATTATGAACGAGGCAATAAAAGACTTAAAAATAAATGGAGCAGCTAATATTTTGAATGGCAATGATAATGCTGCGAGCTTGCTGTTAAAAGAGGCAATGAGTTCTACCATAAAAAGTCGTTATAATGATAAGATATCTTCCGCTTTAAAAGCCATACCTGAAACCAAATATTGGGATATTGCGGTGAGTACATACAACACCTTTGCAAAAAACAAAATTTCTGGATCATTAGAGGATTTCATTACAGATACGGCTGTTGACGCTGTGTTCGAGGCCATGAGTTCTGAAGAAACTAAAATCAGAAAAAATCCAGCTTCTTTAAATAATGAAGAATTTACTAAAGTATTCGAATATTACCAGTCCCAACAAAATAAGTAGTACTTAGATTAAGCAATGAGGCAGTACAAGTGAGGTGATAAAAAATTGTCTTCAAAACAACAAGTCATATAGGTTTTTATGATTTGTTTTTTTATCTGGCAAGATATTAGATCTATAAAATTATCATCATTATAAAACCTTCTGATGGTTTTATATTGTTATAGTAAAGGTTATTGATCAAAAAAGAGTACATGGAATCCCCATTTGTCCAAAAATTAGGTTTTCGTAAGTTAATTCATAACATAGAGAAGCAAACATCATCTGCAAATCAAATCACAGCGGATAGAGCTAATCATGTCATTAAAAATCTAAAACATAAAAAGGATCTCATAGAAGGGATCTATGAGCATGAAAAATCTAAAAAATACGACGATGATATCTGCCTTTTGATGAATCAACTGTTCCCGCCGTCTCTTTTAAGCAATGAGATCAAACTAGCCACATCTCCATTCAATAAGTCGGTGCTCTTTAGGTCTCATAGATTTATTGATATTTTTGGAAGAGATGGAAATGTGGATTTTGTGGGATCTGATGCTTTTGCAAGTGCAAAAGATAAATATATTCTTTCATGCGCTTGGATAATAAAATCTTTTTATGACACCAGTTTACATTTTGGGTCTTCACAGTTTTGCAATCTTAGGGACAAACAGGGAATGCTTAGACATTATCGAGCCTTGATTAATGCAGAATTTTACGAAATAGAACCAATTGGAGAAAAACCAGATCTATCCCCAGAAATTATCCAAACATTATTGCACAATGGAAACAATTTGGAATTATGGCAAGAATACTTCCCTCCAAATTCATGGGTATTAAATGGATTCGGTATCGTGAATCTGTTTGATGCAACGAGAGACCAAGCTCTAAGCCATTTTAAAGACTTATTGATTGTCAAAAATAAGTCCAACAAAGATCTCGATACAATGGATGAGATAGAAGATGTGCTGAGATCATATCTCCAAATCCCAGATCTTAAAACAGATTTGCTCCTTTATGACAGGTTAAATGATCACTTATCCACCATGGACCAAACAACTCCATGTCTTGGCTTATCAACAGAAATTAAAAGCAATACAGATGACCTATTTTGTATCAATAGTAAAGATCAATTGTTTACAAAGAATAAAAGTTTGGTATTAAGTGATATCCCTACTCTTTTGGAAAATGGAGCGACTTTAGGAATCCTAAAAGGCTTAGCCGATGCTGGCTTTAAGAGCTATATGGCTATTCCTATTGTAGATGAAGACAAAGTCATGGGAATCCTTGAATTCGGTTCTAAAGAGTTGTTTTCATTTAATAGCATAGTAGAGCAAAACATTCGACAGATTATCCCTATAGTAGAATCATCCGTTAAGGGGTTCATAGATGGTCAATCCAATCTACTCTCAGCTATAATACAACACGAGTGTACGGCTATACATCCGTCTGTTGAATGGAAGTTTTATGACGAGGCCAATAGGTTTCTTACCCAACAAATAGATGGTGGTGATGCTTCTTTCGAAGAGATCGTACTTAAGGACTTATATGCTCTATACGGTCAGATAGATATATCTGGATCATCTGTTGCCCGTAACAACGCAATTGCCAACGATCTATCTAATCAACTTTCGTACATCCTTGCATTATTGGAGAAAGCAGAAGCCAAAGTGCCGATGCCCTTGATTAGCTCTGTACGATTTCAATGTAATATTCTAATTGAACAGATTAATTCAGACTTAGCATCAGGTATCGAGCAAGAAGTAATTGCCTTTATCAAAGAAAACGTACATCCCATACTACGAGAGATACAGTCAATTAAAAAAGAGTTTGATGCCGATATAAAAGACTACTTCGACCTATTGCATCCAGAGTTAGGTATTATATATAAATACCGAAAAGACTATGATAAATCCCTGGAGATAATTGGTAAAACCATGGCAGCTTCCATCGATAAGAAGCAGAAATCTGCACAAGAAATATTTCCCCATTACTTTGAGAGATATAAAACAGACGGTGTAGAGCACAATATGTTTATAGGTCAGGAAATCTCTCCTACAAAAGAATTCAAACCATTACATCTCCGCAATTTGCACTTATGGCAATTAAAAGCCATGTGTGAGATGGAAAGAGAACACCAACTTCTTAAAAAAGAATTGCCGTTGCCACTTGATGTCGCCAGCTTAATAATGGTATATAGTACTCCACTTTCCATTAGGTATCGATTGGACGAAAAGCACTTCGATATAGATGGTGCATACAATGCCCGTTATGAAATCATCAAAAAGAGAATTGATAAAGCCTATATAAAAGGTACGACTGAACGAATTACTCAACCTGGAAAGATGGTAATAGTATTCACTCAGCAAGCTGAATTAGAAGAATATAGGTCTCATATCAACTTCTTAATCTATGAGGGATTGCTCAAAAATGATCTAGAAATCGTAGAGCTTCAAAACCTACAAGGAGTCATTGGTTTAAAGGCGATTCGTGTAAGTTTAGCATTTGAAGAAGAATTATCGACACATTCAAAAAAGGTCAAAGAAAAAGGCAAGTCTAAACAAACTTCCTAAAATGAACTCTTAGTAAAGTGATAAAGTAGATATATTAGCCGCCAAGATCGCAAAATTGACTCGATGGCTGATAAAATAGTGATAAGTGGAACTGGCCTCTGGCTACCAGAATACACATTGACTAATGAAGAATTAGTCGCATGCTATAATGAATATGTAGATGTCTACAATAATACTAATGCCAAAGAGATTCAATCTGGAGCATTAAGTGCCAAAGCCTATTCTTCAGTAGAATTCATCGAAAAGGCTTCAGGAATCAAGAGAAGGTATATCTATCAAAAGAAGGGGATTCTTGATTTAGAACGCATGAGACCAGAAATCCCCAAACGTAATAATGACGAAATATCTGATCAGGCCGAAATGGCCATCCATGCTGCAAAGGACGCGATGATCAAAGCAAATAAGTCGGCTGAAGATATAGACGCCGTCATCGTATCCTGCGCTTATACTCAACGATCTTATCCCGCCATTGCGATTGAAGTTCAAGCGGCATTAGGTATTGAGGGATTTGGGTTTGATATGTTGGTAGCCTGTTCTGCAGGCACATTTGCTTTGCAGCGAGGCTATGAGATGGTCAAAGCAGGGACGGCCAAATGCGTTTTAATGATTAATCCAGAACTAACATCTCCTCAAGTCAACTTTAGGGATAGGGATAGTCACTTTATTTTTGGAGATGTTTCAATGGCCACAATAATAGAGTCCGCCGATACTTGCACCAGTAATTGCTCATTCGAGATATTGAGTACTAAAGCATTTACTAAATACTCTAATAATATTAGATCTAACTTCGGTTATGTATTAAATGCAAATGACACCAAACCATTAGATGATGATCAGTATTTCTCTCAAAATGGACGAACTGTTTACAAAGAGGTATGCCCTATGGCGGCTCAACATATATCGGCACACTTAGATGAACTTAATTTAAAAAATGACCAAATAAAAAGATGGTGGCTTCATCAAGCAAATATCAATATGAATAAATTGATATGTCGTCTGTTATTGAACCGAGACCCATCAGCTGAAGAAGCTCCAATAGTACTTGATGAATTTGCAAATACTGCCTCTGCAGGATCATTAATAGCATTTCATAGATACAGTGATGATTTTCAACCTGGAGAATATGGCCTTATTTGCTCGTTTGGCGCGGGCTATTCAATCGGCAGTTTGATAGTGAGAAAACTGTGATCCAATTATTTCGAGATCAACCCATTGAAGATTAAGTCATTAATTACTTCTGCGTGCTGCTGTATTTGTTGATCATCAAAAGGATCAATATCATACATTTTATTCATTTGAAAGGATCTTGAGAATAAAGTGGTAATTGACCCAATTATAAAACTTGTTAAATTTGCTTTAGGAATTTTCTTTATTGAACCCTTGTCCATTTCTTCATCGATAGCTGTTTGCATAAATCCAAATATCGGGACCAATAATTCTTCTATTAACCAAGAAGATCGGGGATTTTCAGAAAACACCTCTTGTACCACAACCTGCTGAAACTCTGGATACTTCGCTGACACATGTACAATTTTTTTGTTGAATAGTCTTAACTTTTCAAGACCTGTCATATCGTCAATTATTGCGAACAAGTCATTCAACTCGCGAAATATTTCATCTCCGACTAACTTCATCGACCGTTTCCAAAGATCCTGTTTAGAGCCAAAATGATAATGTAGTAATGAATCTGCCACTCCTGTTTGCTTAGCAATTGCATTTAAGGTTAACCCTCCGTATCCTTTTTTAGCAAAATTTTTAAGAGCTAGTCTCAGAATATCATCCGTGTTAAGGCTCTTTTGTTCTTTGGGTCTCCCTGCCTTCCTTTTAGTCTTCTTTTCAGATCTCATATCATATAACTACAATAAAGATGATAATATTAAATCATTTTTAATTGAGAACTCCACCAATTAATTGTAATTTTGTTTTAATTATTAGTAAAACACAATCAATTAATAATTGCAACCTTAATGATATGTCCTTATACCAAATAGTGCTACCCAGAATGGGCGAAAGTGTTGAAGAAGCTATTTTGATTTCATACAACTTCAATGTAGGAGATATTGTAAGTGAAGACGATACCATAGCAGATGTGGCAACAGATAAAGTCGACACGGAAATACCAAGTCCAGTCGCTGGCACAATTAAAGAATTACCTTATCAAAAAGATGATATAATTAAAGTCGGGCAGGTTATTGCTATTGTAGAAACAGCAAAGAACCATGGAGATAATCCCGCTACAAATCCAACTCGAAGTGATGATAGAGCACCAGACAACACGGTCACAACTGAACCCAAACAACAACATATAGAATCTAAAACTTCTATCAAAACAGAAAATGAAGTATTTCTCTCCCCATTAGTGAAAACAATTATAAGTCAAGAGAAGCTTAACATAGATGAAATAAGCAAAATAACTGGAACAGGGCTCAATAATAGAATTACTAAACGAGATGTCTTAAAATACATAAAGAATAATAAGGCCACAGCGCATCCACCAACGATCAATCCCGACCATAACGCTAACAAGCCAAATACTGAGATAAAAAATACTACAGACACTACTATCCAGATGGATAGAATGAGAAAGCTCATAGCCGACCATATGGTAATGAGTAAAAAGGTATCTCCACATGTTTCTACATTCCTCGAGGTCGATGTCACCAATATCGTGGAATGGAGAAAGAATATCAAAGAACAATATCAAAATAAATACAACCAGAGACTTACATATACCCCTATATTTTTTCACCTTATCAGCCAAGCAATCAATGACTTCCCGCTAATCAATTCAACCATAGATGGAGAAAATATAATTATCAAAAAAGATGTCAATTTAGGCATGGCGGCCGCTCTACCTTCTGGCAATCTGATCGTTCCAGTTATCAAAAATGCGGATCATAAAAATCTTATAGGCTTAACAGAGGAGATCAACTATCTCACACAGAAAGCACGTGAAAACAGACTTGACCCAAGCGACATAAAGGATGGCACATTTACTATAAGTAACATAGGTACTTTTGGAAATGACGCCGGCACTCCAATTATCAATCAACCTCAAGCGGCAATCATTGCCCTTGGAGCTATCAATAAAAAGCCAGCAGTAGTAGAAACACATATCGGCGACATAATCGCTATTAGACAGAGAATGATACTCTCCATCTCTTTTGACCATAGAATCATTGACGGGTATTATGGCGGATCTTTTTTAAGAAAAATCGGAGACTACTTCGAAAATTTTGATATCAACACCAAAATTTAAAAAAACTATGATCACAGAACGATTATCAGGCACTATTACACCTCAAAGTCCAAATCCAGGATTTAATAAAAAAGAGATATTAGATGATTTTGAGATAGTTTTTAAAAGTAGATTAGCATCCAACCAAATTCGTAAAGAAGTATTATTAGGAAGGGCCAAATTTGGAATTGGTGGTGCGGGTAAAGAACTTCTACAAGTAGCCCTCGCTAAGTCTTTTAAAAAAGGAGACTATTATTCAGGCTATTATCGCGATCAAACTTTCATGCTCAAAACAAGATTAGCATCAGTGAGTGATTTGTTTGCTTCACTTTATGCGGATGTAACCAATGATCCTTTTTCTGGCGGCAGACAAATGAACAATCACTTCGCGACACCATTTGTAGATGAAAAAGGCCAATGGTTGGATCTCAATAATCAATATAATGTCTCCTCTGCTATTGCCCCATTAGCAGGACAAGTGCCTCGTGCTTTAGGTTTAGCATTGGCCAGTAAAAAATTTAAAGAGGTAAAACAGACTCAATCAATAACTGATAACACAGACGCCATCAGTTATTGCATTATTGGTGATGCTGCTACATCAGAAGGAATATTTTTCGAATGTGTCAATGCAGCTGGAGTTATGCAAATACCTATAATTTTTGTCATCCAAGATGATGGTTACGGAATCTCAGTACCAACTAAATATCAAACCACTAAGGGATCAATCACAGCAGCACTTTCTGGCTTTAGCACTGATGAAAATGGACGAGGACTTTCTCTATATCAAGCCAAAGCTTGGGATTATTCGGGATTGCACAAAACCTTTGCTGAAGCAAGTGCTCACACTAGAAAGAACGGTACTCCAGCGATAATACATATCACAGAGTGTACTCAACCCAACGGTCATTCGACCTCCGGAAGTCATGAAAGATATAAAGATGAAGCGAGGCTTACGTGGGAAAAAGAGATGGATTGTTTGGAGCAATTTGAAAAATGGATCATAAACAACAAGTGGTTCACCCAAGAAGAATTAAACAATATTAAAATTGATCTTAATTCTTCTTATAAAAAAGAACAAAAAGAAGCATGGAATAACTATAAAGCCCCTATCCTTAAAAAACAAAATGAACTTCTTAAAATTCTTGAACCTCTAAAAACAGCATCTAATGAATCAATAGAGAATTATCTAAAAGAAATAAAAACTGGATTAGTCGGCTCAAAAAGCGACCTTCTAAAAATGGCGAAGGCAATCTATTATAGTATAGGCGAATCAGATCTCAAATCAATACTTCATCATTGGATACAGCAGAATGATTCTATCTTAAACAGTTATTATGTTTCAGATCTCTACAGCTCTTCTTCTCAGGCGGCTATCAATGTCGCACATATTCACCCTACATATAGCTCTGATAGCCCAATGATAAATGGATCTGATCTGCTTAACACCTATTTTGATCACATTTTATCAAAAGATAATAGAGTTTTCGCATTTGGCGAGGATGTAGGTAAAATAGGTGGCGTTAATCAAGCTTTTAAAGGATTACAAAACAAATATGGTGAGTCAAGAGTATTTGACACAGGCATACGAGAATGGTCTATCGTAGGACAGGCTATTGGCATGGCCATGCGAGGTTTAAGGCCTATCGCCGAACTTCAATATCTAGATTATCTTGCTTACGCATTTCCGGCTCTCAGTGACGATCTCGCTACATTAAGATACCGTACCAAAGGACAACAGATTGCACCTGTTATTGTAAGGACAAGAGGTCATAGACTTGAAGGGGTATGGCATTCAGGATCTCCTATTGGATTGCTACTCAATTCGATGAAAGGTATATACATACTAACACCACGCAATATGACTCAGGCCGTGGGCATGTACAATACGATGTTGCAATCTGATGATCCAGCTATTATTATCGAATGTCTCAACGGATATCGCAAAAAAGAACAACTTCCTACTAACCTCGCAGAGTACACTATTGCATTAGGGTTACCCGAAGTAATGAGTGAAGGTAGCGACATTACTATTGTAACCTACGGTGTTTGTGTCGAGCTAGCATGTAAGGCGCAGAAAATACTATCCTCTATGGATATCCATATCGAAGTCATTGATATACAAACCATTATTCCGTTTGACTTAGAACATAGAATTGTAGAATCTATCAAAAAGACTAATCGAGTTATATTTATGGATGAAGATGTACCTGGAGGAGCTACAGCTTATATGATGCAAGAAGTGTTAGAAAAACAAAAAGCATACAAATTTTTGGATGCTGCTCCTATAACTATTTCGGCAAAAGAATACAGACCCCCATATGGTGACGACGGCGACTATATCTCCAAACCTGATGAACATGATATCATAAAATCCTCCATAGATATGATGTATGAGGCTAATCCAAGCAAATATGGTCATTTGGTCAACTTATGATACAGCATAACGTTTTTAAGAGTGTATGTCAGATAAACTATCAGAGAAACCATTAAAGAATCATAGAGATTATTATTTTGAAAAGGGACTGATGGTTATGACAAAAGAATACCTACTAAACCGAGGATATTGTTGTGGTAATAAATGTAGACATTGTCCTTATGGACATATTAATGTCAACTCAAAAGAGCATAAGTGATTATCACAGATCAAACAGGTTATACGTTAACAGTTGTTAAAAAGCCATTGCGGATAGTTTCTTTAGTACCATCCATAACAGAACTTTTGGTTGATTTAGGCTTAAGTAAAAACATTGTAGGGGTCACAAAATTCTGCGTACATCCCGAAAATTTGAAAAAGATAAGCACGGTAATAGGAGGAACTAAAAAGGTTAATATTGAAAAAGTCATAGCAGTTCAACCCGAATTAATCATTAGTAATAAAGAAGAAAATACAGAAAAAACCATAGAAGAGCTCCGCCAAATATGCCCTGTATATACTACAGATATTAGCACCCACATGGATATAATCCATTTCATTGATGAGCTTGGATCTATCCTCCCCTTCCATCAAGCAGAATACATAAAAGCCAAAATCAAGTTATCGATCCCTCAAAAATTATTTAAAAATGAAAGTGTCTTGTACCTTATATGGCAAGATCCTTACATGACTATAGGGGGTGACACCTTTATACATCACAACTTAAGCCTCATCGGATTGAATAATATATTTGGACAATATCAGAGATACCCTGAAGTAAATTTTAATCAAATTGATGCTCCCAATTTTATATTTTTATCAAGTGAGCCGTTTCCATTTAGAGTGAAACACAAAGAAAAAATTGAGACTCTTTTCCCAGATTCTCAGGTAGTGTTAGTTAATGGTGAGGCCTTCTCATGGTATGGCACCCGATTGATGAACTTGCCATATTACTTCAAAGAATTAAAGAAAGAAATTTATGATTAAGTCACCATACTTTACCGAAGAACATTATTTGTTCAAAGAATCACTAAGAAGTTTTTTTCAAAAAGAGATTAATCCTCACTTAAAAAGTTGGGAAAAGCAGAAAGCCATTCCAAAGTCTGCCTGGAAAAAATTAGGCGACATGGGATATTTAGGCATATGTCATGAAGAAGAGTACGGAGGACTTAATGCTGATATGTTTTCTAATGTCATATTCAATGAAGAATTATCACGCACGCTTAATAGTGGTTTCGCTATTGCTATCGCAGTACATGTATATATGGCCACCAATCATATCTCAAAAGCAGGTAATAAAAGTCAAAAAGAGAAATACCTAAGACCTGCTATCGCTGGAGAAAAAATTGCCTGTCTTGGAATGAGCGAACCTCAGGTAGGTTCAGATGTGAAAAATTTAAAAACCTACGCAGAGGATAAAGGGGATCACTTCTTGGTTAATGGTTCTAAAATATTCATTACCAATGGTATATATGCTGACTTCATGACATTGTGTTGCAATACTGATGAAGGAATAAGTCTACTAATAGTCGATTTAGATAATAAAGGGGTGACTCGCAATGCTTTAGAAAAAATAGGATGGCATTCTTCTGACACAGCAGAGATATTCCTGGAAGATGTGAAGGTCCCTAAAGAAAATCTAATTGGTAATAAAGGAAAAGGATTCTACTATCTATCAGAATCTCTTCAGATGGAACGATTAGTATTGGCTATGAACTCAATAGGCCTTATGGATGGTGTCTGGGAACTTACAATTCAGTATATGAATGAACGAGAAGCATTTGGCAAACCAATATCCAAGATGCAAGCTCTAAGGCATCGAATGGCTGATATAAAATCAGAATTAGAAGCTGTTCGCCAATTAATATATCACACTGCATGGCAAATTGAACACGGCATTTTCGCTGTAAATGCCTGTTCTATGTGTAAATTGCTGTCTGCAGAATTGCACAAAAAATTTGTAGATGAGTGTTTGCAAATGTTTGGAGGGTATGGATATATGGAAGAATACCCAATTGCACAAATATATAGAGATGCAAGATGCGCTCCGATTATAGGCGGAACGAGTGAAATAATGAGAGAAATAATATCTAAAATGTCTATTGATGGCCAAGAGTTCAAAAAAGTCTATTGAGGGTATGCAAGCGATTGTAAATGATACATTTGAATTTGATCTATCTGAAAAGTCAGTTCTGGATATCGTCATGACAAATGAAGGTATCTATCACATGATCCACAATGAAAAGTCATATCGAATCCTGCCCAAATCATATGATATCAATCGAAAGGAAGTAGAATTGATCATAGAAGGAAAAGAATTTAAGGTGCAGATCAAAGATCATTTTGACCAGCTCATTGATCAACTTGGTTTCTCGGTTAATCCTACTCAAATTTTCAAAGATATAAAAGCACCTATGCCTGGTTTAGTTTTAGATATAATGGTAAAAGTTGGAGATGAGGTTAATACTGGAGATACATTACTCATACTTGAAGCCATGAAAATGGAGAATGTCATAAAAGCTCCCGGCGATGGGAAAGTAAAGAAGATATTAGTTAAGGCATCAGACGCTATCGAAAAAGGAACAGTACTCATAGAAATGGATTAAGTTAAGAAATGAGTAATAAGATATTTAAGGATGTAAGCAAAGCAGAATGGCTTGATAAAGTGGTTTTAGACCTTAAAGGTAGAGAAATCGAAGAGCTAAACTGGAATATTAATAAAGACCTGATAATTAGTCCTTTTAAAGATTCAAATGATATACCTGAATATTTAGCGCCAACAACTACCAAAACAAATAACAGCTGGGTCTTGATAGAACCAATTTACTTAGAAAAGACCCTCACTTGTGAAAATAAAAAAATAATTCAAGCTCTAAAAAATGGAGTAGGCTCTCTAAAAATATATGTGAATAGATATTTGGACCAATCAGATTTTGGTGAATTATTCAGTGGTGTGTTATTGGACATTATTCATACGCAATTCGAATTATCTCCTGGATTAGATCTTAATAGATTCATTGACTCTTTAGAGGCTTTTCTATTGTCTTTAGATTACAAGATTCAAGACTTAGATTTATCATTCAGTCACATTCAAACTCTTGAACAATCTATTCTTGAAACATATCCAAAAGTCCATTTTATAGAAATCAATAGCCTTCCCTACTATCTCGGCAAACATAATATACTCAATGAGTTAAGCGAGATCATTTTTTGTTTTCAAAAAAATATAGAAAAGTTTGGTGTCAATGCAGTTAATCAGATGCATTTGACAATTGCTTTAGATGATTGCTATATTCTGAATATAGCCAAAGTAAGAGCTATACGTCGAACACTCAGAACTCTGGTAGCGTCTTATAATGGCCAAACCTCGATGGACATCAAAATTTCTGGAATTCTCAGTGAAAACTGTATGACCTCAGATGTAAACTACAATAGAATTAAAAGTAGTGCGATAGCACTGTCTGGCACAATATCAGGCATAGATCGACTCCAAATATTTAATCAGAAATTCTGTGATACTGAAGATGAGATGTTCAGTCGTAGAATAGCTCAGAATGTAAGCAACATTTTGTCCTTAGAAAGTTATCTAACCAAGGTTGCGGATCCAGCAAAAGGAAGTTACTATATAGAGTCCCTCACAGAGGAATTGGCACTTAAATCATGGACTCAATTTCAAAATAAGTGGTCTAAAGAAAATTTGAAATGAAAAAAATATTAGTAGCAAACAGAGGAGAAATTGCCCTAAGAGTGATGAAGACAGCTCGTAAAATGGGCATAACTACCGTAGCGGTCTACTCAGAGGCTGATCGCCATGCCCCACATGTATTGTATGCAGATGAGGCAGTACATTTAGGGCCTGCACCCAGTTCTGAATCTTATCTTAATATGGATAAGATAATAAAATATGCAAAAGCATTGCATGTTGATGCTATTCATCCAGGCTATGGCTTTCTGAGCGAAAACTCTTCTTTTGCTAAAGCGGTAAATGCCGCTGGAATCACTTTTATAGGCCCAGGAACAAAGGCCATAGAAATAATGGGCAGCAAATTAGCGGCCAAGGAAGCGGTCAAAAAGTATGATATACCTATGGTACCTGGTATCGATAAGGCAATATCAGATGTAGAACTGGCTAAATCAATTGCTGACGAAATAGGATATCCCATTTTAATTAAAGCTTCTGCAGGCGGTGGAGGAAAAGGTATGAGAGTGGTAGAAAAATCAGCTGAGCTCAAAGAACAGATGGAACGGGCAATAAGTGAGGCAGAATCTGCTTTTGGTGATGGTTCTGTTTTTATCGAAAAGTATGTTGGATCACCAAGACACATTGAGATACAAGTATTGGCTGATACATATGGCAATACAGTTCATTTGTTTGAAAGAGAATGTAGTATCCAACGTCGGCATCAGAAGGTAGTAGAAGAAGCTCCCTCTGCAGTACTTACTCCAAAGTTAAGGGATCAAATGGGACAAGCTGCTGTAAGAGTAGCTCAGGCATGTGATTATGTTGGTGCTGGCACAGTAGAATTTCTATTGGATGAAAAACATAACTTCTACTTTTTAGAGATGAATACTCGTCTTCAAGTAGAACACCCTGTGACTGAACTGATTACACAAATCGATCTTGTGGAACAACAAATTAGGGTTGCTCGTGGAGAAAGACTAAGTTTTTCACAGAAAGATCTTAATATCACCGGACATGCATTGGAACTCAGGGTCTATGCAGAAGACCCTACCAATAACTTTTTACCAAGTGTTGGGAAATTAACAAAATACAAAATTCCGTCTGGGCCTAATATACGTGTGGATGATGGATATACAGAAGGTATGGATATCCCGATATATTATGATCCAATGATCGCTAAACTCATCACTTATGGATCAAGTAGGGAGGATGCGATATCTAAAATGAAAGAAGCAATTCTGAATTATAAAATTGAAGGAATAGCGACAACTCTCCCTTTTGGATCTTTTGTTTGTGACCATGAGGCTTTCACATCAGGTGATTTTGACACGCACTTTGTCAAAAAATATTACTCCCCAGAGCAAATAGAACAGAGTACAAAGAGCATAGCTAATGTGGCTGCACTATTTGGTAATTTCTATCTGAACGAAAAAAATAAAGTGTTATCAATTCCAATAAAACTCAATTCGAAATGGACAGAAAGATAAATAATGTAGCGGTAATTGGGGCAGGAACTATGGGCAATGGTATTGCACATGTTTTTGCTATGAAAGGATATAATGTTCATCTCATTGACATATCCGAGGAAGCTCTCTCTAAAGCCCTAAATACTATAGAGAAAAACCTTGATCGCATGATTAAAAAAGAGCGAATCACTGAAGAATCAAAATCACAGACGCTCAGTGCTATATCTACCTACTCTGAATTGAGTCAAGGAGTATCCAAAGCTGATTTGGTGATAGAAGCGGCAACTGAAAATGAAAATATTAAGCTTAAAATATTTAAAGAGATTGATGCTACTGCACCTCCTAAAGCAATACTTGCCTCTAATACTTCTTCAATTTCGCTTACTAAAATCGCATCTGTTACTAATCGACCAGATAGAGTGATAGGCATGCACTTTATGAATCCCGTGCCAGTAATGAAGCTAGTAGAGGTAATCAAAGGATACTCAACTTCTCAAGAAGTTTGTGATGAAATAATGGAGGTATCAAAAAGCTTGGGCAAAATACCATTGGAGGTCAAAGATTTCCCTGGCTTTGTGGCCAATCGCATCTTGTTACCTATGATCAATGAGGCCATTATCAGCCTTCATGAGGGGGTCGCTGGAGTGCTTGAGATTGATGGAGTCATGAAGTTAGGCATGGCACATCCTATGGGCCCACTGCAGTTAGCCGATTATATTGGACTGGATGTTTGTTTAGCCATATTGAAGGTGCTACATAGCGGATTTGGCAAGGACAAATATGCCCCTTGTCCTTTATTAGTAAATATGGTGACAGCTGGAAAATTGGGTATAAAATCTGGTGAAGGATTTTATTCTTATGATCATGGAACGAAAGAGCTAAAAGTTTCTCAAAGCTTTTCTTAAAATGGAGAAAATAGATTTTAGCAAAATACCATATCGTCCAGCATCTTCTTATGATTCATCTGAATCTATAGCAGAGTTTATAACTGCTGAAGGCATTAAAGTTAGATCTCAATATACCAAGCATGACTTAGGCAATGTGGAGCATTTAGGGTCTGTGGCTGGCATCCCTCCCTACTTAAGGGGCCCCTATAGTAGTATGTATACAGTGAGGCCATGGACCATACGACAATATGCGGGATTTTCAACTGCGGAAGAAAGTAATGCATTCTATCGAAGGAATCTGCAGCAAGGGCAAAAAGGTCTATCAGTAGCTTTTGATCTTGCCACTCATAGAGGATATGACTCAGATCACCCTAGAGTGGTTGGCGATGTTGGTAAAGCTGGCGTGGCTATAGATAGTGTTGAGGATATGAAGATATTATTTGATCAAATTCCTTTGGACAAAATGTCTGTATCCATGACAATGAATGGTGCAGTTATTCCTATTATGGCCTTTTATATTGTGGCAGCTGAGGAGCAAGGCGTCGCTCAATCGGCTCTAAGCGGCACTATTCAAAATGATATTCTTAAAGAATTTATGGTGAGGAATACTTATATATATCCTCCTCAACCATCTATGAGAATTATAGCAGACATATTTGAATATACTTCTCAACACATGCCAAAATTCAATTCTATAAGCATTTCAGGCTATCATATGCACGAGGCAGGAGCTCCGGCACAGCTTGAACTCGCCTATACATTGGCAGATGGATTAGAATATATTAGGTCAGGAATAAAAGCGGGTCTTGATATTGACGACTTCGCTCCGAGGCTCTCTTTCTTTTGGGGAATAGGAATGAATCATTTTATGGAAATTGCTAAAATGCGAGCTGCAAGAGTACTATGGGCAAGAATCGTTAAACAGTTCAACCCTTCTAATCCTAAATCCATGGCCCTAAGAACCCATTGTCAAACCTCAGGTTGGAGTCTTACGGCACAAGATCCCTTTAATAACATCGCTCGAACGACTATTGAAGCGCTCTCCGCAGTATTTGGAGGCACTCAATCACTTCATACCAATTCTCTGGATGAAGCATTAGCTCTTCCAACCGATTTTAGTGCTAAAATCGCTCGGGATACACAAAAATACATACAACAAGATACAGACATCACTACAGCGGTTGATCCATGGGCAGGAAGTTACTATGTTGAATATCTCACAGATCAGATTATTCAGGAATCTTGGGAATTGATACAAGAAGTGGAGAGATTGGGAGGTATGGCAAAGGCAATTGAAAATGGGCTTCCTAAATTAAAAATAGAAGAAGCCGCAGCCAAAAAACAAGCACGTATAGACAGTGGGGTCGATAAGATTGTCGGGGTAAACATATATAAGTCTGAAGGAGAACTTAATATTGATGTGAGAGACATTGACAACACTGCTGTTAGACAAGCACAGCTCCAGCGAATAAGAGAAGTCAAATCAAACAGGAACTCTGAAGAAGTTGCAAAATGTCTCTTTAAAATAACAAATGGAGCAAAAGAAAACAAAGGAAACCTATTAGCTTTGGCAATAGATGCGGCACGAGAACGTGCTACATTAGGAGAAATATCAGATGCAATGGAGTCTGCCTTTGGGAGATACAAAGCAACATCCAAAACAATCACTGGAGTATACCATAGAGAAATTGCCATGGATGAAAAATTTAAAATTGCTCAAGAATTAGCGGATCAATTTGCCAAAAAAGTAGGTAGACGTCCTCGTATTATGATAGCCAAATTAGGCCAAGATGGACATGATAGAGGTGCTAAGGTCATAGCCACCTCTTTTGCCGATATCGGCTTTGATGTAGATATCGGACCATTATTTCAGACACCTGAGGAAGCAGCCAGGCAAGCGGCGATCAATGATGTTCATATTTTAGGTATCTCATCATTAGCAGCAGGTCACAAAACTTTAGTCCCTCAGGCTATTCAAGCACTTAAAGAATTAAATAGAGAGGATATACTGGTTATCGCTGGAGGTGTTATCCCTCCACAGGACTATCAATATTTATTCGATGCGGGAGTGGCTGGAGTATTTGGTCCAGGAACAGTGATCTCTAATGCCGCAGCGGAGATTCTTAAGATCATGATTAACTATTTTGAAAAATGAGTGAAAAGCAAGATATCCTACAAAGAAAGATCGATGAAAGTCGCTTGGGAGGTGGTCAAGAAAGAATAGACAAACAACATCAAAAAGGCAAACTCACCGCACGTGAGAGAATTCACTTTTTATTAGATGAAGGGTCGTTTGAGGAGATAGACGCATTCAAAACCCATAGAACCAAAGATTTTGGAATGGGCAAGCAAATCTTTCTTGGTGACGGCGTTGTTACAGGTTATGGTACTGTAGCGGGTCGATTAACCTATGTATATGCCCAAGATTTTACCGTTTTCGGAGGATCATTGTCTGAAACACATGCCGAAAAAATATGTAAAATAATGGATCTCGCTATGAAAGTTGGAGCCCCGGTGGTTGGTTTGAATGATTCTGGTGGTGCAAGAATTCAAGAAGGTGTTAAATCCTTAGGCGGGTATGCAGATATATTCTATCGTAATGTCCAGGCCTCTGGAGTAATCCCACAAATTTCTGCTATCATGGGTCCATGTGCTGGCGGTGCGGTATATTCTCCAGCAATGACCGATTTTATTATCATGGTGGAACAGACCAGTTATATGTTTGTCACAGGGCCTAATGTGGTAAAAACAGTGACTAATGAGGAGGTTACTTCAGAAGAATTAGGAGGAGCATCCACTCACTCTACCAAATCTGGCGTCACACACATGACCGCACACAATGATCTCGACTGCATCAACAAAGTCAAGCGATTGCTCAGTTATATACCTCAGAACTGTGAAGATCAACCTGACGATCTACCTTATGAACTAAATGATGAAATCAGGGCTTCTCTTGAAAATATAGTCCCTGATAATCCCAATCAACCTTATGACATAAGAGATGTCATCAATGGCATCATAGATCCCGACACCTTTTTTGAAGTACATAAAAATTATGCCGATAATATAGTGGTTGGCCACTGTCGAATTGCTGGCATGAGTATTGGCATAGTAGCCAACCAACCCAATAGTTTAGCTGGAGTCTTGGATGTAGAAAGTTCTCGAAAGGCAGCAAGGTTTACAAGATTCTGTGATTGCTTTAATATTCCTTTATTAGTCCTCGTAGATGTGCCAGGATTCCTACCAGGTACAGACCAAGAGTGGAATGGAATTATCACTAATGGTGCTAAACTATTATATGCCCTAAGTGAGGCTACCGTTCCTAAAGTCACATGCATCACTCGGAAGGCCTATGGTGGAGCCTATGATGTGATGAATTCTAAACATATAGGTGCGGATATGAATTTTGCTTGGCCAACAGCTGAAATCGCAGTGATGGGCGCAAAAGGGGCCAGTGAAATAATTTTCAAAAGAGAAATAGCCAATTCAGAGGACCCTGCAAAGACTCTTGCAGAAAAAGAAGCAGAATATGCCTCTAAGTTTGCAAATCCCTATAGAGCTGCACAAAGGGGCTTTATAGACGAAGTAATCTTTCCAAAAGAAACACGTAGAAAGCTAATCAAAGCTTTTCACATGCTAAAGAACAAAAAACAGAAATTGCCTAAAAAGAAACATGGAAATATTCCTCTATAAACGATAGTTCAAAGAAATATTAAAAGGATTTAACTTATTTCTTTATCATTTAAGTTGATATTTCTATGACAGAGTTTCAATCCTATAGCTTTCACAGTTTCTAATTTGAATTACTATATATTAGTCTTTAATAAAATATCCTTCTATGAGAACTTCGATCTGTGTTTTATTAATTATTACTGCTTTCTCGTGCAAGAATAGCAATGTAGAAAACCATCAGGAATATAATAAAGACATATCAAAAATATTTGAAGCTCATGGCGGGATAGATACATGGAACGACATGCATATGATATCATATGAAATAGTCAAAGAAGGCGGGAATGAAAAACAAGTCATAGATCTAAAAAATCGAAATGAACGAATAGACGCATCGAATTTTACAATGGGGTATGATGGCAAAAACTTTTGGCTAGAGGCTGACAGTACCTACAAAGGCAATCCTATATTTTATAAGAATTTGATGTTTTATTTTTATGCCATGCCTTTTGTTTTAGGTGACCCCGGTATCATATATACCGAAACGAAGGAATTGGAATATAATGGAAAACTATATCCAGGTATAAAAATATCTTATGAATCAGGAGTTGGTGTTAGCTCTGATGACGAGTACTTCATACATTATAATCCCACAACCTATCAAATGGAATGGTTAGGATATACGGTGACCTATTTTTCAAAAGAAAAATCAAAAAAAATATCATGGATTAGATATGACGACTGGCAAGAAATCAATGATTTAAGGCTGCCAAAATCATTGGCTTGGTATAATGTAGAAGAAAATCTTCCTATAGATGAAAGAAGTCGAAGAGAATTTATCAATGTGCAATTAAATCAAGAATCTTTAGATTCTCATTTTTTCACTAAAACGGAAAACGCAACTATTATAGAAGAATAGTATTCTTTACACTCCCACAATTCTATTATTGTTGATTGAAAAATCATTCTATTGGTGGCGTTCCTGAACCCACCGTAGCATCTCTAAACCATACTTCGGTATAGCATCCGTTTGCATATTGCTTTTGTATATCTCCACCATAAGTCTCCGCACCCGCACACCATACCATATTTGACTCGGGTGACTTCCCATTAGTCTGGTTATATGCACCCTGTTTAAAGTAGTTGAGCTCTCCACTGTAAGCATTAATTCGTTCTGTTCCTTTTTGCCCAATCGGGAAAAACAAGTTTCTTACTTGATCAGGAATATCCTCCTGACTAACATATTCCGATTGGATAAGATTTTTAGTAAAAGTCTTTGTTTCGTGTTTCTCACTGGTGAATGTTACGTACATCACCCCTTTGTAGACATTAATTTCATAGCTAAACTCTTCTCCTAATTCTATTCCTTCAACTGGTTCTGGAGGAAAACCATCTTTGCTATCTCCAACTACTGACATGTCATAGCCCCATACAGGATAGGAGTAATCCCATCTTCCGGAATTATCATCACCAGCAGTGTTAATTTCATAATTCCAAAATACAGATCCCTTCTTATGCCCGGGAAACTTCTTATAAAAGATCTTGATTGGTTCATTTTCGTGGCCTTCGCCACTATGTATCTGCCCGACTACAGTAGAATAAGAAGCCGCTACTCGGGCATCTCCAGAAACCGATACTTGCATAACTTTACATGTTCCGGTCAACTTTCCGCCTACTTCTGGAATCCATTCTTCTTTTTGATGTAATTCTGTTCTGGTATTACTTGAATTTTTAGATGTTACTCCAGAGTTAGGAGTTTTATATACTACCCATCTTCTCGTTCCATCAATAACCGAATAGAAGAAATTTGGATCTTCAAAATCTACCAATTCATCCACATTGGTTCCATCTCCCATGAGCATTTTAAATTTATCCATAAAAGGGATGACCTCACTTGGATAGACTACTTTCTTACTCAAGCCATCATTAGCAGCAAAATAACCCGCATTAGAATAAGCATCATCGCTAATTTCTATGGTAGCATTTTTAAACCAAACTTCTGCATAATTGCCATCAGCATATTGCTTTTGAAGGTCTCCTCCATGAGTTTCCGCCCCAGAGCACCAGACTTTATTTACTTTAGGGTCTTTCCCATTAGTCTGATTATAGCATCCTAACTTAAAAAAGCATCCCTCATCTGCATATGCGTTCTCTCGCTCTACACCATCTTGGCCAATTGGCACGAACAGATTCTTCACTTGCTCGGGCATATCAGAAGGACTGCTATATTCAGATTCAATTAAGTTTTTAGTAAATGTCTTAGTTGCATGCCCCTCACTGGTGAATGTTAAATTCATTATCCCATTATCGATATCCACCTCGTACGAAAATTCTTCTCCAAGAGCTATTCCATCTTCTGGCTCATCAGGATACTTGTTATCATCATCAGCTACATCACTAAAATCATAACCCCATATAGGATATGAATAATCCCATCTTCCGGAATTATCATCTCCAGCAGTATTTATTTCATAGTTCCAAAAAACTGAACCCTTATTATGCCCAGGAAACTTTTTATAAAATATTTTTAATGGCTCATTCTCATGACCATCCGCACTATGAATCTGCCCCACCACCACAGAATAAGTAGCAGCAACCTTAGGATCTCCAGTAGTAGCTACATTCATAACTTTGAGCGTTGCTTTCATATTTGCTTGGCTCATCGGGGACCATTTTTTTAATTGTGCGAGTTCAGTTCTTGTATTATTCGATGTACCATGAGTATTTCCAGCATTTGGAGTCTTAAACACAACCCAATCGCCATCTTCGTCATGTGCTGAATAAAAAAAATCTTGGTTGTGATATTCGGTAGCAACTCCTACATTAGTACCATCACCAAGTATTAAATTCCAATGTTGAAAAATTGGTATAATATCTTGTGGAAGCTTAGAAGTTGAAAGACTGGAAGGCTTACAACAAATAAATAATAAAGAGGCTACAATTGCCCAAAGACAAATAGATAGAACTGATCTATAAAGAAAAGAGAACATGCAATAAAAATTCTTAGTGTAAATAATTAGGACTCAAGAAAATTGTACCATTATTAACATGTCCACACAGTAGGCAAAGCTATGAAAAACTGTGGGCTTACGAAATCATATTAAATATTTCTGCACAGATATAAAAGTTAAAAAAGGAGTTATGTAGCTATATTCACTATGAACTCCTATAAGAAAACACTATGAAAAAATACGCTTTCACAATAGTCATATTCATAGCAGCCTTGTCTGCTCTTATATATCCCGAACTTTATATCACTGTAGGCACCTTCGAGCTTAAGCAACTAATCGTGCCTATCTTAATGGTAATCATGTTTGGGATGGGGACGAGCATGGAACTGAAAGACTTCTACAATGTCCTTAAAATGCCCAAAGGGGTGATAGTCGGTTTACTCTGCCAATTTAGTATTATGCCTATAATAGGATACTCATTAGCAGCTCTATCAGGTTTAGGTCCTGAGATTGCTGCCGGAATTATATTAGTAGGATGTTCGCCAAGTGGATTAGCCTCTAATGTTATGTCTTATATCGCAAAAGCGAATTTAGCCTTATCATTAACGCTTACTATGTTGGCCACCGTTATAGCTCCTATTATGACTCCTTTCCTTATGAAATTATTAGCAAACCAATACGTTCCAATAGATTTTTTCAGCATGTTCTGGAGTATTAATAAGATCGTGATATTCCCTGTAATATTGGGGGTTATTGTTAACAGAATATTCAAAGAGCAAAAGGAGCTCCTGGATCGATATATGCCCCTCTTGTCAATGGCTGGTATCGCATTGGTTATTACAATTATAACAGCCGCCGGACGAGATGCGCTCTTAGATATAGGCATTAAACTAATTGCCATTGTAATCTTGCACAATGTTATAGGATATAGCTTAGGTTATTGGATAGGCAAATTGGCAGGACTTGATTTGCAATCCAGACGTACTATTGCATTAGAAGTAGGTATGCAAAATGCAGGATTGGCTTCAGGCATTGCGATGGAAATGAACAGAATTGCTACTATGGGATTAGCTCCAGCTGTATTTGGACCATTCATGAATATTACAGGATCCTCGCTAGCAAGTTTTTGGTCAGGCTCTGAGATGCAAAAGAAAAAAGAGAGCGAATATTAGTTACGCATTATTCCATAATTCCTGGATGGCTTTTAAGTCTTTACCCATAGCTGTATATACTTGCTCATGGCTTAAAGTGATATTTTTCTTTCCTTTCTCAGCTCCACCTAAAGGATACTCTAAATGCAATGAAACAGGTGGGTTTAACCTATACTTTTTTAACAACTTAAAATACTTGTCAAAATCTACCATACCCTCTCCTATCGGCACATTAACTCCTTTCCTTGGACGAGGACCAAAGTAATTATTAACAATCTGATGATGGTTATTCATGTGTTGTCTGCCTTTAAAGTAGACCATTAACGTAGCTCCATCATTACTTTTACCAGATATATAACAATGATCTAACTGATTGTACTGCCCATAAAATTCAATCCATCGATCTCCCTCCCACCTATTGGGCCTAGAAAAGTCCTCGATGACACAATTTGTTACTCTTGAATGAAAGGCGGGGTTATCCTCTCCTACTTGATATCTAATGACTCCTCCAGATGGTGAGTATCCATTTCTAAAATGAAGGCCTTCTACATGTAAATATGTTCCACCTAAGTGTAATGAAGATCTTCCTTCGATAAAAACCTTACCAGGTGTTTCTGCACTTAGCGTAATAGGATTGTCTATGGTACCATTAGCCACAAAGGCAATTTCAACATCTGACCATGTACCATTCTTCATAATGATACTAGTGCCAGCTTGCGCTTCTGAGATAGCAGATTCTAACTGAATTTTGTCCTCAACTGTTACTACTTTTTTAGAATAATTATTCTTACAACTTAGTGTAGCTACTATTAAAAATAGAAGGATAATATTTTTCATAAATACTTATTTCAAATTATCGCCCCATCCAGCCCCCATCGACCAACATAATCGTCCCATGCATATAGTCAGAAGCTGATGAACATAAGAAAACAATGGGCCCAGCAAAATCAATTGGGACTCCCCAGCGATTAGCTGGTATTCTTGAACTGATAGACTTAGATCTCTTAGAATTAAGAAATAGTGCTTCGGTTAAGTCAGTTTGAATATATCCTGGCGCTATGGCATTAACATTGACACCATGTGATGCCCACTCATTAGCAAAAGCTTTAGTCACCTGAGCTATGGCACCTTTACTTGCAGCATAACCCGGTACTGTAATACCTCCTTGAAACGACAATAATGAGGCGGTAAAAACAATTTTACCACTTCCTCGCTCTACCATATCCTTTCCTAATTCACGTGCCAGAATAAAGGGAGCTGTTTGGTTGATTTCTATTACTTGATCCCAAATAGTATCATTATGTTCTATCGCAATAGCACGCTCTGTGATTCCGGCATTATTAACCAAAATATCAATTTTACTATGATCAGATTTAACAGAATGAATGAATGCTTTCAGCTCGTCACGAATGCTAAAATCGCAGCTATAGGGATAAAATGATCGACCTATTTGATTAATCTCAACCATAAGCGAATCTTTGTAACTATCCATGGAAGCACTTACTCCAATTATATCTGCTCCTGCCTCAGCCAAAGCAATGGCCATAGCTTTTCCAATACCTCGAGTACATCCTGTTACTAAAGCAACTTTACCATCTAATCTAAATTGATTTAAAACGCTCATAGCTATATCTTAACCGCATCTAAATAAAACAGCCTCTTCGTAGTAAAACAAAAAGGCTGCGTTAAATGAACTCCATTTACTTCTTACTATTCATAAGAATGAATTATTTATACTTCTGAATAATTTCCAATGCTGTTCTCACATTCTCTGTGAGCTGAGAGAAATTTTTGTCTTCCACAATATCTTTAGTAAAAAGCTTAGACCCCATTCCTACACAGGTCGCTCCGGCCTGAAACCATCCTTTCAAATTATCTTCATCCATGCTCACTCCACCTGTTGGCATAATATTAGTCCATGGTTGGGGTGCCTTAATAGCCTTAATCATACCAGGGCCATAAATACCCCCTGGAAAAAGCTTGACAATCTCACATCCCATTTCTTCTGCCTTAGCAATTTCAGATATAGAACCACACCCCGGAGACCATAAGACCTTTCTACGATTACATACCAGAGCTACATCCTCCCTAAATACAGGTGTCACAATAAAATTTGCCCCTATAGACATATAGTGACTAGCGGAAGCAGCATCTGTTATAGATCCCACGCCCAATATCATTTCTGGAAGTTCAGCATTGCAATAAATGCTTAATTCTCGAAAAACTTCATGAGCAAAGTCTCCTCTATTAGTAAATTCTAATAATCGAGCGCCACCGTCATAACAAGCCTTGAGTAATTTTTTAGACAACTCTACATCACTGTTATAAAACAAGGGTACTAAACCCGTAGATGCCATGGTCTGTGCTACCTGAATTCTATTAAATCTTGCCAAAATGATGAATATTTTGTTTAGTAAAATATGATTTTTACAACTATCTAGCTACTCTTCCTGAGGCATCACCAGACATTAATTTCTCTACTTCATCTTTGGTTGCCAAATTAGCATCACCATATATTGTGTGCTTCAGACAAGAAGCCGCAACTGCAAAATTCAGGGCTTTTTGATCATCATCTGGATAATTCATCAGTCCACATATAAGACCTCCCATGAAACTGTCTCCTCCACCAACTCTATCAACTATATGAGTAATCTGATAGGTAGGGGCCTCATATAGCTTCTTCCCGTCCCACAGCACTCCAGACCACGTATTGTGTGAAGCACTAATACTACCTCTTAAGGTAGTAATTGCTTTTTTGCATCTTGGAAACATTTTCATTAGCTGTTGTAATACAGATAGGTAGGCTTTCCCTTCTACATGATCTCCACTGGTTACATCAACTCCTTCTGGATGTAAACCAAAATGTTTTTCCGCATCTTCTTCATTCCCAAGAATAATATCACATCCTGCTACTAAGTCAGGCATGACCTCTCCTGGTTCTTTGCCATACTTCCATAATTTTTTTCTATAGTTAAGATCAGTAGATACGGTTACGCCCATCTTATTAGCCATTTGTATCGCTTCTAAACATGCATCTGCTGCTCCTTGTGAAATCGCCGGTGTTATACCCGTCCAATGAAACCAACTCGCATCTTTAAAAACTTCTTCCCAATCTACCATACCAGCTTCAATAGTGGCCATAGCAGAATGAGCTCTGTCGTATACCACTTTAGATCCTCTACTCACAGCTCCGATTTCCAAAAAATATATGCCCAATCGATCACCACCTCTAACAATATGCTTAGTACCAACATTTCTTTTTCGCATTTCCATCAATGCACATTCTCCAATATCATTATTTGGAAGGCGAGTAACAAAATCCACTGGGATTCCGTAATTAGCTAATGATACTGCGACATTACTCTCGCCACCACCATACACCACATCGAATGATGAAGCCTGTGAAAATCGTCTCCAACCTGGAGGAGTCAATCTTAACATTATTTCGCCAAATGTTACAACCTTTTTCATTGGACTAAATTTATATATTATTGAATTTTAGTTATTAATATATTATAATTAATTATATGTAGGTATTTTTTGAGTCAGCTCGGGCTAACATCATACCTCTAATCTACCCGAATCCTTATACTATGAAAATGCTAATCCTCCATTAATATCAAAGTTAGCCCCTGTCACAAAGCTGCTTTTTTCTGATGCTAAATAAACTACTAAATCTGCCACTTCGTCAGCTCGTCCTTCTCTCCTAACTGGTGTCTTACCCGCAACCATTTTTCTTACTTCGTCTTTTGTGAAATCATCGTGAAATTTAGTTCCTATTAATCCTGGACATACTGCATTTACTCTAATACCTTGAGGTCCTAACTCTTTAGACATAGCTCTTGTGAAGGTCGTAGTAGCACCTTTTGATGAAGCATATAATGCAGATCCTCCTCCTCCACCATCTCGAGCAGCAAGAGAAGATAAATTGATTACAGAACTACCCTGACCCATTAAAGGAACAAAAGCCTTCATGACAAAAACTGTTGATTTAAAATTAACATCCATCACTAAATCATAAAAGGCATCGTCAAATTCTTGTAAAGTTTTACGCGCGAATAATCCTCCAGCATTATTGACCAATATATGCACCTCTTCTCCAAAGGCTTCAACAGTTTTGGCTTTTAAGCTTTTAATCTCATTCATATTTGAGACATCCGCTTGAACAGCTATAGCTTCGCCACCAAACGACGAGATCTCGGCAACTGTTTCGTTAGCGCCAACTTCTGAACTATTATAATTGACTACTACTTTAGCGCCTTCTTTCGCAAGCGCCACGGAAATAGCTCTACCGATATCACGACCTCCTCCTGTTACTACGGCAACTTTACCTTTGAAATTACTCATATGTACTTTTTTATATTTTAAATTGAACTAAAACATTATAAAACCATAAAAATAAATGATGGTCTTCCTATCAAATACCTAACGCTTGTCCTCCACCAACTTGAATAGTTTCAGCAGTTAGAAACGAGGCATCCTTACTTGCTAAAAATGAAACAACACCAGCTACATCTTCTGGCTGACCAAGACGTTTAAGCATGATATTATTTGCCCATGATGCAAAAACCTCAGGCTTAGTAGATTTGATTTGTTTATGAAAATCTGTATCTATGGTTCCAGGAGACACAGCATTAACTCTAATACCGTACTCTGCTAAATCTTTAGCCAAAGCTCTAGTAATTGTATGAACCGCAGCCTTAGATGTACCGTAGATACCAGCACCTGGCCCTCCCGCATTCCAACCAGCATTAGAAGTATAATTGATTATCGTTGGGTTATCACCCTTCTTCAAATATGGTATCGCTGCTCTTGAAGCAAAGAATACTGAATCAAGATTTAGGGCCATGACAAATCTGTAAAACTCTGTTGTCATATCCTCAAACCTCGATCTACCACCTAAACCTCCTGCATTATTAACCAGTACATCTATTCTTCCGTATTTCTCTCCAATCTTCTTTATGTTCTCTGTAACAGCATCCTCTTTCGTAACGTCAAATCCATAATACTCAGCAGTTATACCTTCTGCCTTAAGTTCTTCAATTCTCTTGGCTCCTTCGTCATGATTGATACCATTTATTGCGACAATGAATCCATCTTTTCCTAACCTCTTAGCTACTGCAAGACCAATACCCGCTGTAGCCCCAGTTACAATCGCTACTTTTTCTTTAGTTGTACTCATAATGTTTTATTTAAAAATTTCGGGAACACCAGAATCTAATGAATCCCTGCAATAATATTGTTGTTTAGTTAGTAATGATCCATCATTACTATGATGGTTTTAAAGGTTCAATTTTAGGGCATAAAAGCCAAATACTCGATAAAGCAATAAATGCTAAAGCGCCACCAATCAAAAATGCTGGCAAATAATTACCACCCATTGTTATGGCTGGAACTATATATGTAAGAGCGGCACCAGCAAGTTTTGCCGCTGTGCCTGCAAAACCAGATAAGGTACCTACAACCTTACCTCCAAATAAATCGCTCGGTATGGTCTGCACGTTACCAATGGCTGTTTGAAAACCAAAAAGTAATACACCCATGATTAAAACAGCGTTAATAGCAGAACCCGGCGCCTTCAACAGGAAGAAGCAAGGTATCATAATCAAACATCCCAATGTTATCGTAGTCTTTCGAGTTTTATCTACAGTCCAACCAGCACCTAATCTGTTTTGGGCAAGTAATCCACCAAACCAAGCTCCTAACATAGCACCAACGTAAGGAACCCATGCCGAGAAAGCAATTTCTTTAACATTCATTCCGTATACCTCATTGAGATATAAAGGAATATAGCCTATAAAAAGCCACCAAATAGGATCCAAGGCTGCAGAAGCTATAATAACACCCCAACTCTCCTTATGCTTTAATAGTTTTTTAGTCTCTGGATTATAACCTTCATCGAAACTCCCATCCTCATTGGCATCTTGATTCTTTTGACCACTTAGTATGTATGTCTTTTCTTCTTCAGAGAGCCAAGGGTGGTTTTGAGGGTCTCCCTTAACTATATAAAACCATGGAATCAACCACAAGAATCCTAATAAACTGACGACGATAAATATAGATTGCCATCCCAAAAAGGCTGAAATAAGTCCAATAATTGGATATGCTACAATTCCACCCATCGCAGCTCCAGAGTTGAAAATACCCTGTGCAAATGCTCTTTCTTTAGTTGGAAACCATTCTGCATTAGCCTTTGCAGCCCCTGGCCAGTTACCAGCTTCGGCAACACCTAGTAGTCCACGAACGATCGAAAAGCTAATCATACCTCTTGCAAAGGCATGCAAAAATGTAGCTAATGACCAGACACCTATTGATAGAGCAAAACCCATTCTCGTACCAATCCAATCGAATATTTTTCCAAAAATCGTTTGTCCAGCTGCATATGAAAGTATAAATACCGTCATAATAGTCCCATAAACAGCCTTGGTTCCATCTTGATCCATGTCAGGAAAAAGATCTGCTGCGATATCAGGCCACAATGCTCCAAATGCTTGTCTATCAATATAGTTAACGACAGCAGCAAGAGCGACCAGCCCAACAACCCACCATCTTAATCCTTTGGTTTTCATGTTTTAATTTTTGATGATGTGATTAAGCTTCTTTTTCTCCAAAGTAAGAAACACCGGATCCATCCATAAAGTCCTCTCTTATAGGGCTAAACGTATCTATCAAAATCCCCTCTTCTAAACAAACCGCACTATGTACAAGATTAGGCTCGATATAAACACCATCTCCAGCATTTACAATTTGTTTGACACCATCAATTTCGAATTCAAACTTACCTGAAACACAATAAGTCGCCTGTGTATGAAAATGCGAATGCGGAGATCCTAATGCCCCTTTGTCAAACCTTACCTTGACCATCATTATTTGATTGTCATAACCCAAAAATTTTCTGGATACACCTCCGCCGAGATTCTCCCATTCCATTCCTTCTGTCAGGATATATTTCTTACTATTTCTTTCCATAATACTTAGTTACCAATTATAATGATCTACCAGCTTCTTCTATCCGTCCGTGGAGGATTAATTTTCTCGAAGTATAAAACAAGGGTGCTGCAAAAGAGCACCCTTGAGTATGAAAAAACTATTGTTAATAATGGTACATCATTTATTTCATTCAAAATATTCCGAATCACTTTTGACTTGGATATTTTCTTGATTTTTTCTTTCAACCTATTCGATTTATATGTTCCTCTCATCTCAGTGAATCTATTATAGCTAAAACACCATTGTAACTGATGATACATGAGAAAATCAGTGCTAAGACCATACTGATATTTAAAAACAACGAAGCCTTATGCTCCTTCATCAATTGCTTTCTATTGACTAATATCAATATCGTTATAATCACCAATGGCAAGACAAATACATTGAATACCTGTGACAGAATTTGAGCGTTTATAGGGTTTGCTCCAAATATTGGGACCAACATGCCCAATATGCATGCAAACCCAGTTATCAATTTAAATTGCTTAGATTGTAGATCGAGTTCTCCAGATTGATAGTCAGCGATTAATATCGGTGTGATCAATAGTATGGGGAATACAGATGATAAGCCCGCGCCTAGTATACCAAATAGAAAAATAGTCACTGCAAAACTTCCTAATAAGGGTTCCAAAGTGCCAATCATATCAAATACCTTTACTATAGATACATCACTATTGGACAAGGCTGTTGCTGATATAGCCATGATTGATCCGCTGATTAAAAAAATCAGAATAGCGGCAATACGAGCATCTTTACTTTGATCCTTTAGATTAGATATATTCCACCCTTTACCTTTGACAAAAAGAGATCTCGACAAAAAGGTAGCAGCAGCCATGGTGGTACCTACAAAAGCAGCAACTAACATCTGACCACCCGGTACATTTGGGATTTTAGGATTTAATCCTCGAACTAAATCAGAACCACTCGGAGTCACGAAGAATAAGGATAAAAGAAAAGAGATCCCCATCAATGAGACAAAGAAGATGAGTACTTTTTCCAAATAACTGTACTTCCCTTGGATCAATATGTAGTACATGAGTGATAAAACAGTTGCCCCAATGATCAATATGGCCCAATAGGAGTGCCTAGCGAGAATAGGAAAATAGATTGCCAAGACTTCAAAAATGGCATTGGCGGATATACCTAATATGCCAATAAGTGAATTCCATTGTCCAACCGAAACACCAATTATAATCAATATTGCAATAAGGCTTCCACCATTTATATGCTTTCTGATGCCGTACAAGACAGTTTCGCCAGTAACCAAGGTGTATCTACCATAGACTTCCATCAGCACCCAAGAAAAAAAACAGCTTAATACTAAGACCCAAAGCAAATCCATACCAAAGCGATTCCCCGCAACTATCATAGAAGTTACACTTCCTGTGCCAATGGTATATCCAATAGCCATAAAAGCGGGACCTAACCCAATCAAGAATAGACCTATTTTATTTAGAATTCTGATAATGAAGATTTATGACTACAAGATTATTCTAAACCATTATGGATGGAAGTTCGTCGTCTGAAACTTCCATCCAAAAATGATTATATCAAAACTATTCAACTATTAAATTGTATAAGCTGTAATTCTCAAATCGTACCTACTAATTGTAACCATCATTTTGAGTAATTACTCCAAAGCTTGAGAGTACCTCAGAAATTGGAATAGGGAATACGTGATAACGACTATCAACACTTTGTCCCATTTCCGCATTTACAGTACCAGTTCTCACTAAATCAAACCATCTGTGTCCTTCAAATGCTAACTCTAGTCTTCTTTCATTCGCTATAGCCATTCTCACTTCACTTTGAGAAGCAGCAGTAGTACCTGCTAATCCAGCTCGTGTTCTTACTTTATTTAGCTCAGTGATTGCAGCTGCTGTGCCTCCAGTTTCATTTAATGCCTCAGCATACATCAATATTACATCTGCTAATCTCAACTCAATCCAATCATGGTCAGGACCATTAGTTTGAGGAAACTTAGGAGAAGCCATTACCGTTTCGTCTATAGTTACTGCTCGTCTTAAATCTCCAGGGCTTGCATCAAAGGCCGCAACTAAATCTTGATCTAAAGGATTTAAAGATTTTGTATCTAAGCCACCGGACCATGACCAAAACTCTGAAAATCCATATTCGTCTACAATGGAACTATTAAATTGAGTGGCATAAATGATCTCAGAATTTAAGTCATTAGCTTCTCCAAATACATCAGCGAAATTATCTTGAAGCATAATACCTGCAGAGGCAGCACCATTGACAACCGATGCTAATGCTGACTGTGCCGCACTAAAGTTACCCATCTGCAGATGTACTTTACCTAATATTCCTTGGGCGGCAAATTGAGATGCTCTCCCATCAACTATTGCAGTACCAAGAGCAGCAGCAGCGGCTTCTAAATCAGGAATTATGACATCATTATATACAATCTGAGCCGGCTGTCTTTCTAGTACTGCGGGGTCTGTCGTACTCGGAGTAGCCGAAAGATTAACTGGCACATCGCCAAATACTTTAACCAATTTAAAATATGACAACCCTCTCAAAAATTGAGCTTCTGCCACTTCTGTAGCATTTGAAGAATTTTCGATCACATTATTAGCACTTAAGATTGACTTATATAAACCAGTGTAAAAAGGACCAAAAAATTGATCATCCATAGATGTCAAATTCTGATCAAATATGTCAAAATCAGTGTACGGCGGCTCGAACATAAAAGCATTATCCGCTCTAAAATCACCCATTACCGCTAATGGTGTAGCCGAACCGAGTTGATAAAAATATGCCGCATTCAATATGCCCGAATAATCGGTTAAAGAATTAGCACTTGCGATATTCGGTGGTGCTTGTTCTAAATCATTATCACATGAAGTAGTCACCAATAACAATAAACCTAATATGATATATAATAATTTCATTGTTCTATTATTTAAAAATTAACATTAAGTCCGAAAGTAAAGCTTCTCACTACAGGACTTGCTCCTACCTGAACTCCATAAGTTGTTGGTCCGAGGTACCCACCATTAGTTATTTCTACTCCTTCAGGATTATAAGATGTATAGTCATCTCCCATCAGGTATAATAGATTCGATGCTGCTAAATACAATCTAACTGAACCCAAACCAATGTTGTCGGTCAAACTCGGATCAAGAGAATATCCAACCGTTAAATTTCTCAATGCGATATATGATGCATCTTGTATAGTAGCATCTGTTTGATCTCTATTTCGGTCGTAGTGTAAACCGTTATGATCAGCGATGCCATCGCCCTCCGAGTCAAAACTGCTTTGGAGTGATCTACCCCACTGAGAACCAAAATATAATGGGTCTATGTTATAAACTTCACCACCCTGAGCACCTTGGAACTGCATAGACACATCAAAGTCATTTACCATCAACTGACTACTAAGTCCCCAATAAAAGTCTGGGGTGTTTTGACCTATTTTTACTAAGTCATCACTATTAATTACGCCATCATTATTTTGATCTACTAAGTAGCTATATCCGCTTTCTTGACCTGGATACTCAATAGGATTGTTGAGGTATTCCATCTCTACTAACCCACTGGTTTCGTATCCCCACATTTCGCCTATCTGTCCTCCCACATAGTTTCTAAAGATTGGACCTCTTCCACTCTGACCATAAATAGTTGGAGCTAATTCTGTCAACCCACCTAAATCTGTAATTTCAGAATTCACGGTTGATAAGTTAGCACTCACATTCCATTTTAGGTTACTATTATTTACTATTGCCGCACCTAATTCTAATTCCACACCAGAGCTTCTTACATCACCTGAGTTGAGCGCTATAGAAGTCGTTCCTAATACTTCAGATACACTTTGATTGATCAATATATCTTCAATATCTGAAGTATAGTAATCGATTCCGAGTGTAAATCTATTTCCTAAGAATCCAAGATTCACTCCGTAGTTAGTTTCCGTATTAGTCTGCCATGTCAAGTCAGGATTTGCAATATCTGAAGGAATTAAAAATCCTGTTCCAAATAATGTAGCCTGCGGATTAAGTAGACTCAGTGAATTATAAGCTCCTAAGAATGAAGTCGTTCCTAATGATCCTCTACTAAATCTAAGCTTAAGATCAGTTAAGAAATCAGAGTTAAAAAATGCCTCATTATGCACATTCCATCCTAACGATATTGCTGGGAAAGTCTCAAATCTATTATTAGCTCCGAATCTTGAATCTCCATCTCTTCTGAGTGAGATTGATGCTAAATATCTGTTGTCATAAGCATAATTGATTCTACCAAAAACACTTCTTCTTGATATAGTCTCATCTCTTTCAGATATAGAAATATCAGCAGGATCTAAAAGAGCAAAGTTAAAAGGTTGACCAAATGGAACATTCGTTCCTCTTAAAGTAATACCAGTAGCATATAGATTTTGAAACTCCATACCTGCTACAGCAGAAATATCATGAGCTCCCACATTTTTTGTATAACTCAAGGTGGTCTCGCTTAACCAAGATGTTCTTTTTACATCGATTTGGTCTAAGTCTGTTTGTGTAGTTCTCGCTCTTGAATCAGCTTCAAGACCCTGCGAATAAAAATCTCTCGTATCTCTCATATCTCCACCTAATACAGTTTTGATATCTAAGCCGTCAGCCAAATTGTACTGCAGATAAGAACTTACATTTCCGAAGTAAGTCTTCTGCCATCGATTAGCATTATCTAACTTAGTAGCAGGTCCTGCGTCACCTGAACCACCTATACCATTTCCACTTCTACCATAGTGCCAATCCTGTGCAGTCATGCCAGGCTCTAAGGTATAAATACTACTATTCCATGGAGCATCCGAACCACCTCTAAAACCAGAGTCAAAAGAAGAATATCCTAAAGATTGAGCTTGCTGATCTAATTGTTGCACAAAAGCAATTGACGCCTCTGTATGATAGATCGGATGCACACTATAAGCTCTTAATAAATCTCTCATATCATGAGCCAAAATATCTCTATCTCCTACAAAACCATTGATATTGATTCCTGCTTTTAACTTATCACTCAATGTTGCATCGAGGTTCAATCTCGCATTATATCTCTCAAAACCTTGAGTGATTGCCACACCTTCAGTATTTAAATATCCAACTGAAGCAAAGTAATTTACTTTATCTGTACCTCCACTGAAACTTAAATCATGATTCATACTATTTCCAGTTTGGAACAACCAATCTTCTACTGCAACTACATCAGGAGAATTTTTCCATCCATTTATTCTAAAATCAACAAATGAAGGATCTAAATTGGAAACATTATAAGAACCATCTGCTATTGACGCCTCAGCTGTTGCAGCTGCTTGTGCTGCTGTCTGAAGTATATTAGATGAATACTTGCTCGAAGTACTTACATAAGCATTGTAGCTTACGCTTGGCGCACCGCTTCTTCCTTTTTTAGTAGTAACTAAAATCACCCCATTGGCTCCTCTTGATCCATAGATAGCCGCAGAAGCAGCATCTTTTAGGACTTCCATACTCTCGATATCGTTGGGATTAACGGTGGCAAGGTTACCTGAAATAGGATAACCATCAACAACGATCAATGGCTCTGAATCTCCAGAAATTGATGAAGCCGCTCTAATCTGAATTTTAGGATCTGCGCCAGGCTCTCCACTTTGATTTTGAATCAAGACCCCCGACAGTTTGCCAGCAAGAGCGTCATCAACCCGATTGGCTTGAATGGCAGCTACATCTCCCCCATTAATCTGAGCGATAGCACCAGTGTTATGGGACTTTTTTCTACTACCGTAACCTACAACTATCACTTCTTCTATTAACTCAGAACTAGTTGCAAGTACGACATCAATGCTCGTAGCATTACCGACAGCATACTGCTGTGTCTCATACCCCAAAAAGCTTAACTCTATAACATCTTCTGGACCAGCCTGTATTTCGAAAGCTCCATCGAGATCAGTTATAGTTCCTCGTGATGTATTGACAACGGTTACATTAACACCAATAAGGGGCTCCCCATTGGAATCATTAACCGTTCCTGTAATAGTATTCTGAGCAATTGAGTAAGATGCACAGAATAACATAATGCAGAGGAATAATAATCCACTGCCTCCTTTTCGCAAAGGATTCTGAACAAAACGTTCTGTTAAATTAAAATTTCTTTTCATACGACACCTCTATTAAAGGTTAATTAAAAAATTATTCAATCGACATAAGCAAAGAAGCGCATTTACAATTCTGTTGCTATGTCAAAACATACAATTATTGGTAAACCAAAATTTGGTTGACCAATAATTGGTTGACCAAATATAACTGCTTGTTTAGAATAAAAAAAAGAATAGATAATTATTTGTGATATAATCTTTGTGATTTATGAATTCGGTCAAAATTTTACCTTTTCGTTCACTTATGTAGTGCAATAAATCACATTTAATAAGCTCATCTAGTATCAAATCATCTCATCTTTAATGAGACACTTCTAATTCATAATACTTTACCCTCGAAAAAGAGCCGTCATCAGTAGTTGACAAATAATTTCCAGCTTTGAAATAATTTTCAAATACTCCCCACTTTTGCATATGTATATCATCGAAAACTAAGCGCTCATCCTGATTTAACACTACTTCCATCTTACCCTCAGAGACTTTTACTTCCAATTGGAATTCATCAAATCCTACTTCATTAGAAAACCAGTGACCTTCATCAGTCCAAGCATTAGTTTTCAAAATATCCCGGTCATTCACATCAACATCTTTAAGAACCTTTCTAAGTACCCTAACTCTCTGATTATTCCAATATATTTTAAGCACTGGAGGTGCATTATTATCATCTTCACCAATGAGATCCCTCTGAGCATTAGTTAGCCTACCATGTATTTGCATTATGATAGTACGGTGATATTTTCCATCCGTATCTTTACTTATATCATCCATTTTAAGCTTTCCCCTCATATAACCGCCTTCTTTAAAAGTCCAATTAGTGTTATTACTTCCTGGCACCATTTGTTCTCGAAGCTCTGTACGAGAATAAGAAGAATTCCTAGTCGAAGCTCCAGGATAAGTATAAAATACTAAAGAACCATCAGTACTGTCGTTGAACATAAACTCTTGTAAAGTCTCATTATTAGCATAGTCTAAAATTTCTGGTGGCTCAACCTCGCTTGGATTACCTATCGGCAAGGTTACTTTCCAATTATTGAGGTCAATATTAGGTAAGAAAAAATCTATGCCCTCGACTTTATCATTTGTCATGACCTCTGGTTCTTCATTTTCGATAGGGTCCACTTTGTTTGGTGTTAATATTTCACTTGCACTATCAGAACAAGCAACTATAAAAGACATAACACCAAGAATTATAAAGGGTACGATCCTATTGAGTCGGATATATATATATCTTATTATCATATTAAATTAAATTATTACATCAAATCAAGAGACGCTGTATCAGCATCTCTTGATTGTATATTTGCTTTGCCAATTAAAGCGTTGTGATAGAAATGTCATCAACACGGCATTCCACTCCTTGATTTGTAAATAGAATAGCGATCGTTGAATTTGAACCCGAATTAAATTCCATGCTTTCCATGATATATGTATTGGCGTCCGTTTGATCATTCACAGTTACTGAAGTTATTGTTGAACCTGGTACTTGTGACAAATCTGTAAGTGTAGACGCTGTCCCATCCAAAATAGAAACAGTCAAACTACCCTCTGGACTCGTCTTCATCGTATAAAAGAAAGACACCCTATAATTGGTATTGGGTTCTACCTCAATCTCCTGCATTCCAACACGGTCGCCAGCGGATGGCAATTTAGCCGCTTGTGACCCGCTGTTAGTAGGGCTTGATGTAATCTGTATTACTCCTCCAAGTGCATTTCTCCAAGAATCTCGTCCGTCCCCAGTTCCATCTGACAAAGAATTATCCTCAAACCCCCCTTCTGAAACCATCGGCATAAAACCTTCTGTGAGCGCTAACGTAATGTCATCTATCCTCGTCTCAACACCCACATTCGAAAAGAACACCGCAATCTCCGTATTATTTCCAGTATTAAAAGCAATAGTCTCAGTGATATAGGCATTAGCATCTGTTTGATCATTCACCATACTTGTAGCAATGGTGGCTGCAGGTACTTCAGAAATGTCATTCAATGTACTACCATTTAAAATAGACACTGTTAAACTCCCTTCAGGACTTGTTTTCATTGTATAGTTATAAGTCAATGTATATTGCGAATTAGGCGCAACAGACACCAACTGATATCCTATTCGATCACCAGCAGAAGGTAATTTAGCTGCTTGTGATCCACTTACTACTGGTCCAGAAGTTATCTGAATTACTCCTCCTAATGCACTATTTCTCCATGAATCACGACCATCTCCTGTACCATCTGCAAGCGAATTATCTTCGAACCCACCTTCTGCGAGCATTGGCAATTCTACTGCTTCTATAGAAAAGTCATCCAACCTTGTTTCTACACCTTCATTAGTAAAGAAAATCGCAACTTCTGATCTACTACCTGAATAGAATGAAATCGTCTCGGTCACATAAGTATTAGCATCAGCTTGATCATTGACAGTGACTGAAGCAAGTGTGGCGCCTGCAACTTGGGAAATATCTGTCAATGTAGATCCATCAAGAATAGCCACAGTTAGACTTCCTTCTGGACTTGTTTTCATTGTATAATTAAAATTGACATTGTACTGTGTATTCGGCTCCACCATTACCCTCTGATAACCTATTCGAGAGCCATCACTAGGTAACTTCGCAGCCTGTGATCCTGTAACGGTTGGCCCTGAAGTAATCTGTATTACACCCCCTAAAGCACTATTTCTCCAACAATCACGACCATCTAATCCCGAGCCACAAGCTGCTGCTGAAGGATCATTATCCTCAAAACTGGCTTCGCTTATTGTTGCAATAAAACCTTGAGAAATAGTTACATCAAATTGCTTAGAGTCCTGTAATCCAGTAATACTCGTTGATGTCAACGTAACAGTATAAATGCCATCTTCTCTATAAGTATGAGATGCACTCATGCCAGTAAACTGAAATCCATCGCCAAACTCCCAAAGCAAAGATTCGGCCCCTATTGATGCATCAGTAAAATATACTGTCCTATAATCTTCTGGATCAACTTCCCATGAACAATCTACAGTTACCGGAGCTTGTATATTGATATTTTTGCTCAAGGTAGTGGACAATCCCACATCATTATAAGCAGTAAGTGTGACAGTATATTCAGCCGCAGTAGCGTAAACATGAGTAGGTGATTCTTCCATTGATGTGTTGCCATCTCCAAAATCCCACTCGTAACTCACAGCTTCTTTAGAAGAATTAAAGAAAGTATACTCTAGGAAATTTTCATCACTCTGTATCACATCAAATCCTGCCGAAGGAGGTACTGCTCCTTCCGCACCAATGTCAATTGTAAAATTGTCTAATCGAGCTTCAACAGGGCCATTAAAAAAGTAAATCGCAATCACATTGTTTTCACCAGAATTAAATGACAACTGTTGCTCAAGATAAACTGATGGATCAGAAATATCCGTAACAGTAACTGAAGCAAGAGTGCCCGCAACTGCATCTTCTCTACTTTCAAAAGGCCCAAATTGTGTCACACCTAATACAGATACAGTGACGAACGGATCTGTAGGATCGGCTACCATGGTATAATAAAATTGGATATCGTAGTTTGTATTCGTTTCGACCATTATCTCCTGATATCCGACGCGACTTTGATCGTTTGGAAGTTTGGCTCCCTGTGATCCAAATGTGACAGGACTACCTGTGATCTGAATAACACCTCCAAGTGTGCTATTTCTCCACGAATCTCTACCATCCCCTGTGCCATCGGGTAATGTATTATCTT